>CAVLCM010000012.1:0-21991 GCA_963661625.1 bacterium
TTAGATGAAGCCTTCTTCGAGTAATACGTAACTCGTTGATTTTCAATATGCGCCTCCTGTCCCTCAGCTTTTCGGCCATTACCCTTGTGTACCGACAAGGGGATACAATGAGTGCGGCGGTTCAAAGACTCTCACCTTTGAACCGCCGCACGTCGTGATGTAGTTCGTTCTGCTTGTTTAGGGGCGTTACATGCGTTCGGGCATTTCGATGCCGAGAAGGCCCATGCCCAGGCGCACCACCTTGGCCACGTTCTGTGAAAGCACGAGGCGGAAGAGCTGCTTGCCCTTGTCCTCCTCGCGGAGGATGCTGAAGTCGTGGTAGAACTGATTGTATTCCTTCACGAGTTCATAGCAATAGTTAGCCACGGCGGCGGGCTGGTATTCTGTGCCAGCCTGACGGATGACGGCGGCAAAGTCGGCCACGTGCTGAATGATTTCCTCCTCCTTGGTTGAAATTTCAATGTCGGTGGGGAGTTCGGCGGGTACGGCAATGCCTGCATCTGCGGCCTTGCGCAGAATAGAACGGATACGTGCGTAAGTGTATTGGATGAATGGCCCCGTGTTGCCGTTGAAGTCGATGCTCTCTTCGGGGTTGAAAAGCATGTTCTTGCGTGCGTCCACCTTCAAAAGGAAGTATTTCAGCGCGCCCATGCCCACGATGCGGGCCACCTCGTTCTTCTCTTCCTCGCTCATGTCGGTGCTCTTCTGCGCATCGTCGATTGTTTGGCGTGCCTGCGCTTTCATGCCCTCTACAAGGTCGTCTGCATCAACCACCGTGCCTTCGCGGCTCTTCATTTTTCCGTTGGGCAGTTCCACCATGCCGTATGAGAAGTGTACGAGGCTTTTGCCCCATTCAAAGCCCAGGCGGTCGAGAAGGATGGAAAGCACTTGGAAGTGGTAGTTCTGTTCGTTGCCCACCACGTAGACCATCTTGTTGATGGGGAAGTCTTGGAAGCGGAGCTTAGCCGTACCGATGTCCTGCGTCATGTACACGCTTGTGCCGTCGGAGCGCAGAAGGAGTTTCTCGTCGAGGCCATCGGCCGTAAGGTCGGCCCATACGGAGCCATCGTCCTTGCGGAAGAAAAGTCCCTTCTTCAATCCTTCCTCCACGGCGGCTTTGCCCACGAGGTAAGTGTCGCTTTCGTAGTATATCTTGTCGAAGCCCACGCCGAGAGCCTTGTACGTTTCGTCGAAACCGGCGTAAACCCATTCGTTCATCTTGCGCCAGAGCGAGCGCACCTCGGGGTCGTTGGCCTCCCACTTCACGAGCATGGCGTGAGCCTCCTTGATGAGCGGAGCCTCCTTCTCGGCCTTTTCCTTGGCTGCGTCGGTGGCCATGCCCTCAGCCTCGTACTGCGCTTGCAGCTGCTTTACCTCTTCGCGGTAGTGCTTGTCGAAGGCCACGTAGTAGTCGCCAATGAGGTGGTCGCCCTTCTTGCCCGACGACTGCGGCGTTTCGCCGTTGCCATACTTCAACCAAGCGAGCATAGACTTGCAGATGTGGATGCCGCGGTCGTTTACGATGTTGGTCTTCACCACGCGATTGCCGTTAGCCTCGATGACGTTGGCTAGCGCCCAACCGAGCAGGTTGTTGCGCACGTGGCCAAGGTGGAGCGGCTTGTTGGTGTTGGGCGAAGAATATTCAATCATCACCAACGGACTGTTTTCCGTGGGAGCAGTAATGCCGAAGTGTTCGTCGGCCTCAATGGAATTGAGCAACTCAATCCATACCTTGGGAGCAATGACGAGGTTGAGGAAACCCTTCACCACGTTGAAACTGTGCAGCAGGCTCGTGTTCGCCATGAGCCATTCACCGATTTCCTGTGCCGTGTCTTCGGGCTTCTTGCGCGACACACGCAACAGGGGGAACACCACGAGCGTGAGGTGTCCCTCGAAGTCCTTTTTCGTCTTTTGCAGACTTACTTGTTCGGGAGTGATATCTTGTGCGTAGACGGCTTTGACAGCTTCAATGACCGACGATTGGAGTTGTTGTTCAATCTTCATTTTTGTGCTTTATATGTTGTATTGCTTGCAAAGTTACTAACTTTGCGACAAGAACAGGATACATCTATTTATTTTTCAGCAAGAGCATGACAGACATCAAAGACAGTTGGAAAGCAAAGGGTTACGTAGATGAACCCATCGCTGAGGGGCTCGACCTAAAAGCCGAAATCCGCCGTATGTGCAAGGAGAAAAACGCCATCATTTTGGCGCACTACTACACGGAGGGCGTGCTGCAGGACATTGCCGACTTTGTGGGCGACAGCCTGGGGTTGGCGCAGCAGGCGGCAAAGACCGATGCCGATATCATCGTGATGTGCGGCGTGCATTTCATGGGCGAGACCAACAAGATACTCTGTCCTGAGAAGAAAGTGCTTGTGCCAGACCTGAACGCCACCTGTTCGCTCGCCGAGAGCTGCCCGGCCGACGCTTTTGCTGAGTTTGTGAAGGCGCATCCCGGCTATCAGGTGGTGTCGTACGTCAACACTACGGCCGCCGTAAAGGCACTCACCGACGTGGTGGTCACGTCGAGCAACGCCAAGAAGATAGTAGACACCTTCCCCAAGGACGCAAAACTCATTTTCGGTCCGGACTATAACTTGGGCAACTATATCAACTCGCAGACCGGACGCAATATGCTCTTGTGGAACGGCGGTTGCCACGTGCACGAACGTTTCTCGGTGGAGAAACTCGTGGAACTGAAAAAAGAACACCCCGAGGCAAAGGTGCTTGTACACCCCGAATGCCGCGGAGCCGTGGTGAAACTCGCCGACGTGGTGGGTTCGACGGCCGCCTTGCTCAAATACGCGATAAAGTCCGACAGCGACACATTCCTCGTGGTGACCGAGAGCGGCATCCTCCACGAAATGCAGAAGAACTGCCCCGAGAAAAACTTTATCCCTGTACCGCCCGACGACAGCACCTGCGGTTGCAACGAGTGCAACTACATGCGCCTTTGCACCCTCGAAAAGGTGTACAACACGTTGCGTTACGAATGGCCCGAGATAGAAGTTCCGGCCGACGTGGCAGAGCGTGCGGTGAAGCCGATTGAACGTATGCTCGAACTGAGCAAGTGAACGAAAAACACTTTCCATGACGATTGACGAAAGAGTGGCCGCTCTGCGCGGCTGGCTTGCTGAATTGGCGCAGCAGGGTACGCCTGTTGATGCTTACGTTGTGCCAACGGCCGACCCCCACAACGACGAATACATCCCCTCCCGATATGCGTGCCGCGAGTGGTTGAGCGGATTTACCGGATCGGCCGGCGTGGCGGTCGTCACGGCTGATGATGCCCGGTTGTGGACAGACTCGCGCTACTTCCTGCAAGCCGACGACGAACTCAAAGGTTCACCTTTCACCCTTATGCGTGAGGGTGACGAGGGCGTACCCAGCGTGGTGCAGTGGCTCAAAGAAATTGGCGCGAAAACGGTTGCCGCACCGTCCGACATGATTACTGTCAGTGCAGCCAAGGAACTGGCTGACAACGGCATAGAGGTAGTGGTTGCCTCCGATGCGTTCGACGCAATTTGGCAAGACCGCCCTGCGTTGCCCAATGGTGCAATAAGCGTTCATCCCCTGCAATATGCCGGAGAAAGCGGGGAGAGCAAATTGGTCCGCCTTACGCAGTACCTGCAAACGGTGGGCTGCTCCGAAGGGGCGTACCTTTTCAACGACTTGGCCGACTTGGCGTGGTTGCTCAACCTGCGCGGGTCGGACATACCCTACAATCCCGTGTTTCTTGCCTATCTTCTCGTCGACCTGAAAGGCGAAGCATCCAATACCCTCTTTACGCATTGCGATACACTCACGTCCGAAGCTGCGGCGCAGCTTGAAAAAGCTGGAGTGAGCTGCCTGCCTTACGAGGCAATAGCCGAGACGGTGAAAACTCTGGGCAAGCGGTTGCACATAGACCCCTCGCTCGCCACGTTGACGCTTTGCAACGGCGAGGAGAAGCATTTCTGTTCGCCCATCGAACAATGGCGCACGGAGAAGAACCCTGCCGAGCGCGAGGGCTTCCGTCAGGCTATGTTGCGCGACGGTGTGGCACTGGTGAAGTTCCACCGTTGGCTCGACGAACGCATGGCTCACGGTGAGGAAGTAACCGAACTTTCACTCGACGAAAAGCTCACCGCCTTCCGCGCTGAGTGCGATGGCTTCAAGGAATTGAGTTTTGGCACGATAGCCGCCTGTGGCGCGCACGGAGCCATTGTGCATTACGAGGCCGACGCAAAGAGCAACGTAAGGTTGCCTCAGCATGGTCTGCTGCTGCTCGACAGTGGCGCACAGTACGATTGCGGCACAACCGACATTACGCGCACCGTGGCTCTCGGCAATCTGACCGCCGAGGAACGCCGCGTCTATACGCTTGTGCTGAAAGGACATCTGCGCCTGATGCGTATGCACTTTCCCGAAGGCACAACGGGTTTGCAGCTCGACCTTGCTGCCCGTCAGGACATGTGGGCGGCTGGCTACGACTTCGGACACGGAACGGGCCACGGCGTGGGGGCGCACCTCTGTGTGCACGAAGGACCGTTGCAGATACGCAAAAACGTGCGCGGCTGCACGCTCGTGCCTTTCCGCGAGGGCATGACCATCACCGACGAACCGGGCATCTACGTTCCGGGAAAGTTTGGAGTACGCATAGAGAACACCCTGCTCTGCGTAGCCGACAAGGAAACGGACTTTGGCCGCTTCCTTAAATTCGAGGCACTGACGCTCTGCCCCTACGACCTGCGCCCCGTGGACCGATCGCTGCTCACCCCCATTGAAGTTGAGCAGATAAACAACTACCACCTCATGGTGCGCCGCCGCCTCATGCCCCTGCTCACCGACGAGGCCGACAAGGTATGGTTGGCACGTACCACAAGTGCCATAGAGTGGATGACCACAGAATACTAAGCCGAACATACATATATATTATACATACGAATGGAAACTACACGACAGCAAAAAATAGCCCGACTTATACAGAAGGAACTCAGCGACATCTTCCAGCGCCAGACGCAGGGCACGCACGGCGTGCTTGTGTCGGTCAGTGCCGTACGCATCAGTCCCGACCTCAGCATTGCGCGCGGATATCTCAGCATCTTCCCCAGCGAAAAAGCAGCTGACATCCTGAAAAACATCAACGCTAATACGCGCGAAATACGTTATGAACTCGGCACGCGCGTGCGTCACCAGCTGCGCATCATTCCCGAACTCAAATTCTTCATCGACGATTCGCTCGACTATCTCGAACACATCGATTCGCTGCTCAAAGACACTCCGCATTCCGACCAATAAACACATCTCTCCGTCCCGCGTATGTTCCAAGCTCTGCGCTTCCCTCTCTTTGTGGCTCGCCGCTACCTCTTCTCCAAGAAGAAGGTGGGGGCTATCAACATCATCTCCGCCATTTCGGTGACGGGCGTGGCGTTTTGTACGGCTGCCCTTCTTTGTACGCTCAGCGTGTTCAACGGTTTTCACGACCTCATCGGCACGCTCTACACGGCATTCGACCCGCAGATTGAGGTGGTGCCTGCACAGGGAAAATTTGCCGCAGAGGACGACCCCACATTGGTGAAAATGAAGCAGCTGCCCGAGGTAAAAGCCGTTTCATACACGTTGGAGGACAATGCGCTGATATTGTTTCGCGGACACCCCGTGGTGATTACCCTCAAAGGCGTGGACGACAACTTCGACAAGGTGACGGGCATACGTTCCATCCTCTACGGCAACGGCACGTATCAGCTTCAGCGTGCTGGCATTGAATACGGCATACCCGGTATCGGTCTTGCCGCCACAATGGGGGGCGTAGACTACCAGTCGATACAAATCTGTGCGCCGCGCAAGGGCGAAAAAGTAAACCTTGCCAATCCCGGCGAGAGTTTCAATGCTGCCGACGTAACGTCGCCCCGGGTGGTGTTCAACGTCAATCAGCGCAAGTACGACGAGAACTACATGATTACGTCCCTGAGTTTTGCCCAAAATCTCTTTGAACAGTCCAACTGCGTGACGGCCATGGAGGTGAAGGTGGCCGACGGCGTGCCGGTGAGTAGCGTAAAGGATAAAATGCGTCGTTTGGCGAGCGACCGATTCAAGGTGCTCGACCAACTCGAACAGCAGCAGGAGGTGTTCAACGTGATGAACATTGAAAAGCTCGTGGCCTATCTCTTCCTCACGTTTATCCTACTCGTGGCTTGCTTCAATATTATCGGTTCGGTGTCGATGCTCATCATTGACAAACGTTCCGACGCGGAAACGCTGAGGTGCCTCGGGGCAGACAACCGCACCCTGTTCCGCATATTCCTCTACGAAGGGCGGTTCATCACCATTATAGGTGCGATGATAGGCATCGGCTTGGGCTTGTGCCTCTGCTGGTTGCAACAAAGCTACGGACTGATAAAACTTGGTGGGTCGAGCAGCAACTTTATCATCGAGGCATATCCCGTGAGTGTACATCCCACTGACGTGCTGCTCGTACTCGTTACGGTGATAGCCGTTGGTTTCTCCGCCGTTTGGTATCCTGTAAAGTACCTCACGAAGCGTTTCCTGTAAACATCCGTCGTCTCTCAACCCTTTCTTATGAGCAAGCAGAAACAGAAGTACTATGTAGTATGGAAAGGCAAAACTCCCGGCATCTATACCAGCTGGGACGATTGCAAGGAGCAGGTAAACGGAGCGGAAGGGGCGGTGTATAAATCGTTTCCCTCCATGGCCGAGGCACAACAGGCATTCCAGTCCGATCCTCCTTACGGAGGGACGATGCAATCCCATAAAGAAGAGAACAGCAAGAAGGTGAAGAAACCGACGAAACACTCAGCCGACTGTCCCCCCAATCCGCCCGCTTATCGCCACGACACGGTGTTGCCACTGCCCCCCGAAGTGCCGGCAGACGCACTCGCCGTGGATGCCGCCTGTTCGGGCAATCCCGGCAAAATGGAGTACCGCGCGGTGTACCTCGCCACAGGGCAGGAGATATTCCACTTCGGTCCCTGCTTCGGCACGAACAACATCGGTGAGTTCCTTGCCGTTGTCCACGCCCTTGCCCTTCTCAAAAAGCGCGGGCGCACAATGCCCATTTATTCCGACAGCCGCACGGCACTCTCGTGGGTGAGGCAAAAACACTGCAAGTCGCAGTTGGCCCGCACCGCACGCACCGAGGAACTCTTCCGCATTGTGGAACGAGCCGAGCAATGGTTGCAAGCAAATACCTACAACGAAATCCCTCTTCGCAAGTGGGAGACCGACCGTTGGGGAGAAATACCTGCCGACTTCGGGCGGAAATAAAATCGACGAACTATGAAACTGATATTTTGCGATAATACCCTTTGGGGATTGGTGAACTTTCGCGGCGAGGTGATGAAGCATTTTGCGCAGAAGGGACACGACGTGGTACTTGTGGCTCCCGAAAAGGACGACAAGCAGATGCAGACGAGCATCCCCGAGGGTGTGCGTTACATTCCCGTGCGGATGAAGCGCACATCGTTCGATCTGCTGAGCGACTGGAAATATTATCGTCAGATGCGGGCGATATTCAAAAGCGAAAAGCCCGACTACATATTCAATTACACCATAAAGCCCAATATATACGGCACGATGGCTGCCCACAGTATGCATTGTCCGTCTACTGCCATGATGCCGGGCTTGGGGTACATCTTTATCAATAACGGGCTGAAATGCCGCATGGCGCGGTCGTTTTATCGTTTTGGTTTGCGCCATACAAAGCACCTCTTCGTGCTGAACGCGCACAATCGCCAGCTTGCCATCGATCGAAAGATGTGTCCTGAGAACAAGATACTCCTCCTCGAAGGTGGCGAGGGCATCAATATGGACCATTTTGCGTTTGCCGACAACGTTTCGGACCATACTACGTTTCTCTATGTAGGGCGCATTCTGTGGGACAAAGGGTATGACGAACTCTCACGAGCCGCACGGATTGTCAAGGAGCGGCATCCCGATGTCAGCGTCGAACTGCTAGGTTCGCTCGACCCCTCCTATCCCAACAGCGTGCCAGAGGAACGTCTGCGCGCCGACGAAAAGGACGGAGTAGTAAAATACCTGGGCTTTACGAAGGATATGCAGAGCGTTTATCAGCGCAAAGGCATCGTGATGATTTTGCCCTCGTACGGCGAAGGCTTTAACCGTGCGCTTATGGAAGCTTGCGGGAGCGGCAAACCCATCATCACCACCGACCTGCCGGGCTGCCGCGAAGCAGTGGACGACGGGCAGAACGGCTACATTGTCCCTGTGCGTAACGCCGAAGCACTGGCCGAGGCTATGTTGAGCTATTTGGCACTTTTGCCCGACGAGAAGCGGCAAATGTCGCTCAACAGCCGCCGAAAGGCCGAAACACTCTTCGACGTGCGCAACGTGATAAAGGTGTACGAAAGCATTTTGCAAGAAGATTTAGGCAAGAACTGACACCGCCTTTCGGGCAAAGTTATTTAAGCTTTATTGTAGAGAGCGATTACCCGTTTTTGCTTACCTTTGCCCCACACGGCAACGCACGTAACACGTCTTTTTTAATGCGTTGTACGGAAAAACACTGAATCAAAACTTACGCATAACACAATAGAAGCATGCAGAAACCACTTTATGTATCGCTCTTGCTTGCCGGCGCGCTGACGCTGACCGCTTGTGGCAAGTTGGGCGAATTGACAGCCGATAACTTTTCTGTAAATCCCACGCCGATGGAAACAAACGGCGGACAGGTAGCCGTAACCATCAACGGGCGTTTTCCCGAAAAATACATGAAGAAGAACGCCGTGGTGACAGTGCTTCCCGTATTGCGCTACGGACAGCAGTCCACCAACGGCCAGCCCGCTACGTTTCAAGGTGAAAAGGTGCAGGGCAACGATCAGGAAATCAGTTATCGTCTGGGCGGAAACTACACGCTTCGCAACACGTTTACCTACGATCCTGCTATGCAGAAGAGCGACCTCTACCTTGTGTTCGACGCAAAGGTGGGTAGGAAAACGGTGCAAATCCCTGACGTGAAAGTAGACAACGGCATCATCGCCACGTCCACTCTCATCCAGAACACTGCCGCCGCCACCGACGCGCAGATTGCTCCCGACAAGTACCAGTACGCTATCAAGCAGACCAAGCAGGCGCAGATAAAGTACCTCATCAATCAGGCCAACATCCGCAACAGCGAGTTGAAGAGTACGTCTGTGCAGGACTTCCTCAACACGCTGCGCCTCATCAAGGCCGACCAAAAGGGCTATATGCTAGAAAACGTTGAGGTGTCGGCCTACGCTTCGCCCGACGGCGGAATGAAGTTGAACACAGCCCTTGCAAAGGACCGCGAGAAGTCGTCTAAGGGCTATGTGGACAAGCAACTCAAAAGCAACAAACTCGACGCAGACGTTGACTCCAAGTACACAGCCGAGGACTGGGAAGGTTTCCAGGAACTCGTGAGCCAGTCCAACATTCAGGACAAGGATATCATTCTCCGCGTGCTTTCCATGTACCAAGATCCAGAAGAGCGCGAGAAGCAGATACGCAACCTTTCCGCCGGTTACAAGGAATTGGCCGACGAGGTGTTGCCCGAACTGCGCCGCGCCCGTCTTACGGTCAACTACAACCTCATTGGCCGCAGCGACGACGAGATTGAACAGCAGTACAAGGACGATGCTACGCAGCTCTCCGTAGAGGAACTTCTCTATGCTGCCACTCTCACTGAGGACGAACAGAAGCAGAAGGACATCTACAACACGACGGTTAAGCAATATCCCGACGACTACCGCGCCTACAACAACCTGGCCACGCTGGCCTATAAGGACGGCAAGCTTGCTGAGGCTAAGATGTGGCTCGACAAGGCCGCCGCAAAGAAGGACGATGCACCTGAGGTCAACGCCAACAAGGCTCTTGCCGCATTGAGCGAGGGTAAAACGACTGAGGCTAAGGACTACTTGATGAAGGCTACCGCATCGCCTAACTACAACGAGGTGTTGGGTAACTTGCAGGTGGCAGCCGGCAACTACCAGCAGGCCGCAGCTTGCTTCAAGGGTGTCAATAGCAACTCTGCCGCTTTGGCGCAGCTCCTCAACCACGACTATGCAAGCGCACAGAAGACGCTCAGCAACGTGGCTCGTCCCGATGGTGTGACAAGTTACCTTAAAGCCATTGTAGCCGCTCGCACCAACAACGACAATGACGCAGTGAAGAACCTCAAAGAGGCTATCTCCAAGGACAGCACGCTCAAAACGCGCGCCGCAAACGACCTTGAATTTATCAATCTCTTCAACGACACTGCATTCCAGTCGCTCGTGAAATAACGCCTCCGCTCCTGTGCGGAACGGCCATGAATATGCTACACCGAACGGGTTGGCGCAGTGGAAATGCGTGTCAACCCGTTTGGGGTACAAATAACTACCAACCCAAAACTTGTGCAGCCGATGAACAAACTTCTCTCTCTCTTGGCCTTGCTTAGTGCCGTGGTACTGACGGCCTGCAGCCCCGGAAAAGACCGTGTGCGCATCGAGGGAACGCTCAACAATATCTCAGAGGCCGACTTCTACGTTTACAACGACGACGGGGCTTTTGAGGGCATCGACACGGTACACATCTCCGATGGAAAGTTTACCTACGAACGTAAGCTTAGCGAACCGGCAATCCTGACGTTGCTCTATCCTAACTATACGCAAACGTACCTCATCGCCGAGCCCGGCCATACCATTAAGATGAAGGGTGACGCAGCTAAAATCGGCGAGGCCGAGGTGAGCGGTACGGAGCAGAATGAACTGCTTTCTGACTTCCGCATCAAGCACGGCAACGATGCGCCCTCGGTGCAACGTTTGGCGGCGGCACAGTTTATTAAGGAAAATGTGCAGACGCTGGCTGCCGTAGCGGTGTTTAAGAAATACTTTGCACTGAAAGAAAACCCCGACGCCCCAACGGCCCTTAGCCTTCTCGACGCTCTCAAAAAGGCACAGCCCAAAGAGCGTGCCGTGACGTATATCGACAACTTCTTCCGTCCCATCTTCGAGAATGGCGCGGGCGAGCAAATGCCTGCCTTTACGGCCGAAACGCTCGACGGCAAGACGATTAAGAGTATCGACTACAAGGGCAAAAACCTCGTGATAGCCTGCGTGGGTACGTGGCAGAACGACAGCCGTCCCTTTATGCGTGCTTTGCAGAACAAGCTCCGCGACAAGGCTGGCAAGTGGCAGTGCATCGTCGTGTCGCTCGACGTGGACAAGGAGGTGCTGCGTTCAAACTTGAAGAACGACACCATCAGCTACCCTGTAGTGTGCGACCGCAAAGCCTTTGAGTCACCGCTGGTCAAGCAACTCGGATTGCACTACGTTCCTTCGCTGATGCTCGTTGATGCACAAGGGCGCATTCTCCAACGCGATGTTACCGACATCGACAAAGCTAAATTCTAACTCTAACGCAAACTCCTGCTCTATGCTCGCAGCCACATGGCGAGGGCATAGAGTATCTTTGTTCCTGCACCTATTATAGCGGAACATCTTCTCAACCTACCGTTTTGCTAACAACCATCCACACATCCGCAGTCAACGGCATGGCCGCCATGCCCGTGTTTCTTGAAGTCAACGCCAACGAATTGCATTCGCAGGAGGATAAGACCATCTTTTTCATGGTCGGCTTGCCCGACAACGCCGTTCGTGAAAGCAAACTCCGTGTGGAGGGGGCGTTGCAGAACAGCGGCTTTTCGCTCCCGTTGCGCGAGAAGTACACCATCAACTTTGCTCCGGCCGACGTGCGCAAGGAGGGCAGCGGCTACGACCTGCCCCTTGCTATCGGTATGCTCGCTTCGCTCAAGCGCATCCCGGCTGACAACCTTAACAAGTATGTCTTTGTAGGCGAACTGGGGCTCGATGGCTCTGTGCGCCCGGTAAAGGGTGCGCTCTCCATAGCCATCAAGGCACGTGAGCAGGGTTTCGAAGCCCTCTTCGTACCCAAGGAAAACGAGCGCGAGGCAGCGGTGGTAAACAAACTGAAAGTATACGGCGTGGAGACACTTACGGAAGTTGTGCTTTTTCTCGAAGGAAAAGGTCAGCTTGAACCAACAGTAGTCAACACGCGTGAGGAGTTCTACGCTGCTCAGGCCCAATGTGGCAATGACTTTATTGACGTGAAAGGGCAAGATGCCGTGAAGCGCGCCTTTGAAGTGGCGGCCGCTGGCGGACACAATATTATCCTTATCGGTGCGCCCGGTTGCGGCAAGAGCATGATGGCCAAGCGAATGCCTTCCATTCTGCCTCAGCTTACGCTCGCCGAAAGTCTTGAAACTACGCAAATCTACTCCGTGGCAGGAAAACTCGGCATGCAGACATCCCTCATCGCCCAGCGTCCTTTCCGTGCGCCCCACCATACCATCTCCGACGTGGCACTCATTGGCGGCGGCACGAGTTACAAGCCAGGCGAAATCAGTCTGGCGCACAATGGTGTACTTTTCCTCGACGAACTCCCTGAATTCTCGCGAACGGCTCTCGAGACGCTTCGTCAGCCGCTCGAAGACCGGGAAATTACCATTTCGCGTGCCAAGTACTCCTCTACCCTCCCCTGTTCGTTCATGCTCGTGGCATCAATGAACCCCTGCCCTTGCGGCTACTACAACGACCCCACGCACAATTGTTCGTGTACACCCGTTCAGGTGCAGCGCTACAAGAGCAAAATATCCGGCCCATTGCTCGACCGTTTCGACATCCAGATAGAGGTTGCTCCGGTGCGTGTTGAGGAACTCTCCTCTGCTCCTCAGGGCGAGAGCAGCGCCACCATTCGCGAGCGGGTCATCAAGGCGCGCGCCGTGCAGACGGAGCGTTACAAGGACGTGAAGTCTGTGCATTGCAACGCCCAAATGTCGCGCGCCCAACTCGAAGAGTACGCCCGGCTCGACGAAGACGCTTCGCTGTCGCTCTCCAAAGCCATGAAGCGGCTCGACCTCTCTGCCCGCGCCTACGACCGCATTCTCAAAGTGGCGCGCACCATAGCCGACCTCGATGGGGCTGCTGACATCAATGCCGCGCACATTAAGGAGGCCATCAGCTACCGTAACCTCGACCGCCAGAATTGGGGGGAATAACAACGCATATAATCAAAAACAATACGTACCAGTTATGGACTTAAACCAAAGTTCTCCCTCCGCAGGGGGAAAGTTCTCTTTCAAGAAAGCCTTGCCCGACGTTGTGGTCATATTGGCTTTCCTGCTTGTCAGTACAGTCTACTTCCTCACTCCGATGAGCGAGGGACTTGTGCTTGGCGGTCACGACAGTGTGGCAGCTGTGGGCTTGGGCCACGAGCAACAACTCTACCGCGAACAACACAATGGCGACGTGACCCGTTGGTCTAATGCTATTTTCAGCGGTATGCCTACCTACCAGACGGCTCCTTCGTATTCAGCTACCGACACTGTTTCGATACTGTCCGAAATCTACGGCCTCGGCACAGGTAAGTGGTTCCCGTCCATTAGTTACCTCTTCCTCTACCTGCTTGGCTTCTACGTGATGCTTCGTGCGTTCAACTTCAAGCCTTATTTGGCTGCGCTCGGTTCGGTATTGTGGGCGTTCTCGTCGTATTTTCTCATTATCATCGCTGCTGGGCATATCTGGAAGGTGATGACGCTCGCTTTCATCCCGCCCACCATTGGCGGCCTCGTGCTTTGTTATCGTGGCAAGTATCTTTGGGGATGCGTAGTGACGGCGCTGTTCACGGCCTTCCAGGTGGTGAGCAACCACATGCAGATGACGTATTACTTCCTCTTTGTCATGTTCTTCCTCGTGGTGGCTTACCTCGTTGATGCGTTGCGCAAGCGTACGTTCGTCAAGTGGGCAAAAGCCACAGGCGTGCTTGTGGTTGCTGGTCTTCTCGGTGTGGCGGCAAACCTGCCCAATATCTACCACACTTACCAATATGCAAAGGAGTCCATGCGCGGTAAGGCCGAACTGACACCTGAAAAGTTCTCCGGCGCACAGGCTCAGCAAGCCACCAACGGCTTGGACCGCGACTACATCACTATGTGGAGCTACGGCATCGACGAAACGCTCACGCTGCTCATCCCCGACTACAAAGGCGGCGGCTCAGCCTCGTTGCTCGACCGTGAAGGCGTGGAAGAGATGGAGGGCTACGACGACTTCTACCAGTCGGCCGGCCAAACGCAACAGGCTTTTCAGCAAGCCCATATTCAGGCGCAACTGCCGGGCCTGAGCCAGTATTGGGGTGATCAGCCCTTCACGGTTGGCCCTGTGTATATAGGAGCGTTTGTATGTTTCCTCTTCATTCTCGGCCTGTTCTATGTGAAAGGCCCTGTAAAGTGGGGACTGCTTGCCGCCACGGTGTTGAGCCTCATCTTTGCTTGGGGTAAAAACATCCCCGAGGTCACGAACTTCATCATCGACCACATGCCGCTCTACGCCAAGTTCCGCACGGTTAGTTCGGCACTTGTCATCGCAGAGTTCACCATGCCGCTCCTTGCCGTGCTGTGCGTGTACGAGATAGCACGCAAGCCCGAACTTTTCCAACTCCATTCGTGGAAGGGTGTTTCTCTGCGCAAAAAGATAGGACTTCCTGTAGCGGCAGTCCTCACGCTTGGTTTGTGTCTGCTCTTTGCAGTGGCTCCCGGCGCAGCCGGCAACTGCATTTCGCAGGCCGACATGGAAACGTTCTCCATGATGCAAAAGGCAGGCTTCCCCTCCGACCTCGTGGGCACGTATATGCACGCCATCACCTCCATGCACCACGCCATTCTCTCGGGCGACGCCTTGCGTTCGGCCTTTATCATTGTGCTGGGCATTCTCGTGCTTTGGGCTTTTGCGGCTGGAAAGCTCCGCGGCTGGCTCTGTTGTACGCTCCTCGCGGTAATCTGTTTGGTAGACCTGTGGCAGATCGACAAGCGCTACCTCAACGACGAGAGTTTCACGGAGGAAAGCGCACAGCAGGATGCTTTCGCTCCTTCGGCTGCCGACCAAAGAATATTGCAGGACACGAGCTACTACCGTGTGGCGAACATCTCTGGCGGCAACCCGTTCAACGAAACGTCCAACGTTACGTCCTACTATCACCATAGTATTGGCGGTTATCACGCGGCCAAGCTTCATCGCTATCAGGACCTCATCGACCGCCAGCTTTCGAGCGAAATACCTGCCTTTGTCAATGCCGTGAACGCCTCCGAGGGTGATCTCAGTCGCGTCAACGGCGACAGCATTGCTCCGGTGTTGAATATGCTCAACACCAAGTACTTCATTTTCGGCAAAGAAGCCAACCAGGTGGTGCCTAACCCCTATGCCAACGGCAACGCATGGTTTGTGCAGAACCTTTCGTTCGTCAAGAATGCCGATGCCGAAATGGCAGCTCTGACGGGCCTTGATACGAAACACAAGGCTGTGGCCGATGAACGTTTCAAGGCGCAGCTCAATGGTTCGCCCCTCGATTCGGGCAAGGTGACGCTCACTTCCTATGCCCCTAACCATTTGCAGTACGACGTGGCTTCGGCTAAGGGTGGCGTAGTGGTGTTCTCCGAAATTTACTACCCCGATTGGACTGTGACCATCGACGGCCAGCCCGCCGAACTCGGTCGTGTCAACTACGTGCTGCGCGCCCTCAAAGTGCCAGCTGGACAGCACAAGGTGGAAATGTCGTTTAACCCCAAGAGCATTGCGCAGACCAACTACGTGGCCTATGCAGCACTTCTCCTCATCCTTGTGTGCTTCGTATTCGCCATTGTGGTCGAGGTGCGCAAGCAGAAGAGCGGCACCGACAGGGCTGAATGATTTTATTTAACTTTGCATCCAACAAACCGAAAACGGATTTAAGATATGGAACAAGCAATATTTCTCTATAATACGCTGAGCCGCCAGAAGGAGTTGTTCAAACCCATCCACGAGGGCCACGTGGGCATGTATGTCTGCGGCCCGACGGTCTACGGCGACGCACATCTGGGTCACGCCCGTCCCGCCATCACGTTCGACCTTGTGTTCCGCTACCTCACCCATGTGGGCTACAAGGTGCGCTATGTCCGCAACATCACCGATGTGGGGCATCTCGAACACGATGCCGACGAGGGCGAGGACAAGATTGCCAAGAAGGCTCGCCTCGAACAGCTCGAACCGATGGAGGTGGCGCAGTACTACACCAACCGCTTCAATGCGGCCATGGCGCAGCTCAACGTGTTGCCGCCAAGCATTGAGCCGCACGCCACGGGGCATATCATTGAGCAGGAGGAACTGGTGAAGCAAATTCTTGACAACGGTTTTGCTTACGAGTCGAACGGTTCTGTCTATTTCGATGTGGTGAAGTACAACGAAAAGCACCGCTATGGCATTCTCTCCGGCCGCAACCTTGAAGACGTGCACGACGCCAGCCGCGAACTCGACGGCGTGGGCGAAAAGCGCCATCAGGTAGACTTTGCCCTTTGGAAGAAGGCGCAGCCCGAGCACATCATGCGCTGGCCGTCGCCTTGGAGCGAGGGCTTCCCTGGCTGGCACTGCGAGTGCACGGCAATGGGCCGCAAATATCTCGGTTCGCATTTCGACATTCACGGCGGCGGCATGGACCTTGTCTTCCCCCACCATGAGTGCGAGATTGCACAGGCCGTGGCTTCGCAGGGCGACCAGATGGTGAAGTACTGGATGCACAACAACATGATTACCATCGCCGGGAAGAAGATGGGCAAGAGCTACAACAACTTCATTACGCTCGACCAGTTCTTCACGGGTTCGCACCCCCTGCTCCAGCAGTCCTATTCGCCCATGACCATCCGCTTCTTCATCCTGCAAGCTCACTACCGCAGCACGGTGGACTTCTCCAACGAAGCACTGCAAGCCTCGAAGAAGGGCTTCGACCGCTTGATGGATGCTGTGGCGCAGCTCGACCGCATCGAGGCTGTCGACAGCGGCACGGTTACCAAGGAATACGCCGACGGTCTGGCCGAAAAGTGCTACGAGGCCATGAACGACGACTTCAACTCGCCCATTGTTATCAGTCATCTTTTCGATGCTTGCCGCGTCATCAACCAGCTTGCCGACAAGCAGCAGACCATCAGCCCCGAGGGTTTGGAGGCTTTGAAGGCAGTGGTTCGCACGTTTGCCTTCGACATCCTCGGTCTGAAAAGTGAGAGCCAGGGCGGCAATGCAGGCCGCGAAGAGGCTTACGGCCACGCTATCGACCTGCTGCTCGAACTCCGTGCTAAGGCCAAGGCTGCGAAGGACTGGTCCACGAGCGACAAAATCCGTGACGACCTTGCCGCCTTTGGCTTCGAGGTGAAGGACACCAAGGATGGTGCCACGTGGAAACTCAACAAATAACGACGACAGAACAGCCCTGTTTGGGCTGACACTGCCCACACGGGCGATAAGCCCTTTGGAGTATCAAGCGACAGACTTTTGGAACTGCGGTTCCGGAAGTCTGTCGCTTTTGTTTTGGTTTATGACGGAAATAAAAAGATTTACATAAATATTCACTTTATCAGTTGCAGAAAGAACAATAAAACGTACATTTGTAACAACAACCTGGTAAATTACACTACCTAAATAATTCACTTAATCTTATAACGTCATGACACAACCTATTTTCAGCCGCTTATGCATCGCCAGTGCAATCTGTGCGAATTTGTGCCTTGGGTTCAGCAGTTGCCAAGACGACAGCTACGACCTTGACAAAGTAGACCTTACGATGAGACTTGGCAGCGACGGCCTCGCCGTTAAGTTCGGTAGCACCGAGAATATTCTCCTCAAAGATATCCTCGACATCAAAGACGATGACGACGTGAAAATCGACAACAACCGCGAGGGATTGTTCTACCTTGTGGAGAAGGGAAACACCGACATCGACATTTCAGTAGACAACGTTACTACGACAATCAACGACGCACATCTTGACACGGACTTCCCTGTGCTCAACTACAACAGTGTACGCGAGCAAATCATCGACGCCGGTATTCCTGTTCCCGAGGGCAGTCCTGCACCCGTGGCAGCCGACCTCTTGTTGGTGGGCGAAGCCAACGGTAGCAGCTCTATGGACTTCAACATAGAGGACATTAATGATGTGACTTACATCAAGAGCCTCAACGTGCAGGACATTGATATCAGCCTTGTCATCAACAAGCGAAACTCTCCTTCTGACCTTGCGCTCGGCATTACGAAGCTCGAAAACATGGCTATCCAAATTCCCAACTTCCTCGAAGTGAAGGAAATCTCCGCTGGATGGACTATTAACGGGAACAAGCTTGTTCACACGGCAGCAATCACCAACGTGAGCGACAGCTACGAGATTTGCCATTTGAAGGTAAGCAAGATCAACCTGAACCGTGCGCCGAAATATCCCATTGCCGGCGTGAAGAAAGACGGCTCCATCGAACTCTCCGAAGCTGAGGCAAAGATTACGCTCTCGGGCAAGGTGACGTTCCAGAATACGTCGGGCCGCCAAATTACGATGAATACGAACGACGAAGCTTCTGTGGAACTCAAACTCCACATGAGCCCGAACAATGTCAACATAAGGGAATTTACGGGTAAGTTCGATCCTGAAATTGATCCAAATATCGACCCCATCGACGTACGCAGTTCGCTCCCCGATTACCTTACCGACGAGAGCGTGCGCATCGACGTGACCAACCCGACTATGCGCTTCGATGCCGACCTCACCTCCGTGCCTGTGGGTGTGAACGTGGGTGCTACGCTCGTCTCTAAGTTCGACAAGGCTCCTGCCTCCAACCAAACTGTAACCATTGCGCCTACCTCAACGATGGAGGCCAACAAGTACAACACGCTCTACTTCTACCAGAGCGGCGAACCCTACGATCCCGCCGGCTTGCCCGCAACTTACAGCAAGAAGCAGGTGGACAACCTCAGTTCGTTGCTCGAAAAGGTTCCCGACGAGATTGAGGTGAACCTCAAGAACAGACAGATTTCCGTTCAGGACAAGGAATACACCATCCAGTTGGGTCATAACTACAAGACCAACGCTACTTACAACGTTTACGTGCCGTTCATTATCGGCAAGGAACTGGTTGTGGTGTACAATGACAGCACTGACTCCATGAACAGCGACCTGAAGGACCTCAGCGCCGAGGGCATCCGCATCAATGCCGTAGCTAAGAACGCCATCCCCCTCGATCTCGAAGCAACTATCGAGGCTTACGGCGTAGACGGCAAAGTGATTAAGGGCATCAACTTCGACAAGGTTATCATCAACGCCGGTCCGGACGAAAAGGAGAACGGCGCATGGAAGGTCAACGAGACCAATATGGAAATCAACGCCACTCTGGCCGACCCGAAGTTGCTGCAGAAGGTTGATAAGCTTAAATTCAACATCCACGCAGCAAGCAGCATTGAGAACAAGCGTCTCGTGTCTGACCAGTACCTCAAAATCAACGATGTGCGCCTTCGCTTGAAGGGCGGTGTGGTAGCCGACTTCAACTAACCGCCACCTGCGCACAACGCACACAGAGCATACCTTATCATAAACACTCACCAACCTAAGAATTTCCGATATGAAACTTCATCATATTCTTCCACTTGCCGCAATGCTTGCCCTGCCTGCATCGGCACAAGAGTTGCGCACGAGCTACTTCATGGAGTCGTCCGTTTACCACCACGAGATGAACCCTGCCCTGCTCGACAAGCCTTACGTGGCCATGCCGCTCATTCTGGGCAACATCAACGTGGGTACTACGGGCAATGTTGGCCTTAAAAACTTCATTTACAAAATGGAACCCGGCTGGCAAGGCTACGGCGAAAACGGCGGCAACACGTTGACCACCTTTATGCACCCCAACGTGGGCGCAGACGAGTTTCTCGACGGCCTCAAAAAGAACAACCGCCTGAGCGTCAACCTTAAATTACAGCTCTTCGGCGTCGGTTTCAAGGCATTTGGCGGCGTGAACGTGGTGGACATGAACATCCGCAGCAACACCAACGTGGCCATGCCCAAGTCGCTCTTTGAGTTCATGAAGTCGACTGGTGCAAAGGCGGACTATGACATCTCTAACCTCGGCGTACGCACGGAGAACTACCTCGAACTCGGTCTGGGTCACAGCCGCGACATCAACGAGAAGCTCCGCATCGGTGCAAAGGTCAAGTTCCTTTTCGGTCTGGCCTATGCCGACCTCGACGCCAAGCACCTCCACCTCCACCTCTCTGATGATTGCTGGAAGATCAACGGCGACATTCAGGCGCGCGCCGCACTGATGGGCACCAACCTCAAATACGAAGAGGGCAAGGAAGACCCCGAAACGGGCCGCCCCCGCGTTGACGATCTCGACGACTTTCAGGGAGGCCTCTCGGGCTTCGGTATGGCGTTTGACCTCGGTGCTACGTACAAGGTAATCCCCGACCTCACCCTCTCGGCCTCTATCACCGACCTCGGTTTCATCTCCTGGAACAATGTAAATATAGCCTCTTCGGCCGGCAACTGGGAGTTCGACGGCTTTGAGAACGTCTACGTGGCCAACGATGCCAACAAGGAGGGCAATACCATCGACGACCAGTTTGAAAAGATTGGCGACGACCTTGAAGACATGTTCGCCGTTTACTCCGACGGAAAAGGCCATGAAACGAAGGCACTCGCAGCCACCATTAACCTCGGTGCGGAATACACCCTGCCGCAGTACCGCAAACTGCGCTTCGGTTTCCTCTATTCGAGCCGTCTGGCCGGCAAGTATTCCTACCACAGCGGCATGTTCTCGGCCAACGTAGCCCCCGTGAAGTGGTTTGACGCATCGTTGAGCATTGGCTTCACCAGCAGTGGCGTAACGGGCGGCCTTGTGGCAAGTCTCCACGCCCGCCACTTCAACATTTTCATGGGTACGGACCGTTTCTTCGGCAAGCACAACAAGGACTTCATCCCCATTAACCGCGCCAACAGCAACTTCTCCATGGGTATATCGTTCCCGCTCTAAGCAATATCGTACAACCCTCAAAAACTCCCCAGCAAGGCATAGAGGCTTTGCTGGGGAGTTTTGCGATAATGGGGTTCCTGTGATTTGCCCGACGGCTTGATGGGCTTTCTCGGCGGCTTGTTGCCGCTTCTGCCCGTGTTTGTGGCCATACGGGCGACGTACGTATGCGTACGGTGTGCGCCGATTACTCCTCGGGCTGAGGGTGTTTAGGTGGCGAGGGCTTCCTCATTTCCGGGAACACCTTGAACTCATATCCCTGCGAGAGGAGCCACTCAATGGCTCTTGGGAGGGCGTAGAGCAGCTTGTCCTGGCTTTTGAGCGAGTCGTGGAAGGTGATGATGCTTCCGTTGCGGGCGTAGCGGCGCACGTTGAGCAACACGTCGCGGCCGTTGAGGCGCGTGGAATAGTCGCGCGTGACGAGGTCCCACATCACTACCTTGTAGCGGAGCATCACGATGAGATATTGCTCCCACTTCATCCAGCCGTGGGGAGGGCGGAACAGGTCGGTGTGGAGGTATTCGTTGGCCTTGTCTACGTTGCGCACGTACGAGTTGATGCCGTGGAGCATTCCCCCGATGTGGTTGAACGTGTGGTTGCCCAGTCGGTGTCCCCGCTCTTTCACCATTTGGAACTCCCGTGGGTGCTTGCGTATGTTGTCGCCCACCATGAAGAAGGTGGCTTTTATGCCGTAGTGGTCGAGCACGTCAAGCACCCACGGCGTAACCTCGGGGATGGGTCCGTCGTCGAATGTGAGGTACACGGCACGTTCGTGCTTGTCCATGCGCCAAAGCGCACGCGGATAAAGCCACCGCAAAAACCAGGCAGGTTGTTCTATAATCACAAGCGGGAAGTTCTTTTACTGTTACGGGGCGAATTTGTCATTTAATTTCGGGATGGTAAAGCGTGAGGCGAAGAATTGTCGATAATTCCTTCCTGATGAACTTGCCTTCCATGCCGTATTCCCACGGAAGGCATGGATTTTCTTGTACTCGGTTCGCCTGTTTCCTGACTTCATCACTTTTTTGCACCACCCAATGGCGCATGTTGAAAATCAACGAGTTACGTGTTCCATTCTTTCGTTCATCGTACGTTACCGGCCATTCACTCGAAGAAGGCTTCATCTAACGACGTACGTCCACCCTCTTT
>CAVLCM010000013.1:0-21857 GCA_963661625.1 bacterium
GCGTACATTTATGCGATGAGTGAACGTACGTCTATAACTCGAGTGAACGTACGTCTATAACTTGAGTGAACGTACGTCTATAACTCGAGTGAACGTACGTCATTAAATAGGGTGGACGTACGTCGTTAGATGAAGCCTTCTTCGAGTGAATGGCCGGTGAACGTACGGTGAATGAAAGGGTGGAAAACGGAATGGTGAATCAACGCTTTGTGAACGCTTACACGAAAAAGCCGCCAAAAGACTTGTAGCCCTTTGGCGGCGGTATCATTTGCGAACGGGAATTATTGCAGGTTGTGGAGCAGTGCACTGAGGTTGGCCGTGAAGAGGCGCACCGAAATGGCCAGCAGGATGATGCCGAAAAACTTGCGCAGCAGGTAGATCGCAGCTGGGGAGATGATGCTCTCCACGCGGTCGGTGGCACGGATGACGACGTAGACAAAGGCCATGTTGAGGAACAGGGCGATGAGGATGTTGATCGTGGCGTATTCAGCCCGCAGTGAGAGGAGCGTTGTGAACGACCCTGCTCCGGCGATGAGGGGGAACACCACGGGGATGAGCGTGGCGGACTTGATAGGCCCGAGGTTCTTGAAAATAACCACGTCGAGGATCATCTCAAGCGACATGAGAAATATCACCAGTGAGCCAGCCACGGCAAACGATTCGATGTCGACGCTGAAAAGTTTCAGCATAGCGTCGCCGGCAAAGAAGAAGCCCAGCAGCAGTGCCAACGAAATGGTGGTGGCCTTCATGGCGTTGACAGGCCGCCCCTCCTGTTTGAGGCTGATGAAGATGGGCGTTGACCCGAGCGCGTCGATCACGGCGAAAAGCACAATGAACGCACTGGCTATCTGCTGCCAGCTGAGACGTGAAAACAGGTAATCGAGTGACATCATAGATTTGGCTGAAATTTTGAATTTAGGTGAAATCAGGCCGCAAGTCCCATTTCTGTGAGTAGTGGGTTTCGGTGGACTTTTAGGAATGGGGGTACGACTTGAAAGGGCTATGGAGACTTGGCCTTTCAGGCCGCCCTTGCGCAGCGCAAAAGTAGGCATATTTATTCAATTATACTATCGGGCGGCTCAGAAAGACGGTATTCGCAGCATTGAAGCTTAGAGAAATCCCTGTCCCCGAAGCGCATCGAGCAAGGTGGCTGACATGGCCTCGCAATCGGCGGCTTTGTAGCGGATGTCGGTGAAGATTTGCGCGAGCGTTTCGGTGTGGTTTTCCTCAACAAACTGGCGGTTTACTTCGAGTTGTTCCTTGGCCGTGTAGTCGCGGTCGATGGTGGCGGGCGTTACGGGGGCGTAGGTCTCGTCGTGGCGGATGGCCGTGAGGGGGAGACGTTCGCTCGGGGCAGGGTCTTCGTCGGGCCAGCCGAGGGTTATGGTGGCAACGGGCATGACGAGGCGCGGCAGCTTAAGCGTGTCGATGATGGCTTGCGGTTGGTAGACTGTCGTGCCGAGGAAGCATAGCCCCAGGCCTTTGCTTTCGGCCAGGTCGCAGAAACGTTGGCAGAAGAGCAATGCGTCGGTAGCTGCGTTTTGGTAGGAGAGGAAGTTGTCGTAGCCTGGGTGTCCTTTGCGGTTCAAGGCCCATTGCGTGGTGCGGTTGTAGTCGGCGCAGAACGTCAGAACCACGGGTGCGCCCGTTACCATTGGCTGGTTGAAGTGGGCAGGGGCGAGGCGGCTTTTCATTTCTGCATCGCGCGTCACGATGACGGAGTAGAGTTGCAGGTTGCCCATTGTCTGCGTGTGCGAAGCCTCGGCAAGCAGACTGTTGAGCAGTTCGTCGCTGACGGGCTGAGCGGAGTATTTTCGGATAGATTTGCGCATGGTGTGAATAGTTTGGGGTTATTTGCCGAGCATCTGTTCCACCGCTTCACGCATGAGGAAGAGGTGGCGCAACTGGGCGGAATAAGTGGGGTTGTCCTTGTGTTTGGCCGCTATGTCGAAGTAGAGCGGCACGGTTTTGCGGAGGTCGGCGATGAAGGTGGCTTTGTCGAGTTGCAACGAAGTGGGCAGTTCGTCCATGTGGCTTTTGAACCACTCCACGGTGTCGTTGATTTCCTCGTCGGTGTAATGCTTTTTGTATTCCATAGGATGATGGGGCTAAGTAACAGATCGGAAGTATTATCTATTGTCGTTTTATTTCTGCCATGACCATTGGGGCATTTCTTTGAACACAAATTATCGTGACATTTTAATTTCGAGAATGCCGCCCTTGGCGAGTTGCGGATGCGTGAGCAGTCCGTCCTCGGGCAGGGGCTGGCGCATGAGCAGAGCTTGCGCTATGTTCAGGGCGCGAGGCGAGTTGTTCTTGGCATGAATGATGAACCGCCGGCCGCCGCCCACGTGGAGCGTGACGACGTTGAGGAACGGGCGAACCAGTTTGTAGCCGGCCGTTTCGCCGTCCTTGCAAGGCACAAAGCCGATGGCGTTGAACACAATCCACGCCGCTTTTTGCGAAGTCATCGCTCCCTGCGCACCGCTAAGCATGGCCTGCGCATATTGGCGCATGAGTGAATCGGCGGTTGCGGCGGCGTTGGTGCTGTCGGGCGCATCGATGGAGTGGGGATAGAGCGTTGCAAGGCGTTGCAGGAAATCAGCCGCGTTGGCCGACTTGCCCAGCTGCTTGTCTGCTGCCAACTGCTGCATGGCTGCGGCGAAGAGCAATTTGAGGTCAGCCTCACGCGTGGATATTTCGATATAGTCGGGCGCAGTAGCAGTCTCCTTTTTCACAGCCGGCTGTTTAGCCGTAGCGGCTGTTGACTTCTTGGTCGCAGGAGCCGATGGCTTGCGTACGGCTGGAGCAGTATTCGTTTGCGCCAACAGCTTGTCGCGCTTAGGCGGCAGAGGCACGTTGTCGTTGACGTGTGCAAAACGTTCACCGCCCGGGGGCAGCAGAGCGAGTGCATTGTCCGTGCTTTGGCCCGACACCGAGGAAACAACGTTCAGCGTGCCACCCCGTTCGATGTCGAACATCAGCGCCACCTTGCAGCGTTGCTCGCGCCGTCCGTCGTCGAGGCGCACCGTTTCGCGGCGAATGTTCCACTTTGCGAATGGCCTTGAAAAGCGTGCTACGTAGAAGAGCCGCCGTCCCTGTCCGTCCGTACCGCTGCGCTTGTAGGCACGAACGACCTTTTTGCTCATAAACACCACATCCATGCCGCCATCGTCGTTGTCGGTGGAGCAGTGGTCGAGGTCGATGAGGAGGCCTTTTCCCGCCACCGTGTCGGGAAAGGCATAAAGCTGTTCGCAGTAGTCGGCATGGCTGGTAAGCGAAGCCTCGATGCCGTAGCGCGACAAGAATGCACGGTATGAACCTGTCAGGTCGTTTCGTTCGTCAAAGCGGTAGCCTGTGGCGTAGGCCGTATATTGCGTGCTGTCCTTCTCGCCCACATAGACGAGCAATGGGTCGCCCACAAAGGGGATTTGCAGCACGCCCCCGAGCGAGTCGGCCCGGGAGGGACTTTGCATAAAGCCGCTCAGGAAGTTGCCGGCGTAGGGCGCATAGCGGCTGTCGGCAGCGTGGAAGCGCGTGACGGGAAACAGACACTGCGCCGTGGCGGAGAGAGCCGTGCAAACGAAAAACACAAGCAATGCGCTCATAGTTGCGGCGCATTGTTTGTGTGTATGCAGTGTGCGAATGGGGTTACTCAGCATTGTTCTTCGGGTTGTTTGACGACCGTTGCTTGTTGCCCTTTCCGTTGCGGTGCTTGTCCGTACGGTTGCGCGGCCCTTGTCCGCTCTTATTGCGGTTGTCGTGACGGCGGTCGTTGTGGTTGCCCTTGCCGTGGCCGCGTTCGCCGCCCTGCGAAGAGCCGCCGCGTCCGTGCTGGCCATGTCCGCGTCCTCCCTGCTGGCCGCCCGAGGGAGGCTGTACGCCTTCTGGCAATTCGGCGCGGGGAATTTTAATGTCGAGCGTGCGCTCAATGTTTTTCAGGGCGACAAGGTCCTTCTCGCCGATGAGCGTGATGGCAGCCCCTTCGCGTCCGGCACGAGCCGTACGGCCGATGCGGTGTACATAGTCTTCGGCATCGTGCGGCGCGTCGTAGTTGATGACCATCGTGATGTCGTCGATGTCGATGCCGCGCGCCACGATGTCGGTGGCCACGAGAAGGTCTATCTGCTGTGCGCGGAAAAGATTCATCACCTCGTCGCGCTCCGCCTGGTCGAGGTCGGAGTGCATGGCCCGCACGTTGAAGCCCTTGCGCTGCAAGCGGATGTTGAGTTCCTTCACCTTCTGCTTCGACGAGCAGAACAGAATGACGCGCTTAGGCGGTGTGGCGGCGAAGACGTGG
The DNA here is from genome assembly GCA_963661625.1 of bacterium. Taxonomy (GTDB): domain Bacteria; phylum Bacteroidota; class Bacteroidia; order Bacteroidales; family Bacteroidaceae; genus Alloprevotella. The sequence goes on from CAVLCM010000013.1 coordinate 4,301, forward strand.
CTCAGCACCTGCTGCTTGTCGCTCTCGCGGCAAACGTAAACGCTCTGGCTGATGTTTTCAGCTGGCTTCGACACGGCAATCTCCACCTCCACAGGGTCGTTCATAATAGTGCGCGCCAGTTCGGCAATCTTGGGCGGCATGGTAGCCGAGAAGAGGATAGTCTGCCGTTTCTTAGGCATCTGCTTCACGATGGCGAGAATGTCGTCGGCAAAACCCATGTCGAGCATACGGTCGGCCTCGTCGAGCACAAGGTGCGTGGTGCGGCTCAGGTCGAGCGTACCGAGTTGCAGGTGCGTGATGAGACGGCCCGGGGTGGCAAGCACGATGTCGGCACCGGCCTGAAGCGACTTGCGTTCCTGTTCGTAGCGCACGCCGTCGTTGCCTCCGTAGACGGCCACGGCGTTTACGCCCGTGTAGTAGGCAAAGCCTTGCAGCGACTGGTCAATTTGGCGCGCCAGTTCGCGGGTTGGGGCAATGACGAGGCAGTTCACCGAATCCTTGGGGTGAGGGTCGCGCTCAAGAACCGTGAGCAGCGGCAGCAGGTAAGCAGCCGTCTTGCCCGTACCCGTCTGGGCAACGCCGAGTACGTCGCGGTTGTCGAGAATGGGAGGTATGCAGCTGGCCTGGACAGGCGTGCATTTTTCGAAGCGCATGTCGTAGAGCGCGTCGAGCACGTTGTCGGAGAGAGGCAGATCCTCGAAGAGCGTGAACAAGTCCGCAGGCTTTTCCTGCTCCTCGCTGGCTGTTTGCGGGTTGATGTTGTTTTCTGTCATTTATAAAGATGTTATGCGAAGGGGCATAACCGTTTTCCTGCCCCTTTCGGCGATGTTTACTGCGGTGTCTTGAAATAGAGCGCCAAGGCCACAATGGCAAACAAAACGTTGGGAATCCATACGGCAATCCACGCTTCAAGTCCGGCATTGGTGGCAAACGACGACGACACCGTCTGGAAAAGAATGTAGGCAAAACTGAGAGCCAAGCCCGCGCCGAGGCTTATGCCCATGCCCCCCTTGCGCTTTTGGCTCGACATGCACACACCGATGACCGTGAGGATGAACGCGGCGAAGGGCGTGGCGTAGCGTTTGTAGTATTCCACCTCGAACGTGCTGACGTTGTCGGCTCCGCGGAGCTGCTGGCGGGCAATGAACTCACGCAGTTCGGGCAGCGTCATGGTTTCCTGCTGCCCTCGCACGTAGAAGAAGTCCTTTGGCTCCATCATGATGATGCTGTCGAGCTTCTCGCCGTTCGTAATCACCTCGCGCTTGCCGCGGAGCGTGCGCACCTCGTAGTTGCGGAGCGTCCACGAGAAGCGGCGGTCGGAGAGCGTGTCGTACTGAATGCTTTGCGACGTGAGGTGCGACACGAGTTTCTTCTCCACAAACTTGTCGAGCGAGAATCCATAGCCGCTCTTCGTCACGTTGTCGAAGTGGGTGATGTAGGCCACCACGCCCGTGTCGACCTGCATTTGCACGTTGTCAACGGAGGTGATGTCCGTCTTCTTCTTAATGTATTTGTTTTGGAAGTTCACGCGTGCCACGTTGCTCTTAGGGATGACGTAAGCCCCCAAGAAGAAACTGCTAGCCGCAATGAGACAAGCCGTGAACATATACGGGCGCAATAGCCTCCTGAAACTCATGCCCGTGCTCTTCATGGCGATAATCTCCGACTTGTCGGCCAGTTTCGACGTGAAGAAGATAACGGCGATGAACACGAACAGAGGACTGAACAGATTGGCGAAGTAAGGCACGAAATTGCCGTAGTACTGAAGGATTTTCAGTTGCGAGGCATGGCTCTGTGTGAGTTTGTCAATGTTCTCGTTAAAGTCGAAAATGACGGCGATAACAATGATGATGGCGATGAGAAACAGGTACGTAGTGATAAACTTCGTAATGATGTACCTGTCGAGCCTTCCGAGCAGCGGTTTGCGCCCCTTGCGGCTCAGGCGATCGTTGGCACGGCCGCTTTGCGCTCCTTTGCCGCGCTTGCTGCGCAGAGGGGCGAACAAATAGCGTTTCGCTTTGGAGAGAAGACGTTTCAGCTTTGACATAAGAAACGATGGGGCGCACTGCCTGACAACGGGATGCGCCGTTAGAGTTTTCGGGTAAGTTTTTCGACCATCTGGGACTTCCACACAGCAAAGTCGCCGGTAATGATATGCTTGCGAGCCTCGCGTACGAGCCACAAGTAGAACGCCAAGTTATGGATGGAAGCTATCTGCATGGCCAGGAGTTCCTTGGCCTTGAAGAGGTGGTGCAGGTAAGCCTTGGTATACTGCACATCGGCAAAACAGTGCGCCATGGGGTCGACAGGCTCGAAGCATTCCTCCCACTTCTTATTGCGCATATTGATGATGCCCTCGGAAGTGAAGATGCAGGCATTGCGGCCATTGCGCGTAGGCATAACGCAGTCGAACATATCCACGCCGCGTTCAATGGCTTCGAGGATGTTGACCGGCGTCCCCACGCCCATGAGGTAGCGGGGACGGTCGGTGGGTAAGATTTCGTTGACCACCTCAATCATCTCGTACATCTTCTCCGCCGGTTCGCCCACGGCCAGACCGCCGATGGCGTAGCCCTCTGCGCCGAAGTCGCTCATGAACTGTGCGCTCTCGCGGCGAAGGTCGGGGTAGACGCAACCCTGCACAATGGGGAAGAGTGCCTGGTGGTAGCCATACTTAGGCTCCGTTTCGTGGAAACGCTTCCAGCAACGCTTCATCCATCCGTGCGTGAGGTCGAGACTTTTGCGTGCATAGGCATAGTCGGCCGTGCCGGGAGGGCACTCGTCGAAAGCCATCATAATGTCAGCACCGATGGTGCGCTCAATGTCCATCACCCGTTCGGGCGAGAAGAAATGCTTGCTGCCGTCGATGTGCGAACGAAACTCGCAGCCCTCTTCGGTGAGCTTGCGGATGCCTGCGAGCGAAAACACCTGAAAGCCGCCGCTGTCGGTGAGCATTGGACGGTCGAAGCCGTTGAAACGGTGCAGACCGCCGGCCTTCTCGATGATGTTGAGGCCCGGACGCAGATAGAGGTGGTATGTGTTGCCGAGGATTATTTCGGCGTTGATGTCGTCTTTCAGTTCGCGCAGATGCACGCCCTTGACACTGCCCAGCGTGCCGACAGGCATAAAGATAGGCGTGTGTATCTGTCCGTGGTCGGTAGTGATAAGGCCGGCGCGTGCGCCGCCGTCGGTATGTTGTAACTCAAATGTGAGTGGCATCGTATTTGTTGTGCTTTGTTCTAAGTTGTTTTCAGAGCCTTATCTCCTCCATGTTTTCAAGGTCGAAGATGGCTGTTTGGTGGTTGAGGCGACCGAACGCTTCAGCTTCCTCGCGGGTTTTGCAAACGATGGTGGCATCGTAGTAGTAGGCGTTGTTGTCCGAGTTGAGCCAGCCGCCGTAGGCGTTTATGTCATTGTGGGAAGTGACGTAGTCTATCACCTTGGAAAGTCCCTCTGCGCCGAAACTGTTTTGCGTTGCTTCCACAGAAACTGCAAAGCCTTTCGTGATGGGTTCGAGTGTGATGGCATCGACGGTAAATCCGTCGGGGTTGGCTGCGGCAATCTTTGTAAGGGCTTTGGTGAGGTCGGTCTTGCCAAGCTGCTTGTTCGTGTACTCTTTGAGCAAGGTCTTGCCTGCTGCGTCTTTCACCTGGTAGCCTACGGCGAAACGGCCGTAGAAGCTCACGCCCGGCATACTTGTCTGCTCAAACTCGTCAACGGTCTTGTCGGCCACGAGCGTAAGACTTTCGCGTGCAGCCTCAGCATTGTCGTACCAACCGCTGATAGTCTGGAACTTTTGGTTGAGAGAGTCGAAATAGGTTTCCGTGGTGATGCCCTTGTCGTTCTCTATGACGTTCGCGCTGACGTTTTCAGCATAGAGCGTACAGAAAATGCGGCTCTCATCGGCCGAAGAGCAACTGGAAGCGAAGAGGCTGCTTATCATGACAACCAGCAAGGTTGCCGTCAGGTTCAATCTTTTCATGTGGGGATAGGGTAGGGAAGTTCCTGATTGGATTTTCCTTGCAAAAAACAATCCTGAACTTTCGTTTGTTACTGCATTATATAATAGGTGTGTTTGCTACGGCCTTATTGCTTCCCTTTGAGCAACCGAGCGGCGACGCTGTCGTCGTGATTGCCAGTTTTGGGCGACGAAGCAGAGGTGTCCTCTTCGTCAAGTCCCTCCGTCAGTTCAATGGCATTGTCCACCTTTTCGTTGAGCAGGGCAAAGCGAAGCACGTCCTGCACGTCCTTGACAAAGTGGAAGTTGACACCTTCAACGTAGCGCGCGTTGATTTCCTCGATGTCCTTGCGGTTTTCCTCCGAAATAAGGATGTCGGTGATGCCAGCACGCTTGGCGGCGAGGATCTTCTCCTTGATGCCACCCACGGGCAGCACGCGACCTCGGAGTGTTATCTCGCCCGTCATGGCGATGTGGTCGCGCACCTTGCGCTGCGTAAGGGCAGAGGCAATCGACGTGGCGATGGTGATGCCGGCCGAGGGGCCGTCCTTGGGGGTTGCCCCCTCAGGCACGTGGATGTGGATGCCCCAATGGTCGAAGATTCGGTAGTCGAGCTGCAAGGAGTTGGCGTGTGCCTTGATGTATTCCAATGCCAGTACGGCACTCTCCTTCATCACGTCGCCGAGGTTGCCCGTAAGGGTGAGCTTTGCCCCCTTGCTGCGGCTGACACTCGTTTCGATAAAGAGAATCTCGCCGCCCACGGAGGTCCAGGCAAGGCCCGTAACGACCCCAGCGTAGCCGTTGCCCTGATAGTGGTCGCGGCTGAACAGCGGTTTGCCGAGCAGTTGCTCAATGTCGGCCGGACGAAGGCTCTTTCCGCCAAACGGCAGAGTATCGTCGTCGCTCGTTGAGGCGAGGTAGGCCACCTTTCGGAAAATCTTGTTGATTTGCTTTTCGAGCTGGCGCACGCCGCTCTCGCGAGTGTAGTTCTCGATGAGAAACTCCGTAGCCGAGGGCGTAAACTTGATTTTCGCTCCTTCGCCGAAGTCAAACTCGCTCTGCTCCTTGGGAATGAGGTGGCGGCGGGCAATTTCCTTTTTCTCCTCCGTGAGGTAGCCCTCCACGTTAATCACCTCCATGCGGTCAAGCAAGGGGCGAGGGATGGTTTGCAGGCTGTTTGCGGTAGCTATGAAGAAAACCTTTGAGAGGTCGAAGTCGAGGTCGAGGTAATTGTCGTGGAAGGCATTGTTCTGCTCCGGGTCGAGCACTTCGAGCAACGCACTGTTCGGGTCGCCGTTGTAGTTGTTTTCCGACACCTTGTCAATCTCGTCGAGTACGAAGAGAGGGTTGCACGTCTCCGCCTTCATGATGCCTTTGAGGATGCGGCCTGGCATAGCTCCCACGTAGGTGCGGCGGTGTCCGCGGATTTCCGCTTCGTCGTGTACGCCGCCCAGCGAAATGCGCACGTACTTGCGGCCGAGAGCCTCGGCGATACTGCGGCCGAGCGACGTTTTGCCCACGCCCGGAGGTCCAACGAGGCAGAGAATGGGCGACTTGTCCGACTTGCGGTAACGCAGGGTGGCAAGGTGTTCGAGGATGCGCTCCTTCACCTTTTCCATGCCGTAGTGGTCGCGGTTAAGCACGCTCTCGGCGTTCTTTACGTTGAGGTTGTCGGTGGTGGAGATGCCCCAAGGCAGGGCGAGGATGGTTTGCAGGTACGACAGTTGTACGTTGTAGTCGGGCGACTGCGGACTGATATGTTCAAACTTGTTCAGCTCGCGGTCGAACGCCGCACGAATCTTTTCGGGCAAAGCGAGTTTCTCCGCCTTGGCTTTGAGTTCCGCCACGTCGTTATCCTCGCCCTCGCCGAGCTGGTCCTGAATGTTCTTGATTTGTTGGTGCAGGAAGTATTCGCGTTGCTGCTTGTCGAGTTCGGTGCGCGTCTGGTCCTGAATGTCGCGCTTAATCTTGGCGTATTGCAGTTCGCGCTGAATGATTTGCAGCAGTTTCATGGCGCGTTCCTTGCCGTCGTGAAGCGTCAGGAGGCTGTAACGGTCGTCCTGCGAAATCTGAATGTTCGAGCAGATGAAACTGATGAGGAACGCCGGGTGCGAGATGTTGCGTATGGCGAAGGTCGCCTCCTTGGCGCGCGGCCCGTCGTTGAGCTGAAGCAACTCCACCATAGCGTCGCGACAGCTCTCGGCCATTGCGCCGTATTCCTCGTCGTCCTTCTCGTAAACCTGTTCGGCAATCGGTTCCACCTCCACGCGAATGGTGGGGCGGCGGCGCTGCAACTTGCCAAGGCGAATAGCCCCGTAAGCCTGAATGATGGCCATGCAGTTGCCTTTCGACATCTCGATGATGCGCATGACGCGTGCCACCACACCCTCGTCGTAGAAGTCCGAACGCTCAGGGTCGTCGATGTCGCCATTCTTTTGGGCAATGACGGCAATGAGTGAGCCTTTTTTGAGCGATTGGTTGACCACCTTGACGCTCATAGGCCGGCCAACGTTGACCGAACCCACCGTGCCGGGGAACAGCATCATGTTGCGTAGCGGAAGGGCCGGCAGCGTGCTGTCGAACGGTGTTTCGAGGAGAGCTTTCATCTCGCCCTCGAAGTCGGCGATAAGGGAAAAGGCTGATTGCGGACTGTCTTCAAACTTATTATTCATGGATTGTGTCGTGCTCTAAGTAGTTTGTGGGGAGAAACGGCAATGCCATCGTAGAGTGTTCAGTTGGTTGGGCTGTGTGCATTGCGGAAAGGTTTAGATGTCGTTTGTGTGGTGTGTTCTGCCCAAATGATTGCAAAAATACAAAATCCTTTCGTATCTGCCTTCGTGCCGCCCCGTGCGCGCCTTATTTTCCAGTGGCGGCACAATGTTGTCCTAACCGTTTTTTGAAACGCAGTAGGGCTGGGGTTGCCCGCCCAGTGTTTTTCAGGCTCTTCAAGGAATGTACAGCTGCATTAGAGCGAAGCAACTGTTTTTAGGGTTAATGATGAGTGGGACGCTTCGAAGGAAAACGCTCTGCTTGGTGCAAAAAATTGCGCATAGGGGCGCAAATTTTTGCGCCCCTATGCGCAATTTTTTGCACCAGCGGCGAGAGGAAACCGAAGCAATGCGTTGGGCATGTTTTATCGGGAATGTTTAGGACAACATTGGTGGCGGCACGTTGCCGAGGCGGCCCGCGATGTCGCAAATCCGTATTAATCAGGCGTTGCGTGCAAACGTTTAGTGCAAGATGCTTATCTTTGCATTTGTAAGGCCGGGCAACCTGTGCGCGGCAAAGCAAAAACACTACACCATAAAGAAAAACATGAAGAAAGCATTGACAAAGCAGATGGCGCTGTGGGCAGTGGTCCTATTCAGCACATTGTCGCTCCTGAGCTGCGACGAAGACTGGTGGGATAGCCGCCGCGACGTGTCGGGATATTGGCGCGTGGTCGAGGTGACGGGCTGGGCAAACTGCCCCTACCAGCAGGGCGACCGATGGGTGCTGTACGGCAACGGCGATTTCGAGTCGTACGGCTCGGGCAACTTCCACGAAACGGGATATTGGCGGCTCAGTGGGCGCACTTTGCAGTTTACCTTCCCGCCTAAGGACTACTACATCAGCATGGATGCGTACATCAGCACTTACGACAACGACTACATGACGCTGCGCGTGAACGATTACGACAACAACACGAACTACACGTTGCGTCTCATTCGCTACAGCTATTAGCGCAGCGAACAGTTTTTACATAAGATTTATGAACAACAGAACGTGATACAAGGAAAGGTGTGCCTTGCGGGGCAGCACCTTTTCGTTGTATTGCACGGACCATCAAAAAGCAAATATTTCAAGAGAGAGGATGAAGATTCTTACCCGAGAAGAAATTGTTGACGCGCTCGACAGCAGCTTGTTCCACAAACTTACCCTTACGGCCGACGAACTGGGCATGGAATGCTACCTCGTTGGCGGCTATGTGCGCGACCTTTTCCTGCAACGCCCCACCAACGACATCGACGTGGTCGTCGTGGGCAGCGGTATAGCCATGGCTGAGGCTTTCGCCAAACGCCTTGGCCGCGGTGCGCACCTGTCCGTATTCCGTAACTTTGGTACGGCGCAGGTGAAGTGGCACAACCACGAGGTGGAGTTTGTCGGTGCTCGCAAGGAAAGCTATACGCACGATTCGCGCAAGCCCGTCGTGGAAGACGGCACGCTCGAAGACGACCAGAATCGCCGCGACTTTACCATCAACGCCATGGCCGTTTGCCTGAACGCCGACCGCCTTGGCGAACTCGTTGACCCCTTCGACGGCATTCGCGACTTGCAGGACGGCATCATAGCCACCCCTCTCGACCCCGACATCACGTTTAGCGACGACCCCCTGCGCATGATGCGCTGCGTGCGGTTTGCCACACAGCTCAATTTCCTTATCGAAGACGAGACGTTTGACGCTCTCGAACGCAACCGCGAGCGTATATCCATCATTAGTGCGGAGCGCATCATCGTGGAACTCAACAAAATCATGATGAGCCAAACGCCCTCGCGCGGATTTATCGACTTGCAGCGCTGTGGCCTGCTCGACCTCATCCTGCCCGAAGTGTCGCGCCTCGACTGCGTGGAGACGCGCAACGGGAAGTCGCACAAGAACAACTTCTACCACACGCTCGAAGTGCTCGACAGCGTGGCTGCCAAGAGCGACAAACTCTACCTGCGCTGGGCCGCCCTCCTGCACGACATCGGCAAGCCTCGCAGCAAGCGTTGGGAACCTGCCGTTGGCTGGACGTTCCACAACCACAACTATCTGGGCGAGAAAATGGTGAAGCCCCTTTTTCGCCGCTTGAAACTTCCCCTCGACGAACGCATGAAGTACGTTGAGAAACTCGTTGGCCTGCACATGCGTCCCATCGCCATTGCCGACGACGAGGTGACCGACAGTGCCGTGCGCCGTTTGCTCTTCGAGGCCGGCGACGACATTGACGACCTCATGCTCCTTTGCGAAGCCGACATCACGAGCAAGAACGAGCAACGTAAAAAGAATTTCCTCAACAACTTCAAGACCGTGCGCCGCAAGCTTGTCGACATTGAGGAGAAGGACCGCATACGCAACTTCCAGCCGCCCGTTGATGGTGCGGAGATAATGCGCCTGTTCAACCTCCAGCCTTGCCAGCAGGTGGGGGCGTTGAAGAGTGCGCTCAAAGACGCTATTCTCGACGGCAAAGTGCCCAACGAACACGAACCGGCTCTGGCTTTTGTTATCGAAAGAGCCAAAAAGATGGGGCTTACGCTCGACGAATCAGCCCTGACACCGAAACCTTAAATCCTTACACCAATGACTGCACAGCAAATTGAAGAGAACAAAAACCTGTTTATCTCCCTCTGCAAAGAACACATCCACCGCGACGGCTTGGACGGCATATTGGACTATCTCGAAAAGACCGACTTCTACACCGCACCTTCGTCCACCAACTTCCACCTCAACGAGGATGGCGGCCTGTGCCAACACTCCATCAACGTGTTCCGCACGGCTTGCAAACTCTACGAGAACATAGCCGAGCAACCCATCAAGGACGATACGTCGCCCTTCGAGGCAGAAGTGTCGATGGAGAGCATTGCCATCACCACGCTCTTCCACGACCTCTGCAAGGTGAAGCTCTACCACAAAACCGAACGCTGGAAGAAGGACGAGAATAACCGTTGGGTGTCTTACCCCGGCTATGAATTGAAAGACGAATTCCCTCTTGGCCACGGCGAAAAGTCGTGCCTCATGTTGAACTGGTACGTGCATCTAAAACCTGAGGAAATGCTCGCCATCCGTTGGCACATGGGCATGTTCGACATGGGCGAAAACGGAACGTCGCAACGCTACTCCTTCTACGCCGCTCTCGAAAAGTCGCCCCTCGTGAGCATTGTCCACGCAGCGGACTTCCTCGCTTCCAAACTCCTTGAAAAGACTACCAAACACTGACGCGTCGCAGTCTTTCCCTTCTTCGTAACACATCAATACACCATAGTCACTATGAAATCCCTTACAGTCCACATCCGCTCTCTGCTGCTTGCCGTGGCCTTGCTTTGCGCAAACGCCCTCGCAGCTTTTGCGGCAACAACCAACCCGGCGGCAGTAACGTCGCTGCTCAACCGCATTGGCGGTACGGGAGCGGCCGACCGCTTCGTCACCGTTGTCGACGAGAGCCTTTCGTCAGACAGGAAGGACGTGTTTGTCCTCACCTCGTCCGACGGAAAGCCCTGCGTCAAGGGCAATTCTACGCTCGCCGTCACCACGGGTATCAACTGGTACCTGAACCACGTGGCGCACATCAACCTCGCGTGGAACAACCTCACCACCGACCTTGTCAGTGCCTCGCTTCCTCTTCCCACGAACGAGGAAACCCACACTTGCAGCGTTGACTATCGTTACTACCTCAACTACTGCACCTTCTCATACTCCATGTCTACGTGGACGTGGGAGCGTTGGCAGCAGGAGATTGACTGGATGGCGCTCCACGGCATCAATATGCCTTTGCAGATTGTCGGGCTCGACGTGGTGTGGAACAAACTCCTCACCGAGGACTTGGGCTATACGCAGGCCGAGGCCAACAACTTCATCGCCGGTCCGTGCTTCCAGGCATGGTGGGGCATGAACAACCTGCAAGGGTGGGGCGGTGCCAACCCCGATTGGTGGTACAAACGCCAGGAAAAGTTGGCCAAGAATATCCTTGCCCGTGAGCGAGAACTCGGCATGCAACCCGTATTGCCTGGCTATGCCGGCATGGTGCCGAGCGACATCGAGAGCAAGAAGGGATATAAAGCCAACAACCAGGGCAACTGGTGCAACTTTGTTCGTCCCTATATCCTCGACCCCAACTCCACGGCGTTCACCGAAATATCCGAAAAGTACTACGCACGTCTCGTTGAGGTGATGGGTACGTCCACTTACTACAGCATGGACCCCTTCCACGAAGGAGCCAATACCGACGGCATCGATGTGGCTTCGGCCTATACACAACTCGCCGCCGCCATGACCAAGGCCAACGCTGAGGCTAAGTGGGTCATTCAGTTCTGGCAGTGGAGCGGCGCACAGTACAACGTTCTCTCTAAGGTGGAGAAAGGAAAACTCATCGTTCTCGACCTTTTCAGCGACGCACACAGCCACTTCGGTGACTATCAGGGCCACGACGCCGTCTATTGCGCACTGCCCAACTTCGGCGGCCGCACGGGTCTCTTCGGCCGTCTGTCGAAGGAGATGACCGACTTCTTCGACCAGAAGTCAGCCCACAGCAACGTGAAGGGCATTGGCGCTACGCCCGAGGCCATTGAGCAGGTACCGGTACTTTACGATGCGCTCTTCGAACTCCCCTGGCTCGCTTCCAAGCCCGACCCTAAGACGTGGCTCGCCGATTATGCCGTGAGCCGCTACGGCGTGCAAAACGACAATGCGCAGAACGCTTGGGAAAAGGTGCGCAACTCTGCCCTCAACTGCGAAACGTCGCTCCAAGGCCCGCAGGAGGCCGTGCTTTGCGCCCGTCCAGCACTGTCTGTTGGCAGCGTGTCGAGCTGGGGCGGCACGGATATATTCTACGATGCCCAGCAGGTGGCCGACGCTGCTTATCTGCTCTTGAAGGCCGACGGTTCGCTGAGCGGCGAAAACTACAGCTACGACCTCACCGACTTCTCGCGCCAGGCTTTGACGGACTACGGTTACTACTTGCTCAAAGCTATCAACGAGGCTTATACTTCGGGCGACAAGACGGCCTACGCCGCACGTCGCGACGCTTTCCTCGATTTGCTCTCCGACGTAGACAAACTCCTCAATACCAACCGCAACTTTATGCTCGGCCGCTGGACGCAGATGGCGCGCGCCATCGCCGACGAGGCGGAGGGCACCACCGAGAGCGACCGCCAGTGGCTCGAACTGAACAACGCCCGCACGCTCATCACCACCTGGGGCGACCGCAGCCAGAGCGAGTGGGGCGGCCTGCGCGACTATTCCTACCGCGAATGGGGCGGCATGGTCAAGGACTTCTACCGCAGCCGTTGGGCAACGTTCTTCCAAAATCTCGACAACAACGCCTCGCAGCCTACGTGGTTCGACGTTGACTGGGCTTGGGCGCACAACGCTTCGCTCTCGTACAGCAACGTGCCTGAGGGCAACACGGCCGACGTGGCCAGCGAACTCTTCGGCAAGTATTTTGCGCTGCTCACTGACGGCAACGGCAACCGTTACCACCTCTACCGCTACATGACGACCGACCTCGCCGCAACGCTCAGTCAGACGGCTCTGCGCGGCTCGTCGTACGCTCTGCCTTTGCAGTTGCTTCCCGAGGGCGTGACCGCCACCGTTGGCATCGACCTCAACCTCGACGGGGCTATTGCCGACGACGAAACGTTCAACACGCTCTCCGTTGCCATCCCTGCCACAGCCTCTACGGGCAAGGCACAGGTAATCATCACGTTGAGCGACGGCACGGTGCTGAAATACAAACTGACAATTAAGGACAACATCACCACGCCGCGCACCGTCGAGGCCAAGACTTCCGATGCCGCACAAGGCAGTGTGAGCATCGTGGGCAGTACGGCTACTTCTGTGACGGGTACGGACGAAGTGACGATAAAGGCAGTTCCTGCTTCGGGCTACGATTTCCTCAATTGGACCGACGCTTCGGACAACGTGGTAAGCACGGAGAACGAATATACTTATTACGGTGCTGACGCAGCCACGTTTACGGCACACTTCATCGTCAACAAGTGGGGTATGCCTGCGGAGAACTTGAACGACATCGCCGACGTGAAGAGCTACGGCCAGTATCTCACCGCCATTGCCACGGTGCAGAACGGCGGCGAAGAACGCAATATCTACACGGCCGAGAGTTGTCCCGAAACGCTCTGCCACGTTACGTCGGTAGTCAGTGCGGCTAAGGGTAGCGAACTGACAATCCATTGGACGAGCGGTGGCGGTTTGGGCTACTGCAATCTTTCTGCTTACGCCGACTGGGACGTGGACGGCAACTTCGACGGCACTGCCGAACTTGTCAAGGCGTACGGCACAAAGGAGTCTGCCTCCAACGGTGCGCTCAATGACTATACGTTGAAGGTGCTGATACCCTACACCGTCCCCGAGGGCGTTACGCACATCCGCTTGCGCTTCGACGGCGCATGGGCCAACGGTTACGACAGCACCACCGGCGCAATGCCTGCCAAGACTGAGACTTACCGTATGGTATATGACATTCCTCTCAACGTGACGGCTTCGAGCAGCACAGCCTGCACCGTGACGGTGCAGACCGACGGTTCGGGTCACGGAACGGCCGATGCCAACGGCCAGCCCGACACCTATACTTATAAGTCGGGCGAGGAAGTGGTGCTGCGTGCTTATCCCGCCGATGGTTACCAAGTGTATTGGACAGACCAGTACAACCGCCGCGTGCCTGAGGACTGGTGCGACGGCAACTTCCTCCGTTTCCACGCTCCCGAGAGCGGTGTCTACACGGCTCACTTCACGGTGGCTCTGCCCGAAACGCTCGCTTTCGGCGCATGGAAGTTCAAGTACTCGGTTTCCGACAACGGTGAAATCTGCCTTACCGAGGCTGTCAGCGGAGAGGGTGAATTGGTCATCCCCGAGAGTTACGACGGACACCCCATCACGGGCCTTTCCGCAACGGCTCTGCGCGACAACCTTTCGCTCACTTCGCTCTCCATTCCCGCTTCGCTCACCAATTGGGCAAAGTCGGCCACGACACTTAACAGTTCAATCGAAGGAAAGGGGGAGAACTGCACCAACGTCCCTTTATCCCAAGCCCTCGTGCAGGGCAAGCTCTGGGAAGTGTCGCTCAACGTGACCACTGACGGTAGTTCGTTCAACCAATGGGGCTCATCGCTTCTCGCCACGGGTACGGAACCGCTCGGCGTTAGTTACGACAACGGCTTTCAACTCTACCTCAAAAAGGACGGCAGCATCATCTTGAAGATGGGCAGCGACGAGAAGCATACGTTCACCAATTCGCAAAACGTTTCATCTTTTCAGGTTGCTGTCAGCCACACTGCCGACAATGTTCTTACGGTTTCGGTGACGGCTAACGGCACGACCGACCCTTTCAATGCCGGCACCTATGCGCTCAACGAAATCGCCCAGTTTTGTGCAGCTTTGCCCACGGGCGTAAACATTTCCTCGCTGCGTGTGGTTGAACCTGATGCGGCAGTCGCTCCCCTCAGTGGTTGTGCCAATCTGGCCAATTTGCAGGTAGCCGAAGGCAACGCCGCTTACAAAAGCACGGACGGCGGTTTGTACACGGCCGACGGCTCAACGCTCCTTGCGTGCATCGAGGGCTTGCCCTCCCATGTGTTTACGTTGCCCGCTACTGTGACGGAGGTGAACAGCCACGCTTTCACATCGTTGGCCAACGTGGATTATATCGAACCGCAGTCCACTGTTCCAGCCACACTCCTTCCTTCTGCTTTCGACGATAAGGCCACGCATGTGCTCGCTCCCGTGCAGTCGCTCGCTGCCTACCGCTCCGCTTGGGGCTTGCCCTTACTTGTGGCCGTAGAGAGTGGCGAACAACTCTCCGACGACGTGGCCTCGCAACTCCAAAGTACCGATGCCGTGCTTTTCCGTGCTGCCCCCGACGGCTCTTGCGGCGAAGCCCCCACGCTCAGTGCCGACGTGCCTGTTTGGCTCTCCCTGTCGTTTCCGGCCAACACGTTGCAGCCCGTCTGCTTCCCCACGGCGTTGCAACGGGTGAGCGTGAACGGACTTTCAATTTCGCAAACGCCAGCCGACGACCTTACGCTCTACGCTTATACCTCTGATGGTTTTAAGCCGACGGCCGAACGCAGTGCCGGAGCCTATCTTCTTGGCGTGCCTCAGGATTGGCTGGGCAAAACGGTGACGCTCCGTTTCGCCTCGTCGCAGCCGAGCGCATCGATTGTGAAGGGCTTCTGCGGCAACGGTTCTGTGGCCAATGTTACCGCCTCCATTCCTTATTATATATATAGTGCGTCGGCCGACGTGTTTACGCTTCAAACGGAACAGCCTTCGCTCACGCTCACTCCCTTTGCAGCTTGCCTCGTAGGCGATGCCGATTCTCCCCAGACCGTGCGCGGCCCTATGGCAACAACTGCTGTTAGCAACGCTTCGGCCGTGACTTCCGGTAAGTCCACAGCCTTCTCGGTCGACGGCCGTGGCGTGTCGGCGCACGATGTGAAGAATGCCAATGTGCCGCAGGGCGTGTACGTGGTGGATGGCAAGAAAATGCTTGTGAAGTAACTGCCTTGCCGCCGTAACAACAATACAGAACAACAAACAGATTTGAATTTACACCTATAACAACATGCGAAAACTATTTACTATTCTTTTCTCCCTTCTCCTTTCGTCCGTGCTGACGGAGGGCTTTGCTCAACGCAACTTGCTGATGTGGAACAATGGTTACGTCAGTGTCGTTTCCTCCGCCTCGCTGGACTCTATCACGTTTAGCAATGCCGACGGCTTGTTCCTCATCTCTACTTCGCCGGCCACAAACGTCGGTCCGTATAGCTTCACCGTTTCGGGTTCGGTGCAACTCGCTGAGGGCGTGAAGGGTCTTTCCAAAACTCCCTCTGTCGGCGTTTGCTATTCTTCGGACAATGCCGAACCGCTTGCTGACGACGATACGCTCGCTCTCGCTGCCGGCTTTGGCGAAAAGTCTGCCACATTTGCCGAACTCACGCCTGGCACAACCTACAACTACCGCCTCTATGTTCGTCTGTTCGGCGAAACGTACTACGGCAATGTCTGCTCCGTCACGACGAGCGAAGTCATCGACCATTCAAAGACGGTCAACGGCCACCGCTTTGTCGACTTAGGTCTTCCCTCGGGCATCCTGTGGGCGGAAACGAACGTTGGCGCAACGTCTGCTGAGGAGGCCGGCGACTACTTCGCTTGGGGCGAAACGACCACGAAGACGGAGTACACTGAAAGCAACTCCGCATGGTACGGCCAGGCGCACGCCGACTGCCTCGCCGCCGAGGAGGATGCCGCCACTGCCGTTTGGGGCAAAGGCACGCGTATGCCGACACGAGCCGAGATGGAGGAACTCTGCAACAACTGCACCTGGACGGCTGCAACGGTCAACGACGTGGCTGGTTACAAGGTTGTTTCCAAAACCAACGGCAACGAAATTTTCCTTCCCTCCGCTGGTTATCGCACGGGTGAAACGCTGAGCAAATTCGGCGAAACGGTCTCTTACTGGTGCAGCACGCCCAGCGGCGACAAAGCAGCCTACTGCCTCGCCACTCTGTCAGGACGTTTCCTCGTCGGCAATTACTATCGCTACTTTGGCCGTCCGGTTCGCGCCGTGGCTGAATAATCGTCATTCATACCTCTAAACACAAACAACTCATACAAATCGTTATGAAAAAACTCTTTACGTTCCTTTTCTCCTTTGTCATCGCGTCCGTCCTTACGCAGGGTTTTGCGCAGAACAACATCTACATGTGGAACAACGGCGTGGTGAAGGCCATCTCCTCCTCCACGGTCGACTCGCTGACGTTCAGCGTTAGCGACAGCCTTTTCAAGGTCACTACTTCTGCTGCCGCAAACATCACGGCCAAGAGTTTCGACGTGGCTGGTACGGTGTCGCTCAACGAGAAGGTGGGCGGTCTTGCCAACACGCCCGTCATCGGCGTGTGCTATTCTTCTGAAAACGTTGAGCCGACTGTCGAAGACGACACGTTGGCGCTCACCGCTGGCTACGGCAATAAGTCAGTCAACCTGTCGGGGCTGACGCGCGGCACTACCTACTACTATCGCCTCTACGTCCGCCTCTTGGACGCAACGTTCTACGGCAATGTTTGTTCGGCCGCCACGCTCGGCGAAGACGCTGCCGACAATTCACGCGAAATCAACGGCCACCGTTTCGTCGACCTCGGTTTGCCCTCGGGCTTGCTCTGGGCTGAGACGAACATCGGCGCATCGAGCGCAGAGGAGGCTGGCGACTATTTCGCTTGGGGCGAAACGGCTAAGAAGACGAAGTACAATAGCGGCACTTACACCTTGTACAATGTAGACCACGAGGGCAACCTCACCGCAGACGAGGATGCCGCCACCGCAAACTGGGGCGAAGGCGTACGTATGCCGACGCAAACGGAGATGGAGGAACTCTACACCAACTGCACCCTGACGTGGACAAAGGTAAACGGCAAGGCCGGCCTGACCATCTCCTCCAAGAACAATGGCAATGAAATCTTCCTCCCTGCCGCTGGCTTCAATGTGATTAGCAACGCAGAGAACTTTGGCTCTGACGGCTGGTATTGGACAAGCACGCCTGTCACTGGCAGCAAGAACAGAGGCTACGCTTTCAGCTTCGCATCAAGCTACAAGGAGGTGCGCAGCACGATAGCCTACTACGGCCGCTCCATACGTGCCGTTGCAGAAGTACGCGCCAAGGTAGAAGTAACCGAGTAAACAACAACTGCGTACGGCTAATTAGGGCTTGCTCAGTGCAGTTTCCAATACAACCGTCCGCAAAGACAATCATACGCTAATGCCGCCTTTGACTTTACGTCTTGGGCGGCATTAGCGTTTATTGAAAATCAACGAGTTACGTATTACTCGAAGAAGGCTTCATCTAACGACGT
>CAVLCM010000014.1:0-21700 GCA_963661625.1 bacterium
ACGTACGTTCACTCACCCTCATGACGTACGTTCACTCATCGCATAAATGTACGCTTTGATTTTCAACGGAAATACTTTACTCCACGTCGAAATAAATCGTGACGCTTTTGTATACGGGGTATTTCTGTACTGCGCTGCGGGCTTCGAGTAGGGTGCGGCGCACGCCCTGAACAGGTAGCGTGAGCGGCACTTTGACCATTACCTTGCGGATGTAGAGCAGTTGCACTCGGCTCACCAACGGGCGGTCGGGACCCAGAATGCCGTCCTTGAAATAGGGGCGCAGAAGGGCGGCGAAGTGTTGTGCCGCATGCTCCACCACCTCGTCCTTGCGGTGTTTGAGGTATACGTTGACCAGGCGGCAGAAGGGCGGAAAGCAGAAGGCCTGCCGCTCGGCAATTTGCGCCTTGTACATGGAGCGGTAGTCGCCCGCCACCACCTGGCGGATGATGCTGTGGTCGGGCTGTTTCGTTTGCAATACCACCAAACCCTGTTCGCCCCGGCGGCCGGCGCGCCCCGCCACCTGCGAGAGCATTTGGTAGGCCCGTTCCCAAGCCCGGTAGTCAGGGATATTGAGCATTTGGTCAGCATTGAGAATGCCCACTACCCGCACTTTGCCGAAGTCGAGCCCCTTCGTTACCATTTGCGTGCCGATGAGCAAGTTCGTCTTGCCACGGGCAAAGTCGTTGATGATGTCCTCGTAGGCCGTGCGCGAACGAGTCGTGTCGAGGTCCATGCGCACGCTGCGAGCGTCGGGGAATACCTCCTCGGCCTCCTGTTCAATTTTTTCCGTGCCGCAGCCCTGGTCGCGCAGGTTCGCTTCGTTGCAACACGGGCATCGCTCCGGCACGTTGTGCTGTGCCCCGCAGTAGTGGCAGATGAGCTTGTTGATTTGCTTGTGATACGTCAGACTGACGTCGCAACGCGTGCAGCGCGGTGTCCATCCACAGGCTTTGCACTCCAATACGGGGGCGTAGCCACGGCGGTTTTGGAAGAGAATGGCCTGTCCGCCCTCTTTCAGGGCCTTGTCCACCTCCTCGACAAGGCGCGGCGAGAAGGGCGTTTTCATTATCTTCTTTCGTCGCAGTTCCTTCACGTCCTCAATGACCACCTGCGGCAACTCAACGCCGCCGTAGCGCTCGAAAAGTTCCACTAAGGCGTATTTTCCCGTCTCGGCGTTGTGGTACGTCTCTACAGATGGCGTTGCCGACCCGAGCAGCACCTTTGCCCCGGCTTGGTGCGCAAGCAGAACGGCCGTGTCGCGGGCATTGTAGCGCGGAGCGGGGTCTTGCTGCTTGTAGCTTTGTTCGTGTTCTTCGTCTACGATGATAAGCCCCAGGTTGTGGAAGGGCAGAAAAAGCGACGAGCGCACGCCCACCACCAACGGAAAAGCCTTGTCGGAGAGCTGGCGTTTCCATAGTTCCACCCTTTCGGCATCGGGAAACTTGGAGTGGTATACGCCCATCTTGTTGCCGAAAACCTTTGCCAAGCGTTGGGTGAGCTGCGTGGTGAGGGCAATTTCCGGCACGAGGTAAAGCACCTGTTCGCCGCGGCGCAGGCGTTCGCGGATGAGCTGGATGTAGATTTCAGTTTTTCCGCTCGACGTCACGCCGTGCAGCAGGCACACATTCTTTGTGCTGAACGCCTGCCCAATCTCGTCGAACGCCCGTTGCTGTTGCGGCGAGAGCGGTTGGGCGAGCAAGGAACCGTCGGCGTTGCTCGTCTCGATGGCCGACCCGAGCCGCGACACTTCCACTTCGTAGGTTTCGAGTACGCCCTTTTTGCGCAGGGCGGCAAGGGCGGCTGCCTGCGAGGCTTCGAGGCAGAGCTGTTGGCGGCTGACGGGCTTGAGAAGTTGGGCGTTTTGCAGGGCAATGGCTGCCGCAGCCTCCGACAGTGTGAGGTAACTTATGAGCAACGCCTCCTGCATCGGTGCACGTTTCAAGCCGTCGAGAGCCTCGTTCAGGGCAGCCTCTGTTTGGTATTGGGGCGTGAGCCTCACCTGCGTTTCCGTGCGAGGGCGGTAGGCTGATGAGAGCGACTCTCGCACGGAAGCCAGTCCTAAATCAATCAGACGGCGTACGCACCGAAGCACCTGCTTGGCGGCTGTCTGCTTGGCAATTTCGGCAATGGTCTTTCCCTTTTCGCAGTCGAGAGCTTCCCAAATGCGTTCTTCGGTATAAGCCAGTTCCTGGTCAAGATTTTCCAACTTCTCGGCCGCGTCGGCATTGCGCAAAATCAGCGTTTCGCTTTCGAGTTTCAGTCCGGTGGGCAAGGCGGCTTTCATCACTTCGCCCAACGTGCACATATAATACTTTGCCATCCACTCCCAAAGCTTCAACTGCGCGGGCAGAACGATGGGCTTGGCATCAACGGCTTCGGTGACGGTCTTCACCTTGACCCCGTCGGCCGGTGGCGCGGCGTGGGCGTTGGTGACGATGCCCGTGTAGAACCGACGTGCGCCAAACTGCACCACGACCCTTTGTCCCACGCCGACCTTCCCCTCCAGTTCGGCTGAAAGGGCGTAGGTGAATGTGCCGTCAACGGCAAGAGGAAGCAAAACGTTTATCACGACGGACGGGTTTGGAGTTTTTTCAGGCAGTCAAGCATACCCTCGGCAGCCCTTTCGGGTGCGCCGGGGCTGCCCAGTTTTTTGGCCATTTCGTCATAGCCCTGCAACTGCGCCAATCGGGCAGGAGCGTTGGCCGGAAGGAGCTGGTTGATATGCTCCGAAAGGGTATTCACGTTCATGTCGCCAGCCACCAGTTCCGGCACCACCTCGCACCCAGCAATGAGGTTGACGAGCGAGATGAAAGGCACTTTCAGGAAATGAGGCTGGAGCTTGTTGACGATGCGGCCACCGCGCATATAGTAGCAAACCACCTGCGGCACACGGAAGAGAGCCGTTTCGAGCGTAGCCGTACCGCTCGTGACAAGAGCCAGCGTGGCCCGCGAAAGGATGTGGTACGTCTGTCCCTCCACAAGCGTCACGCGGCTGCGGTCGGTCAGTGTTTCGGAAAGGATGCGCTCGTAGAACGCCGCCTCAACCGACGGTGCTTGGGCAATGACCAAGCGGTAGTCGGCAAGTTGCTCCACTGCCCGCAACATCCGGCTGAGGTTGTCCTTAATCTCCTGCCGGCGCGAACCCGGGAGCAGGGCTATCGTATGGCCGTCGGGCTGCGGCGCGCCGTTTTCGCTCTGAAAGCGTGCCACCTCGTCTACGCTGGGATTGCCCACGTAGTGGATGGGGTAGTGGTGCTTCCGCTCAAAAAAGTCTACCTCGAAAGGCAGAATGGAAAACAGTTCGTCGACGTTGGCACGGATGTCCTTGATGCGGCGTTCCTTCCAGGCCCAA
Source organism: bacterium (assembly GCA_963661625.1). Lineage (GTDB taxonomy): Bacteria > Bacteroidota > Bacteroidia > Bacteroidales > Bacteroidaceae > Alloprevotella. The sequence continues at coordinate 3,353 of CAVLCM010000014.1, forward strand.
ATCTTGGGTGAGATGTAGTAGAACACCGGGCAAAGGGCATGGCGTTTGGCAAACTTAGCCATGCGCAGGTTGAAGCCAGGATAGTCCACCAGTATCAGGGCGTCGGGTTTCCACGCAGCAATCTCCTCTTCGCAACGCTTCATGCCGCGAAGGATTGTGCGCAGGTGGAGAGCCACCTGCACGAAACCCATATAGGCCAGTTCGCGGTAGTGGCAGAGCAGTTCGCCGCCAGCGTTGCGCATGAGGTCGCCGCCGTAGCAGCGAAACTCCGCCTCGGGGCAGCGCGCCTTGAGGGCTTTCATGAGATGCGAGGCGTGGAGGTCGCCACTGGCTTCGCCGGCAATGAGGAATATGCGCATAGGGGTAGGGATTGGAAAAGAAACGGGCGAAATCAGAACGTGTTTGCCGCAAAGCGCAAACGCCCTGATTTCGCCCGGCGTGATAGTGTGGCTTTCTTATTTCTTAGCGGTGAGTTCGATAATCTTCACCACCAGTTCGGAAGCTTTCTGCAACGAGGGGATGGGGAGGAACTCGTGGGAGCCGTGGAAGTTCAGGCCGCCGGCAAAGATGTTGGGGCAGGGCAGTCCCATGAAAGAGAGCTGTGCACCGTCGGTGCCGCCGCGGATGGCACGCACCTTCGAGGGAATGCCGCATTGCTTCATGGCTTCGATCACGATGTCCACCACATGAGGCACGGGTTCAATCTTCTCGCGCATGTTGTAGTACTGGTCGTTGACCGTAGCCGTCACGGTGCCTTCGCCGTAACGCTCGTTCATCCAGGCGGTCAGCTTCTCTACGAAGTTCTTGCGCTTCTCGAAGCGTGTGCGGTCGTGGTCGCGAATGATGTAGCTGAGGCTGGCTCGCTCCACATTGCCCTCGATGCCAAGCAGGTGGTAGAAACCCTCGTACTCCACGGTATGTTCGGGCGTTTCGGCCACGGGCATGGCAGCTGCAAATTCCGCCGCCACACGGGCAGCGTTGATCATTTTGCCCTTGGCATAACCCGGATGAACGCTCACGCCCTTGATGCCGATTTTTGCGGAGGCAGCGTTGAAGTTCTCGTATTCCAACTCGCCCAGTTCGCCGCCGTCCATGGTGTAGCCCCATTCGCAGCCAAACTTCTTCACGTTGAACTTGTGTGCGCCGAGGCCAATTTCCTCGTCGGGGTTGAAGCCCACGCGCACACGGCCGTGCTTCACCTCGGGATGGGCAATCAGGTAGACCATGGCCTGTACAATCTCGGCAATGCCGGCCTTGTCGTCAGCTCCGAGCAGGGTATGCCCGTCGGTCACGATGATGTCCTCGCCTACGTGGTCGAGCAGTTCGGGGAAAGTCTTGGGAGAAGTGACAATGCCGTCCTCGGCGTTGAGAACGATGTCGCCGCCGTCGTAAGCCTTGACGATGCGCGGCTGCACATTCGCTCCCGAACAGTCGGGGCTGGTGTCCATGTGCGCAATGAAGCCGATGGTCGGCACCGGCTCGTCGGTGTTGGCCGGGAGCGTGGCGTAAACATAGCCGTTCTCGTCCATCTCCACCTCGTCCATGCCGATAGCTGTGAGTTCGTCGCGCAGGTAAGCAGCAAGGTTCAACTGCTTCGACGTGCTGGGCGTGGTGCCGGCATCTTCGGCACTCTGTGTGTCGAACGATACGTATTTGAGAAATCTTTCTACAATGTCCATGGAAGTACGCTTATATATAATAGGTGTGGCAAGCCGTTACTTTACCACGCCTTCCTTGATCAGGTATTCCGCGATCTGCACGGCGTTGAGGGCTGCGCCCTTGCGGATTTGGTCGCTTACGAGCCAGATGGTCAGGCCGTTGGGGTTGGCCAAATCCTTGCGGATGCGTCCTACGTAGACAGGGTCTTTGCCGGCAAGGAACAAGGGCATGGGGTATTCCTTCTTTTCGGGATTGTCCATGAGTACAAGACCCTCGCCCTGCGCAATGGCCTCCTTGGCAGCCTCCACGTCGACGGGAGCTTCCGTTTCGAGCCAGATGGCCTCGGAGTGGGAACGGAGCGAAGGAACGCGCACGCAGGTGGCCGAAGTGACCACGTCGGAGTGCATGATTTTCTTCGTTTCGTTGTACATCTTCATCTCCTCCTTCGTGTAGCCGTTCTCCTGGAACACGTCGATTTGGGGAATGACGTTGAACGCCAATTGGTAGGCAAACTTGTTGACTGTGGCGGGTTCGCCGGCAAGCACCTGGCGGTATTGCTCCATCAGTTCGTCCATGGCGGCCTGGCCGGCGCCGCTCGCAGCTTGGTAAGAAGCCACGTGTACGCGCTTGATGTGGCTGAGCTGCTCAATGGCCTGCAAAGCCACCACCATCATGATAGTGGTGCAGTTGGGGTTGGCAATGATGCCGCGCGGACGCGTCAGGGCATCTTTGGCGTTGCATTCGGGCACCACGAGAGGCACGTCCTCGTCCATGCGGAAGGCCGAAGAGTTGTCGATCATGATAGCGCCGTACTTCGTGATGGTTTCGGCAAATTCCTTGGAAGTGCCTGCGCCGGCCGACGTGAACGCAATGTCAACGCCCTTGAAGTCGTCGTTGTGCTGCAAAAGTTTTACGGTATGCTCCTTGCCTCGGAAAGTGTATGTGGTACCTGCGCTACGGGTGGAACCGAAGAGCAGCAAGTTGTCGATGGGAAAATCGCGTTCCTCCAACACACGGAGAAACTCCTGGCCTACGGCACCGCTGGCGCCTACAATAGCTACGTTCATGTGTTTGTTTTGAGTTGTGTGCATTATCAAGGCGTTCGGTGCGCCCTGTGTGCTTGCAAATTTACATATTTTCTTTAATTGGGACTTTCGGGGCTTGTAGCCTCCGCAATGCGCCGCTCATTCCGTCACTGTTCGTAGTGGTCGAAAAGGAAGTCGTTGTAGGGGTACTTCTGCACATGGAGCTGCTTGATGCGGGCGTAGAACATTTCCTTCAGCTCGTCGATGTGCTGCTTCTCGCGTGCGGAAATAAAGATGCAGTCGCCGCCCATCTTGGCCATCCACGTGTTGCGCAGTTCGTCGAACGAACGGTTCTCTGCCGTGGCGGGCGTAAGGTCGTCGGCCTCCTTTTCGGTCCACGTGTAAGCGTCGATTTTGTTGAACACGAGCAGCTGAGGCTTGTCGCTGCACCCCAGGTCGTGAAGTGTTTTGTTGACCACCTCAATCTGTTCCTCAAAGTCGGGGTGCGACACGTCGGCCACGTGGACGAGCAGGTCGGCCTCGCGCACCTCGTCGAGCGTACTCTTAAACGAGTCGACAAGGTCGTGGGGCAGTTTGCGGATAAAGCCGACCGTGTCGGCCAAGAGGAAAGGCAGGTTGTCGATGATTACCTTGCGCACGGTGGTGTCGAGCGTGGCAAAGAGCTTGTTCTCGGCAAACACGTCGCTCTTGGCAAGGAGGTTGATGAGGGTCGATTTGCCCACGTTGGTATAGCCCACCAGCGCCACGCGGATAAGGCGCCCGCGGTTTTTGCGCTGCGTCGTCTTCTGCCGGTCGATGTCGGTGAGGCGTTGTTTCAGGAGCGATATGCGGTTGAGGATGATGCGGCGGTCCATTTCGAGCTGCGTCTCACCCGGGCCGCGCAGACCAACCGAACCCTTGCCGCCGCCCGAGCCGGAGCCGCCGCCTTGGCGTTCGAGGTGCGTCCAGAGGCGTTGCAGGCGCGGAAGCATGTAGCGGTATTGCGCCAACTCCACCTGCGTCTTGGCGTTGGCCGTTTGGGCGCGCATGGCGAAGATGTCCAGGATGAGGTTGGTGCGGTCGAGGATTTTCACCCCAAGGGCGCGCTCAATGTTGCGGAGCTGCTTGGCGGACAGTTCGTCGTCGAAGATGACCATTCCCACCTCGCGCTCTTCCTCCTCCTCGTGGTCGATGAAGGCTCGGATTTCTTCGAGTTTACCCTTGCCGACGTAGCTCACCGACGACGGGCCGTCCATCCGCTGCGTAAACCGCTTGACGGTGACAGCCCCGGCCGTTTCGGCCAAGAATTGGAGTTCGTCAAGATATTCGTTGGTCTTTCGCTCATTTTGCGTCTTCGTGATGAGGCCTACCAAAACGGCGGTTTCGGCTTTTATCTCTTCTGTTTCAATAAATCCTTGCATAGGGAGTGGGCTTGTGTCGTGTGGGCGGCATCAAAAAGGATGCGTAATAAAAAAGAAAAGCCCGTTCACGCTTTTGATGTGAACGGGCCTTGGTGTTTCTTACTTGCGCAGACCGAGGTTCTTAACCAAATTACGGTAGCGTTCAATGTCTTTGTTCTTGAGGTACTTCAGCAAAGCTCTGCGCTTGCCTACCATCTTCACGAGCGAACGTTCAGTGACGTTGTCCTTGCGGTTCACCTTCATGTGCTCGGTGAGGTGGGCGATGCGGTAAGAGAACAGAGCCACCTGGCTTTCAACCGAACCGGTGTCGGTTGCAGACTGTCCATACTTGCCGAAGATCTCTTGCTTCTTTTCAGAATTCAAATACATGATGTAAAAAATTAATTGAGAGTGATTGGATAGCGCTACGCTCCTATCTGTCCCAAAAGCGCCGTTTCCGCCCGTGCCGCCTCGCCCAGCCTTTCGGTCGAACGTTGGCCGCACGGCTTTCTGTGCCCTTTCTCGTGCGTAGCGGCTGCAAAGTTAGCAACTTGCGGCAATTAGGCAAAGCGTATCTCTTTATTTTCAAAGAGTTGGTGCTTTTGTTTGTCAGCGCCGTGTTCATGTTCTCCATCACACGGGCAGTTAAGTGATGATGCAAGAACGGCCAAGGCACGCTCCTGACTTCATCACTTTTTTGCACCACCAAATGGCGTATATTGAAAATCAACGAGTTACGTATTCACTCGAAGAAGGCTTCATCTAACGACGTACGTTCACTCTCTTTAATGACGTACGTCCACTCAACTTATAGACGTACGTTCACTCAAGTTATAGACGTACGTTCACTCACCCTCATGACGTACGTCCACTCATCGCATAAATGTACGCTTTGATTTTCAACGGAAATACTTTAGTAAGGAAGCAACTCCCGAACCAAGCCTTTTTGATTAGGGGGGCAACTTCGCCTCATGAGGCCACGTTAGTTCATGACTACGAGGATGTCGTTGGTGGCGTTGTAGGCTACGGTGCGGTATTGCAGGAGGGGACGCCCCTCGCTGCCGCTGGTCACGATGCCTTGGTTTTGCAGGCTGTATGTTCGTTTGCAGCGCTGGCAGGTGAGTTCCTCGGTGGCGGAGAAGCGCAGCTGCGACTGCACGTAGCTCTCCTGGTAGCAGTTGGGGCAGGCCAGTTCGTAGCACAGGAGGGGATATTGCAAGCTCATGTCCGGCTGGGTGGACTTGCCCACTATGAAGCCCGACACGCATTCGGGCTGCCCGTAGTTCTTTATCTCGGCCGTGAAGGGGTACGAACTGCTCTTGCCGGCCGCGGTGGTGAAGTTGAACGTGTTGGTGCCGATGCTGATGGCCACGAACTCGCCCAGGCTGTTGCACGCCGTGTAGAGCAGCGGCACGGCCGTGACGGGGCGGAACTTCAAGAAGGCGTGGTCGGAACTGTACGTGTTGCTCGCGTTGTCGTCGCTGCATCCTGCCGTAATTGCAGCGAGGATGAGGGCAAGGGGGAGAGCCAGGTATTTCCTTTTCATTGGGGGGAGTTGAATTATCCCGTATTGGTCCTGCTGTTGCGGGCCAATACGGGATTGTTTCATGATGGGGCGGTTCGCGGAGAACGCCTTAATATTTCACTTTCACTTCGAGACCCTGCTTGGCGAGGGCTTTCACTGCCTTCTCGATGGCATCGTAGTGCTCTTTGCCAATGCCGAGTTCCGGCAGGTTGAGGGTGGGGAGCGCATCGGCCGTGTGGAGCGACGTTTCCTCTACGCTGCCGATGATCATGCCCACGCACGACGTGTTGTTCGTGATAGGGTCGATGAGGATGAACGCGCCCGTGGGCTTGTTGTCCTTGTAAGCGTCGAAGAAAAGTTCCTTTGACGTGACGATGGTGGCGCGGCCAATCTCGTTGAGTTCGAGGTGGTCGATGTTGCTCTGCTCGAGCGTGTTCACGTCCACCTTGTAGGCAAAGTGGTCAATGCGGCAACGCGTGGTGTTGGTGGTGTGTTTCAGGTAGAAGGACTTCTGCGTGTCCATCGCCTGTTCGTCCATCCACACGAGCATTGCCTCGAAGTGGCGGCTCACCGTAGGCACGTCGGAGGGATGCACCAGCATTTCGCCGCGCGATATGTCGATTTCGTCCTCCAACTGCAAGGTGACGCTCTGGGGCGGGAAGGCGCAGTCGAGGTCGCCGTCGTAGGTGACGATGCGCTTTACGTGGCTGCGTTTGCCCGAAGGCAGAGCCATCACTTCGTCGCCCTTGCGCACCACGCCGCTGGCGATCTTGCCCGAGAAACCGCGGAAGTCGAGGTCGGGGCGCAATACGTACTGCACGGGGAAGCGGAAGTCGTTGAGGTTGTGGTCGTTGCCGATGTGCACGTCCTCCAAGAACTCGAGCAGTGCCGGGCCGTCGTACCACGGCGTGCGTTCGCTGCGGCTCACCACGTTGTCGCCTTCGAGGGCCGAGAGGGGAATGCAGCGCACGTCGGGGATGCCGAAGCTCTCGATGAATGCGTGGAAGTCGGTCGTGATTTTGTTGAACACCTCCTCGCTGAAGTCCACAAGGTCCATCTTGTTGACGGCCAGCACAATGTGCTTGATGCCGAGCAGCGAGCAGAGGAACGTATGGCGGCGCGTCTGCGTGATAACGCCGAGGCGAGCGTCGACAAGGATGATGGCGAGGTTGGCCGTTGAGCCGCCCGTAATCATGTTGCGCGTGTACTGCTCGTGTCCCGGAGTGTCGGCAATGATGAATTTGCGCTTGTTGGTCGAGAAGTAGCGGTAGGCCACGTCGATGGTGATGCCCTGTTCGCGCTCCGCTTTCAGTCCGTCGCAGAGCAGGGCGTAGTCAATCTGTCCCGCCCCGGCGTTGCCCACGCGCTTAGAGTCGCGTTCGAGCGCAGAGAGCTGGTCCTCGTAGAGCTTCTTCGAGTCGAAGAGCAGACGGCCAATGAGGGTCGACTTACCGTCGTCCACCGATCCGGCCGTGAGCAGTCTCAGCAGGTCCTTCTTCTCGTCTTGGTCGAGATACTCCTTGATGGAGAGTTTGCGGCCGTTCACCACGAGGCTCTCCTCGTTGGGGTTATTGTGGTTGGTTGTGTTTTCAGCCATTTCCTGTATATTGTATATGTATATGTTGACGCGTTGCGCCGGCTTTGCGCAGGCGTTTGCGAGCGCAAAGTTAGCACAATCGCGCAAAGTGGCGGCAAAAAGTGATTTCGGCTAGAGGCGGCGCGGTGGTTGCTAATGACCACGCCGCCGCCCCCTGCCGCCTTAGCTCAGCCCCACGATTTCGCCGTCCACAAAGTCGATGTGGTTGGCCTGCGGGTCTTTGGGCAAGCCCGGCATGCGCAGAATGTCGCCCGCAATGGCCACAATCATTTCCGCGCCGGCGTTAAGCACAACGTCCTTGATGAGGATGTTGAAGCCCGACACCGCACCGTATTTCTTCGCGTCGGCCGAGAAGGAGAACTGCGTCTTGGCAATGCACACGGGGAAGTGCGCCATGCCGTGTTCCTCGGCCAGCTTGATGCGCTTGAGGGCCGGGTTGGCAAAGCTCACGCTCGCTGCGCCGTAGATAGTCTTGGCCACCTTCTCAATCTTCTCCTTGATGGAGTCGCCGTCGTTGTAGGTGAAGTGGAGCGGCTTTTCGGACGGGTGGTTCTCGATGGTGTCGACCACAATCTGGGCCATCTCCTTCGCACCCTCGCTGCCCTGTGCATAGGCGTTGTTGATGACAAACGGCACGTGCAGACTGTCCTCGCAGTGAGCTTTGAGCAGCGCCATCTCCGCGTCGGTGTCGGCGGCAAAGCGGTTGAACACCACCACCACGCTCTGGCCGAAGCCTTTGAGATTGGCCACGTGGCGGTCGAGGTTGGCCAGGCCTTGGCGCAGGCCCTCCTCGTTGGGTTCCTTGATTTTGTCGAGAGGAACGCCGCCGTGCATTTTTAGTCCCTGCGCCGTGGCCACGATGACGGTGAGGTCGGGTTCGAGGCCGCTCTTGCGGCACAAGATGTTGTAGAACTTCTCCGCACCGAGGTCAGCGCCGAAGCCTGCTTCCGTGATGGTATAGTCGGCGTGGCTCATGCTCATGCGTGTGGCGATGAGCGAGTTGCAACCGTGGGCAATGTTGGCAAACGGGCCGCCGTGCACAATGGCCGGCGTGTTCTCCGTGGTCTGCACAAGGTTGGGCTGGATAGCGTCTTTGAGCAACACCATGATAGAGCCGGCCACGCCGAGGTCCTTCACCGTGAAGGGCTTGCCCTCGTAGGTATAGCCCAGGAGAATGTTCTCAATGCGGCGGCGCAGGTCGGCCTCGTCGCTTGCCAAGCAGAGGATGGCCATCAGTTCGGAGGCCGGCGTGATGTCGAAGCCTCCCTGCTGCGTGATGCCGTTTGTGGCTGGGCCGATGCCCGTCACGATGCTGCGCAGGGAACGGTCGTTCACGTCGAGCACGCGACGCCACAAAATCTCTTTCAGTCCGAAGCCCTCGGCCTGGTGCTGGTAGAGGTAGTTGTCGAGCAGGGCAGCAATCATGTTGTGCGCCGAGGTGATGGCGTGGAAGTCGCCCGTGAAGTGGAGGTTGATTTTCTCCATGGGCAACACCTGGGCGTAGCCGCCGCCGGCCGCGCCGCCTTTCATGCCGAAACAAGGCCCGAGCGAGGGTTCGCGCAGAGCCACGCAGGCCTTCTTGCCTATGGCGTTGAGGCCCAGGGCAAGGCCGATGCTCACGGTTGTCTTGCCGATGCCGGCACGCGTGGCCGTGATGGCCGTTACGAGGATGAGCTTGCCCTTCTTCTCGTTCATGAGCGAGAGGGGGAGCTTGGCGATGTACTTGCCGTAGTGCTCGATGTTGTCGGCTTCAATGCCCAACTGTTCGGCCACCTGCCCGATGGGCTTGAGCGTGGTGCTGTGCGCGATTTCAATGTCTGTCATCATGTGCTTTCAGTGTATTTTGTATTGGATTATTCGTTGCCTCTTGTCACCGTCTTGACGGTTGCGCCGTCGGCCGTGCGGATCAGGTAAACGCCTGTGGGGAGATGCTTGCCAAGGGCGGCTTGGGCGTTGTTGCCCGTTCCGACGAACCGTCCGTCGGTGGTGTAGATGCTCACAATCTTGTCAGCTCCTTGCGCCGTAGCCTCGTGCAGTCCGTTGATAACCTCTCCTCCGCCCATAAAGTCGAAGGAGATGAGGCCGTCGGCAGTTTCGGCTATTTGTGTGATGGGTTTGCCCATGCACTTGGAGTCGTCGGCGTTGATGTTGTAGAGCGAGGCGGCTGGCCGCGACTGGTCCGTCAGCTGCGTATTGCCGCTCGTTCCGGGGTAGGGGTCGCCCGCGAGGTCGTCGGTGTAGGTGAGCGTTCCGTCGTTGTGGTGTGCGCCGTTGAGGGCATTGTCTGCCGGGATGATGGTGCAGCGTTGGTGTTGCTTCGTGTAGTTCACGAGGTTGAGGCTCCATGCAGAGGCATCGTAGTCCACGTGCGTCACGAGCAAGCCGTGGCCCGGCAGTTCGCTGTCCGTGCCTACGGCCTGGCGGTTTTCGAGCAGGTAGTATTCAGTCGGTACGCGCTCGTTGTGGATTACGTAAGCCACGGGCTGATTTGCGAGTGCAGGCATACGTTCCACGGTGGCGGCCGCGTTGAGTTCGGTCGGGGTGAGCCAGCCGCAGCTCCATCGCTCATAGGCCGTGTAGCCCACGGGCTGGAAGCCGTCGTCGGCGTAGCAACCATAGTCGAGAATGCTCCACATGTCCATGCCGAAAATGTCGGTGCGTGAGCCAGTGTGGTACATGTCGGGCAGGCCGAAGCAGTGGCTAAATTCGTGGCAGGCCGTGCCGATGCCGTCGAGAACGGGAGGCTCACCGTCGAGCCCCGACCCCATCAATTCGCACGAACAGGCGTAGTTGTCGAATTTCACGCCGTCTACGCTAAGGGAAAGCCCGGCTTCGCTGAGCCTCCACTGGTGGGGCCAGATAGTTTCGGCAGGTGCGCCTTGGGCTTGGCCGTAGCCGGCGTAGACAACGAACACCAGTTCGGCCTCGCCGTCGTTGTTCCAGTCGTATTGCGAAAAGTCCAGTCCGGACTGCTGTTCATGGGCGAGCTTTACGGCCTCATACACCATTCTTTCGGGGGCGACATCAGCCACACTGCCGCTTGGCGCACCGTAGTATGCCTCTTCGTGCGACACGGTGACGGGGCCCACCACGTCGAACGACAGGTCGAACTGCCCGTACGACTGGGCCAGGAAATAGTCGTGCACCGACCCGCTGTTGCCGTTGTCGTTGTAGCCCGCCTCGTTCATTTGCCGGTCTATTGTGGCTCGGATGTCGGGGAGGGTGAACTTCACGTCCTGAAAATCCACCAGTATCACGAGGCCCCTTTGCCGTCCTGAGATGTTGAGCGGTTTTTGTCCGTCGGGGCAGGACGAGGCCTGAGCCGAGCGGGTACTAAGGGTGTTTCCCACAGCTGCGGAGTGTTTGCGCACACATTGCTTATAGAGCGTTGTCAACGCCTCGTCGGTGGGGCGGCACGCCAGGGCAAAGGCCGCTTCCTCGCAACTCCGTTCGCCGGCGTTGCGGGCCGTGCGCCCGGTGCTGGCGAAACCGCCTGCGCTGAGCGATGCGTAGCAGTAAAGTCCGCTCTCGCTGCGCACAACTGGCGTACCGTCGGGCGTGCAGAGGAAATGCACGTGCTCGTCGCCACGCAGCACGAGGGTGAGCGGCGTTCCGTCGGGCTGTCGCACCGTGCGCAACGTACGCTTGGCCGGGACGGCATGCAGAGCCAGTGCCGCAAGGAGCGACAGGGCGAGGGTGAACAGTTTTTTTCGCATACAATAAAAGTAACAGTGTGGCAAATTGGCGGCAAACATACACAGGCGTTTGCCGCCGCTTTGCAAATTTACTCGTTGTGCAATGATTGGGAAACAAATCCCCCGATTTTCATCTCCTGCAAGCCGAAAAAGTAGTCAAACCTCCGCACATATTCGTCGCCAGTACGACTGACGCGTGTAGCCCGCACGGCAGACGGCAAAAACACGGCTGCCGGCGGCAACCAGATGGGAGGTATGCCCACCCCGATTGCGCCCCACAGTAGCAGGAGCAAAGACGTGCGGAACCGCCCAAGGATAAGAAACGACAACTTTACTTGGCAAGTTGGAACGAAAAGGGTACTTTTGCCCTACTTGGCACGAGCAACGAGCGAAATACGCCGAATGCGCCGAACCTTATTTTTCAGCAAGGATAGCATACCGCAGCTTCGCTCCCGAAAAACATTGCGCCCCGTGCCAAACGGCGAAGAAAATCACACAACCATTCAGAAATATGAGTTTGAAAATCGTTGTACTTGCCAAACAAGTACCTGATACCCGCAACGTGGGGAAAGACGCCATGACCCCCGAGGGCACAGTAAACCGTGCCGCATTGCCGGCCATCTTCAACCCCGAGGACCTCAACGCCCTCGAACAGGCTCTGCGCCTGAAAGAACAACACCCTGGAACAACCGTCCACATCCTTACGATGGGACCTCCGCGCGCCACTGACGTAATCCGCGAAGGCCTCTTCCGCGGTGCCGACGGCGGCTACTTGCTCACCGACCGAGCCTTTGCCGGTGCCGACACACTGGCCACGAGCTACGCCCTGTCGCAAGCCATCCGCAAAATTGGCACACCCGACATCGTAATCGGCGGCCGCCAGGCCATCGACGGCGACACAGCACAGGTGGGCCCGCAGGTGGCGCAAAAGCTCGACCTTAACCAAGTGACCTACGTGACGAGCGTAGACGAGGTGAAGGACGGCAAGGTGATCGTGACGCGCCACATCGATGGCGGCATGGAACGCGTGGAAGCGCCCATGCCCATCCTGCTCACGGTGAACGGCAACGCCGCCCCCTGCCGCCCCCGTAACGCCAAATTGGTGATGAAGTACAAGCGTGCCTCTGCCCCCATGGAACGCCCCGCCGAGGGACTGCTCCACGCTGAGGAGTACGAGAAGAAATCCTTCCTGACCATTGCCCAGTGGAGCGTGGCCGACGTGGAGGGCGACCTCGAACAGTGCGGCCTGGCCGGATCGCCCACCAAGGTGAAAGCCGTGCAGAACATTGTGTTCAAGGCCAAGGAGAACAAGCGACTCACCGGCTCAGACGCCGACGTGGAGGGCTTGGTAAAAGAATTGTTGGACAGCCATACAATCGGATAACATACTATGAACAACGTATTCGTTTATTGCGAAATAGATAAAACAACGGTCGAGGAAGTATCCTTCGAACTCCTCACCAAAGGACGCAAGCTCGCCAACGAGCTGGGCGTGCAGCTCGAAGCCATCGTGGCCGGAACGGGCATCAAGGGACAGGTGGAGAAGGAAATCCTCTCCTACGGCGTAGACAAGCTCCACGTGTTCGACGCGGAAGGGCTCTACCCCTACACCTCGAAGCCCCACACGAGCATCCTCGTCAACCTGTTCAAGCAGGAAAAGCCGCAAATCTGCCTCATGGGCGCTACGGTCATTGGCCGCGACCTTGGGCCGCGCGTGTCGTCGTCGCTCACGAGCGGACTGACCGCCGACTGCACCGCGCTCGAAATCGGCGACTACGACGACAAGAAGAATAAGAAGCACTACGACAACCTGCTCTACCAAATTCGTCCCGCATTCGGCGGCAACATCGTGGCAACCATCGTCAACCCCGACCATCGTCCGCAGATGGCTACCGTCCGCTCGGGCGTGATGAAGGCCGAAAAGGTATGCGACGACTACAAGGGCGAGGTGGTGTATGAGGACACGGCGAAGTTCGTTCCCGAAACCGACTTCGTGGTGAAGGTGCTTGAACGCCACGTGGAGAAGGCGAAGAACAACCTCAAGGGCGCACCCATCATCGTGGCCGGCGGCTACGGCGTGGGCAGCAAGGAGGGCTTCGACCTGTTGCGCAAGCTGGCCCACGAACTCCACGGCGAGGTGGGCGCAAGCCGCGCCGCCGTCGATGCCGGCTACTGCGAACACGACCTGCAAATCGGCCAAACGGGCGTGACCGTGCGCCCCAAGGTGTACATTGCCTGCGGCATCAGCGGTGCCATTCAGCACGTGGCGGGCATGAAGGAGAGCGGCATCGTCATCTCCATCAACACCGACCCCGATGCGCCGATCAACCAGATTGCCGACTACATCATCACCGGCTCGGTGGAGGAGGTCGTACCCAAACTTATCAAGTACTACAAGAGCAACAGCAAATAAGCAGACACAACAATGGCAAACAACTATACTGACCACGCAGAGCTGCGCTTTGAGCTTAACCATCCGCTCATGAAGCGCATCGTGGAACTGAAAGAGCGCGACTTCCGCGACAAGGAATCGTTCGACGACGCGCCGCTCGACTTTGAGGACGCTATGGACAACTACGACCGCGTGCTCGACATCACGGGCGACCTTGCCGGCACCGTCATTGCCGACAACGCCGAGGGCGTAGACGTGGAGGGACCGCACCACGAGGGCGACCGTGTACGCTACGCCAGCGGAACGGCCGAAAACCTCGACGCAATGGTCAAGGCCGGCCTCAACGGCATGACAATGCCCCGTCGCTACGGCGGCCTCAACTTCCCCATCACGCCCTACACCATGTGCGCCGAACTGGTGGCTGCAAGCGATGCCGGCTTCGGCAACATCTGGAGCTTGCAGGACTGTATCGAAACGCTCTACGAGTTTGGCACGGAGGACCAGCACAGCCGTTTTATCCCACGCATCTGCGCCGGCGAAACCATGTCGATGGACCTCACTGAGCCAGACGCCGGCTCGGACTTGCAGCACGTGATGCTCAAAGCCACTTACTCCGAGGAGGAGGGCTGCTGGCTGCTCAACGGCGTGAAGCGCTTCATCACCAACGGCGATGCCGACCTGCACCTCGTGTTGGCACGTTCCGAAGAAGGAACGACCGACGGCCGTGGCCTGTCCATGTTTATCTACGACAAGAACTCGGGTGGCGTAAACGTGCGCCGCATTGAGAACAAACTCGGTATACATGGTAGTCCCACGTGCGAACTCGTTTACAAGAACGCGCACGCCGAACTTTGCGGCGACCGCAAACTGGGTCTTATCAAGTATGTGATGGCCCTGATGAATGGCGCACGCCTGGGCATTGCCGCACAAAGTGTGGGCATTTCGCAGGCAGCCTACAACGAAGGCTTGGCTTACGCTCGCGACCGCGAACAGTTTGGCAAGGCCATCATCAACTTCCCGGCCGTTTACGATATGCTTGCCCTTATCAAGGCTAAGCTCGATGCCGGCCGCGCTCTGCTCTACCAGTGCTCGCGCTACGTTGACATCTACAAGGCGCTCGACGATATTGCCCGCGAACGCAAGCTTACGCCCGAGGAGCGTCAGGAGCAGAAGAAGTACGCCAAGTTGGCCGACTCGCTCACGCCGCTCGCCAAGGGCATGAACTCCGAATATTGCAACCAGAACACTTACGATGCACTGCAAATACACGGCGGTTCGGGATTCATGATGGAATACCCCATTCAGCGTTATAGCCGCGACGCCCGCATCACAAGCATTTACGAAGGAACGACGCAGTTGCAGGTGGTGGCCGCTATCCGCTACGTGACCAACGGTTCGTACCTGGCACAGATGCGTGAGTTCGAAGCCGCCGAAATGACTGACGCGTTGAAGCCCATTCAGGCTCGCGCCAAGGCCATGGCCGACAAGTTTGAACAGGCCGTGAACCGCGTGAAGGAGGCCGGCGACCAGGCATTCCACGATCTTTGCGCCCGTCACCTCATGGAGATGGCCGGCGACGTGATTATGCTCCACCTCCTCCTGCACAACGCCAACGAGAGCGAAGAACTCTTCGGCAAGAGCGTGCGCGTTTACGCCAATTTCGTGGAAGCCGAAATTGCCAAGCATCACACGTTCGTGATGAACCTCACTCCCGCCGACGTAGCCACCTACGTTGCGGAATAATCCTTTGCCGAAAAGGCAGAGCAACAGACAGTAAATATATTGCAAGTCCATAGCCCAGGGCATTCCCGAAGCTATGGGCTTGCAATGCTTTTATATGGCTGTCCGGCAAAATCGGGCAGCAGCAAAGGTCTGAAAGCGCAAAGGCAGTTCCCGCTAATTATTAGGGCTTTTCGTCAACTTTTCAGCCCTAAACGTGTGGGCAGGGTGTAAATTCCATAATTTTGCACATGAAGAACCTGAAAGACACAGACTCGCAGAGATTTCGGACGGCGTGCAAAACGCAAAACGAGAGGCACAGCCCGTCTATTCGCAACACAAAATAAGAAGGCTACCTCCTAAGGGTATGTGGCCAAAAGGCGTACACCAACTCAAAAAACACACTGAAAGGAACTATGAACCTGCTAAACAAACTTTTAACAGGCGCAGTGGCAGCGATCTCCGTCCTTGCCGCACATGCCGACGACTACACGGCCAAGAGCGTTACTGTCAACAACTCAAAGGGCAGTGCCAATATGACCCTGCTCGGCACAGCGAGCGACGGCTACCAGATATGGGCATGCCAAAACACACTGGGCGGCGGAACGAACACCCAATGGACCATTGACGGAACGGCAGTGTCAGCAAGTAATAGAATGTTTTACTCCGACGTAAAAACAACGTTGACTACGACCTACGATTCAAACACAACACGCTCGCTGCCCGCAAGTACCGACCTTTACCAATACGTCAAAACAAAAAGCCAATCCTCAGCCGAACTCATCTTCGGCAACAGCACAGACACGGAAGCCTACGACGATTTTGCCGTGCAGGCAAGCATAAAGATTACGGAGGTGGGCAGCTATACGCTCAACAGCGGAGTCGGCACGTTGACGCAACCCGTAAAGTGGGAGGCTACGGGCATTGCCGGCAGCGCAGTGAAAGGCGTGACAATCCAGTGGAGCTACGACGGCGGGCAATCGTGGGAAGCAGGTCTGACTTCTGATGCCCATAGCACATCTTCCACCGAATTTGTTTTTCTGCCCACCAACGTGGAACACGTGCGCTACAGAGCATTCCTGCATCCCAACGAAAAATACCGCACCGTCATGGCGCAGGACTATTGGGAGTCGGACCAGACAACAGACTACGACGTTTCGCCCACGAACCGCGTGGTTTACAGTCCTGCGCTCATCTATATGAGGACTGATGACCAAAGCGGAGGTACTTCGGTGTTTACCAATTACACCTTGCTTGGAGTAACGGGCAATGGTTACCAGATTTGGAGTGCAAAACTTGCTGACGCCGCCAAAAGGTACAAAACATTGTGGTGCATAAAAGCTACTTCCCAAACCGCCTATTGGGTAACAAAAAGCAAGGGTAAATTTGATGCCAATGAAATTTGGAATCTGAATGAAGATAATAATTACTCTGGCAATCGGGAAATTGTCTCCGGCTCTGACTATACCCATTTTGTCAAGGCAAACAGCAGCAAGGCGATCGACTATTTCTGCTGGAAATACGAAGAGGAAAGCACGTCTGAGTTTAACCCCACGGAGTTCAAGATAGCCACCATGTGCAGCCTTGAACCCACGGGCGACTATGCCGTGAACGACTACGGCAACCTGCTTCACAACTTGAAGTACACCATAAAGAATGCCAACAGCCTGATGTTCGACAAAGCCGTGGTAGAGTTCAGCTGCGACGGCGGCACAACGTGGACTGCGGGTGCAACTGTTGAATTTCTGAGCAGCAACAAAAACGAGACCACGACCACGGCGACAATTACCGTCAACAATATTCCCCTTGAAGCTTCGACGGTGCGCTACCGCCTGACTGTCTACCCCAAAAACGACTATAAGATTGTATGCGACGACCTTACGTTTGAGAGTGCCGACTACTCCGTGGTGCGACCCACGGACGAATATCCGAACGTGTGGGTGTACAAACGCGTGACTTCCGAAGACGAACTCATTGCTGGCGACGCATACCTCATTGTTAACGCTGCCGGCAAAGCTATGGGAGCGCAAAACGACAAGACGCGCAAGGCACAGGACGTGACGTTAGCGGCAACCACATTGAAACTTGCAGAAAGCCGCATTTGCTCAACTAATAGTACGGATAGCGGTGATGCCGTCACGGAGTTTACGCTCGGCGGCGAAACGGGCAGCTGGACGTTCCGCGACAAATCCATTGATGGTTCGTACTACCTCTGCGCATCGGGCACCGCAAGCGAAGCATACTACTTGGAGACTACGCAGGAGGACACTGAGGCAATGAAAGCCTCCATCGCCATCAGCGAAACGGGCGATGCCACCATCACCTTTGGCGGCGATGCCGCTGCGAACACCATTGGCTACAACAACGCCGAGCAGCTGTTTACCTGCTACCCGACAGTGAATACCCCGGACAACGTGCTGCCCGTGCAGCTCTACCGCAGGATAAGCGCGTTCACCATCACCGATGCCGGCTACGGCACGTACTACTCAAACTTCGCCTATGCCATGCCCAGCGGTGCGACGGGATACACCGTGACGCTCAATGATGACAACACCATCGCGCTCAACCCCCTCTACACTACTGGAAGGCAAGTGCCTGCCTTCACCCCGCTGCTGATAAAAGCCCGCAAGGGACAGTACAACCTGACGGCCATTAACAGCACAGACGCAGCTCCCGCCGAAAACCTGCTCCGCGGCACGTTAGCTAACAAAACGACAACAGCCGACGGCGACTGCCTTTACTATAAACTGAGCAAGAACCCCGCAGACGGCAAGGTGGGCTTCTACTGGGGCGCAGCTGAAGGCGCGGCGTTTACCAACACTGCCTACAAGGCGTACCTCGCCCTTCCCAAGGGCGAAGCGGCAAGTCAGCAGCGAGGCTTTGCCTTCAACTTTGACGACACAACGACGAGCATCTCGACCACCGCGCAACAAGCCGCCGCGACCGCCTCGCCCTCATCCATCCACGACCTCAATGGCCGCCGCCTCTCCACCCTCCGTGGCGCACAAAAGGGCCTTTACATCGTAGACGGGAAGAAGGTTCTCGTGAAGTAAAGCATACAGGAACAGGCATTGCCAAAATGCCTCGCAAACACCAGCTCAGGGCAAAGTCACAAAGCATTGGCCAAGTGATTTTGCCCTGGGCTGCTTTATATGCCAGAAACGTCCAAACCCTCCTGCCTTCATCACTTTTTTGCACCACCACCCAATGGCGCATATTGAAAATCAACGAGTTACGTATTACTCGAAGAAGGCTTCATCTAACGACGTACGTCCACCCTCTTTAATGACGTACGTTCACTCTACTTATAGACGTACGTTCACTCTACTTATAGAC
>CAVLCM010000015.1:0-21306 GCA_963661625.1 bacterium
GGACGTACGTCGTTAGATAAGACGCTCCGCTGGTGCAAATTTTTGCGCATAGGGGTGCAAATTTTTGCGCCCCTATGCGCAAAAATTTGCACCAGCGGGGAGAGAAAATCCGAGCCATGCGTTGGGTTTGTTTTATCGGACAGCAATAAACAACAATAGAGACAACTTGCCCGGCGTTGTGGCTTTGGGAGAATGCCCTTGCCGGAAAAAATTGTCTCTATTGTCTCTTTTGTCGTTTAACCCGCGTATGAAAGCGGCGGACAGTTATGTGGCCTGCGGAGAGGGGGCGGGACCTTGCGCCACGGGGAGGACCGTTTCGACGGAGCGGATGTGGAGGTCGCGCTGGGGGAAGGGGATTTCCACGTGGTGAGCGTTGAGCGTGTTGTAGATAGCCTCCTTGACGCGGCCCGTCATGGCGAACTTCTGCTCCACGAGGACCCAGTAGGTGACGAAGAGGTTGACGCTGTTGTCGCCGAAGTTGTCGAACACCACGCCGACGGGCTGCTTCGTGCTGATGATGTCGCGGCCGTCGGGGAGTTTCTCTTCGAGGTTCTTCACCGCTTCGATGAGCATCGTGCGCACCTCGTCGACATTTGCGCCGTAGGCCACACCGACGGGGACAGACACCATTTCGTAGGAATGGTTGCGCGTGATGTTCTTGAAGTTCTTGGTGAAGAGCGAACTGTTGAGGAAGGCGATGACGCAGCCATCGGCCGTGACCACCTGCGTGCTTTGGTAGGTGATGCTCTCCACCTTTCCGCGGATGCCGTCGCACTCGATGAAGTCGCCCACGCGGACGCGGCCCGTCATGAGCGAGATGCCGTAGAAGAAGTTTTCGAGCAAGCCCTTCATGGCAAAACCGACACCCGTTGCCAAACCGGCGGAGATGACCGAGACAGCCGTGGAGGGGATTTTGAGCATCTTGACGCTGATGATGGCGTAAAGCCCCCATACGCAGATGGCGATGACGTTGTTGGCCAGGGTGAAGTTTGGCTTGCCGTTGACCACCACCTTCGACTTGTGGTACTTATGGTAGAGCGCCTTGATGAGGTAGTTGAGGTAGCGGAACACGAAGTACTGCGCCGCCACGGCCACAATCTTAGCCAACGAGAGCTGCACCACGCCGTCGACGTTGAGGAAGTTGAACATGAAGATGTTCATCACCGTGGCGGTGAGGTCGAACACGTCGGCCGCCCACCAGATGGAGAGCATGACGGAGAACACGCCGGCCACCGGCACGACGGCCATGGCCACGAGGTCGTAGAACCACGTGCGGTTGATGTGCTTCTCGTGGCGCTTGCGTATCACCTCGAGGATGTTGAGATGCACGCCGTTGCGCTCCTGCCCCACCTTCGCCCCGATGCGGCGCGCCAGGTAGCGTTCCTCGTAGAGCGCGAGGAGGTCGTAGATGCAAGTAATCGTCTGGATGCACGCCAACTGGAACATCCACCAGATGAGGATTTGCACGGAGAGCAGCGTATAGCCGTACCACGCCGCCGCCGTAGAGGCCACCATGATGACGAGCGACACCCAGGTGTAGAAGATGTCGTTCTTGGGGATGTTGGCGTTGTGCCGACGGATAACGCTCCACTGCCACAGCGTGAAGAGCAGCAAGATGGGCGGGAAGATGAGCGAAACGAGGTTGTTGGGGATGAAGATGATGCGGAACGTGATGACGATGAACGACATGAGCATCACCGGCGTGTAGATGCGGAAACCGCTCTTAATCTGTTCGCCCGGCAGGCGGATGAGCAGCGACACGAAGATGGCACAGAGCAACCACGAGTACTCAATGAGCAGGCGCGAGGCCATGAGGAAGAAGTTGTGGTACATGAACGTGCGCGCCACCATGAGCGACACCGTGAAGATGAGCATGGCGGCGGCCAGCATGAGGCACACCTTTTTCTTCATAAACTCCGGCGTGCGGAAACGCTTCGGCACGAGCCAGCGCACCGCCACGTTGCTGAGCAAGGCGGCGATGAAGATGTAGAACAGCACGAAGAACGTCAGGCCCGTGACGATGGGGCCGCGCCACTGCGACTCCACACGGCGCGTTTTGCCGCCCGTGTCGACGTGTTCCGTCTCGTACTTCTCGTTGGCATCCTCGCGTGCCTGCTTGACGTAGCGCGACAGCTGACCGAGGATTTCGATGTAGTTGGCATCGCCGTTGATGAAGATGTTGTTCTGAATAGACGTGTAGCGTTGCAGGGCGTAGTTGTTGAGCTTGACCAGTTTGCCCGAGGTCATTTTGTAATGCTCATTGTCCTGCACAACGCTCTGCTTCATCTTTTCGAGGTTGTTGCGAAGGGCGATGGCGTACTTCAAGCACGAGTCGCGGTCGGCAATGCCCTGCTTGGTGAGCGTGAAGGGCTGCGCCCCCTTGGGAGGAGCAGCCTTGCCGGGCTTCGGAGCCGAGTCGGGACCTACGAGGACGGGCGTGGTAGAGCCGTTGGCCGTAGGCACCTGCGGATGTGCGTCGCCCTGGCCGCCCTTGGCAGGCGGGATGGTCTGGAGCGAGGCAATGAGCGCATTGTAGCGATTGAGTTCCGTGTTGATGCGGTCGAGAATTTTCTGGTAGGGCATGCTCTGCTTGCTAAACTCCTTGTAGAGCGAGGTGGCCTCGTGGCAAGCATAAGTCATGTCGAAGGTGAAGTCCTGCTTCTGCGAATAGAGCATCAGGCCAATCTGGTCGCTGCGTTGCATGAGCGAAATCATCTGCTTGTGCTGCATCTGTGCAACGACGTTGTAGCGTGCAATGCTCTGCGTCTGCTCGCGGTAAGTAGCTTCGAGTTCGGCTCTCAACACGGAGAGCGTGGCGGCAAGGTCCTTCTCCTTCAACACGGCGTGGACGGGGAGCGCGGCGAACGCTCCCGCGAGGCACAGGGCGAGGAGAAGAATACTGCGTTTTAGGAGGTGCATCATACGTTATATATAACTGATCAGAATTGTTTTTCAGATTTACCGTCGTTGAGGATAGCGTCGCGAACCCCCTTGACGTTGACCGCGTCGCGGGTGAGTTCAGGCACGTTGTAGCTCTTGGCGAGACGGATGTTTTGCAGAGGGTCGAGCTGCGGCAGGAGGAACGCCTTGTGCGCACGGCCCTGACGGTCGAAGTAGGCAATGTAAGGACGCGTGTACGAACCGTCGTCGCGGCGCGAGCTGAACACAATCCAGCGGCCGTTCGAACTCCATGTGTGGTAGCTCTCCGAAGCCGGACTGTTGGCCTCGGTGAGCGGATAAGCCTTGCCCGTGACGAGGTCCTTCACCCAAAGGTCGCCCGAGGTGTGCCAAACGTGGAACTGGCCGTAGTCGCCCAAGGCGTAAAGCACATAGCGGCCGTCGGGACTAACCCGCGGCACAGAGGCACTCTTGCCCATGGCGGCGCAGTCCACTTCGAGGCGCGGCTGGCCGAAGGTGCGCGTCTGAGCGTCGAAAGGCATGCTCATCACGTTGTAGCGAATCTGCTTGCAGATAACCGTTACGATGTCGCGGCAAACGCTGTCGGGCTTGTCGGCAAACTCAGGCACGTGAGCCGACGTGTAGAACAGGCGCGAGCCGTCGGGCGACCAGCAGGGGAACGTTTCGAGGTCGGCCTTGGTGCGGAGAATGCTCTTCACCTCCGCCTTGTCGACATCGTAGAAGAAAAGGTCGCTGCCGTAGTCCACCACCTCAATCTTCTGACGGTCGACCACATGGAACGCCTGCCCCGTAAGGTTCGACGAGAACACCACCCAGCTGCGCGAAGGGTGCCACGAGGGGTAAGTGGCCCCGGCGAGGATGCTGTCGCTCTTGATGGTGCGCTTCTCCACCTTGCCGTCACGGATGAAGACCGTTCCGCCGTGCGAGGCACGGACGTGGAAGAGCATGTTCTTCGTACTGTAGTTCTGGTAGTTGTGACAGTTGACGCAATGGTTGTTCTTGTCGTCGAACTCGCGGTTGTTCTCGTAAATTGTCTGCACGTCGAAGCCTTCGAGGTCGCGCTGATAGAGGCCCATCTGGCGATACAGTTCGTACGACGGCTCAATCAGTCGGTAGGACAAGTAGCGGTCAATCGGTTCGCTGGCCACATGGATGGTGTAAGAGGGGAACTTCACCCACGCACCGTCGCGCTTGGCATAGAGCGAAACCGCCACGTCCTTGCCGGCAGAGCGTGACAGGAGGCTGCGCCATTCCACCGAGTCGAACTGCAACGGTTCGTCCTTGCGTGCGGCGGCCACCACCTGTTCGCCACCAGCCTCAACGCACGCCACGAACTCGTCGCCGGCGTTGCGGCAAAGGATGTTGAGCGGAGCAATGTTGGGCGGCACCACGATGTCGCGGTAGTCGGGATAGACAGAAGCCAGCTCGTTCACCTCCGAGGCATCGGTCGGCACCACGGCAGAAGGCTTGCAAGCCACGAAAGACAGGCACGCCGCCAAGAGCCATGCCAAGGGCAGGCACACCTTATATATATAATGAGTATTCATCATGATTTCGGATTTAGGGATTGAACAAAGCGAGTTAGTTCACCTGCGCCTTTTCGCCCGCCTTCTGCTGACGGATGACTTGGTTGGGGTCGTTGTTCTCCGTGTAGTAATAGTACACATACGAGCCGAGCCAACGTTCGCGGAGTTCGTGGCGCAGGGCAAGGCGGTCCTTGGCGTAAGGCTTTGCTTCGAGCAAGAAGTTCAGCACGTCTTTGGCCGCGAAGTTGTTCACCTGCGGGAAAGCGTCGAGCAAGTCGGGATTTTTCAGCGACAAGATGCTGATGGCCTGTTGCATGCTCTGCGTGAAAGGCACGCCCTTTTGCGCCAATACCTGCGCACGGAGCAGGAAGGCCTGCAAGTCCTTGCTGTAAAGACAAGCCGCCGCCGAAGTGATGAGCGACGCGTCCGTGCCGCGGCTGATGTTCATGTTGTAGCCCAGGAAGAGCGGCGGGCGGTAGTTTTGCTCAAAGTTGTCCTCCAAGGGCGAGAGCGAGAGGACGTGTTTCAGTTCGGCATCCTCGTCGATGAGTTTGCGGTTGGAAACCATCGGGGCGTAACGCTCCACAAAGTCGTGCTCGAACGGCACGGCATCGATGAGCGCAAGGTATTTGCGGCACAAGGCCGGTTCGTTGTTGAGCAAAGCGCAGAGAGCCATTCGCTTGAAGTAGCAAAGGCGCGGACCGGTGCAGACCACCTTGTCCATGGCCGTGCGGTAGGAGGCGTTAACCACGCCAGCGTGGAAACTGCAATCGGCGAGGAAGAGGCCGTACTCCTCGGTGCCTTTGAGCGAATCGAGACGCACCTTGGGATATTCGTAGGGAATGTCGAAAAGACCGTTGAGAAGCTGGTCCGTCTCCTCCAACGCACAGGCGTAGTAAGCCGCCACAGAACGCGAAGGCCGACGCGCCGACTTGCCCAGTTCGACCATGTCGTCCCAACACTGCTCCCATTGCAAGCGCTGCATCCGAGCCGTGTAGATTTCGTTTTGGTTGAAGAAAGCCACGGCATACCACGCGCCGGCAATCACCACCCACGAGGCAAGTGCGCCCCACGGACGAATGTACGACGGAACGGCCGGCCGGCTGTGCTTACGGCCGATGGCCCACGCCGCCAAAGCGAGCAGGGCAACCACGAGCAGGACGGCAAAAGCCACGACGAGGAAGAGAGCCGGTTCGCTGTTGTAGTAGAGATTGGTGCCTCGCCAAGCTATCCACCCCATCTGCAACAGGGGCAGCACAAAGCCCACGCCCTCCCAACGGCGAGGCAAGCGCAGCGCACTGTCGGCAAGGCGCGCCGTGAGCGTCCATACGCCGGCAAGCAGCAAGCCGCCCAAAGCAGCCCACTTGAACAGCACGAGCACCCAACGGAAGAGGACGTAGAGAGAGCCAAAGGGCTGACTGGTGAGGTAGTACATCGTGTCGGCCGAAGTGGAGATGTAGCTCTCCTGCTCGGCACGCATCAGCACGTCGCCGTAGCCCCATACGAGGAAGGCGTAAAGCACGACAAAGCCCACGCCGTAGGTAAGCCAACGCGCCGTACGAGGTTTGAAGCCACGGCTGCGCCTATCCTTGCCCTGCGACGGCACAGGCGATACAGCGGCAGTTTTAGCCTGCCGCCTCGGTTGAAGTTTCTTTTTGTTATTCACTGTAACGGATTGTTTCGTAACGCTAAACACATAAACTGCAAAAGGTCAGTTTATCAGCCACAAAGATACAGTAAGCCGATGAAAAGCCGTATCTTTGCGAGCAAAAATATAGAAGAACAAGATGTTTGAAAATCTAAGCGACAGACTCGAAAGAAGTTTTAAGATACTCAAAGGCGAAGGCAAGATTACCGAAATTAACGTAGCGGAAACCCTGAAAGACGTTCGCCGCGCATTGCTCGACGCCGACGTAAACTACAAGGTGGCCAAGTCGTTCACCGACCGCGTGAAGCAGAAGGCCCTGGGCCAGAACGTGCTGACGAGCGTAAAGCCCGGCCAACTGATGGTGAAGATTGTGCACGACGAACTGGCAGAGCTGATGGGCGGACACGCCTCAGAGCTGAAACTGCAAGGCCGTCCGTCCGTTATCCTCATGGCCGGTTTGAACGGTGCCGGTAAGACCACCCTTTCGGGCAAGCTCGCCCTGTTCCTCAAAACGAAGAAGAACCGCAAGCCACTGCTCGTGGCGTGCGACGTTTACCGCCCCGCAGCCGTGGAGCAGCTCCGCGTGTTGGCCGAGCAGATTGAAGTGCCCGTCTACATGAACCTGACGGAGAAAGACCCCGTGAAGATTGCCCGCGAGGGTATTCAGGAGGCCAAGGCAAAGGGCTACGACACGGTGATTGTTGATACGGCCGGCCGTTTGGCGGTTGACGAGGAACTGATGAACGAGATAGCCGCCATCAAGGAAGCCATCCAGCCCGACGACACGCTCTTCGTGGTAGACTCAATGACGGGTCAGGACGCCGTGAACACGGCTAAGGAGTTCAATGACCGATTGGACTACGAGGGCGTGGTGCTGACGAAGCTCGACGGCGACACCCGCGGCGGTGCAGCCCTGTCAATCCGCACCGTGGTGGACAAGCCCATCATGTTTGTCGGTACGGGCGAAAAGATGGAAGCACTCGACGTGTTCCACCCCGAACGTATGGCCGACCGCATCCTCGGCATGGGCGACATCGTGAGCCTTGTGGAACGTGCGCAGGAACAGTTTGACGAAAAAGAAGCCCTGAAGCTGCAACGCAAGATACAGAAGAACCAGTTTGACTTCAACGACTTCCTTGCCCAAATACAGCAAATCAAGAAGATGGGCAACCTTAAAGACCTCGCCTCAATGATTCCCGGCGTGGGCAAAGCGTTGAAGGACGTAGAGATTGACGACAACGCATTTAAGGGCATCGAGGCCATTATCCTCTCCATGACCCCCAAGGAACGCCAGCACCCCGAAATACTCAACCAGAGCCGCCGCACCCGCATTGCCAAAGGTTCCGGCACGAACATTCAGGAGGTGAACCGCCTCGTGAAGCAGTTTGACCAAACCCGCAAGATGATGAAGATGATGACCGGCTCGAAGATGGGACGCATGATGGCGAACATGCCCAAAATGCCAGGTATGCCCAAAATGCCGAAGATGTAAGGACGGCCTCAAAGGTTAGGCAACGACCCTGTTCGTCCGGCCGAGCCGGCAACAAGCTACTACTATAAAACACACAAGCAAGCCTATGCAAACAACAGTGATTGACGGGAAGGCTACGGCCGCAACCATCAAAGCCGAGATTGCCGAAAAGGTAAAGCAAATGACGGCCGAAGGGAAACGCGCACCCCACTTGGCGGCAGTGCTCGTAGGCCACGACGGCGGCAGCGAAACGTATGTGCGCAACAAGGTGCTTGCCTGCGAACAGTGCGGTTTCCAGTCCTCACTCATCCGCTACGAGGCGGACGTGACGGAGGAGGAACTGCTGCAATGCGTAGACCGCCTCAACGAGGACAGCAGCGTGGACGGATTTATCGTGCAACTGCCCCTGCCCAAGCACATTGACGAGCAGAAGGTCATTGAACGCATCGCCCCCGAGAAAGACGTGGACGGCTTCACGCCCATCAACGTGGGACGCATGATGATTGGTCTACCCTGCTTCGTTCCGGCTACACCCAAGGGCATTGTGGAACTGCTCCGCCGCTACAACGTGCCGACGAGCGGCAAGCGCTGCGTGGTGCTGGGCCGATCGAACATCGTGGGCAAGCCCATGGCGATGCTCATGATGCAGAAACAATACGGCGATGCTACCGTCACCGTGTGCCACAGCCACAGCGAAACGCTCAAAGAAGAATGCCGCCAAGCCGACATCATCATTGCCGCCATCGGGCAGCCGGGCTTCGTCACAGCCGACATGGTAAAACCGGGCGCAACGGTCATCGACGTAGGCACCACCCGTGTGCCAGACGCGACACGCCCCAAGGGTTTCCGCCTGTCGGGCGATGTAGACTATGCCAACGTTGCCCCCCTCTGCTCGTTCATCACGCCCGTGCCGGGCGGCGTAGGGCCAATGACCATTTGCATGCTTATGCTCAACACCCTGCAAGCCGCAAAACGGTAAGGAATAGAAGGCGGAAAAGTCCGCTTTTGGCTCAAAAGAACGCTCATACCGTTTTTTATAGTAACTTTGCTTTGTTATACACCCCTTGTGCGCCGATTTGCACGGCAAGGGATGTATGACAAAGCTTTTTTGTTGGGAAGCACACATGAACCAAAGCACGGCATACACATACTTATCGTCAATCAACAGCCCCTCCGACCTGCGCAAACTCCCCGTTGAGGCACTGCCCAAGGTATGCGAGGAACTCCGCCACGACATTATCAACGAACTGGCGAACAACCCCGGACACTTTGCTTCGAGCCTTGGCACGGTGGAAATCACCGTAGCCATGCACTACGTGTTCAACACGCCCTACGACCGCATTGTGTGGGACGTGGGGCACCAGGCATACGGACACAAGATACTCACCGGACGGCGCGACGCTTTCCACACCAACCGCAAGCTGCACGGCGTGAAGCCGTTTCCCTCGCCCGAAGAGAGCGAGTACGACACGTTTGCCTGCGGACACGCCTCCAACTCCATTTCGGCAGCTCTGGGAATGTCACTCGCAGCGGTGAAACACGGCGAAAACGACCGCCATGTGGTGGCGCTCATCGGTGACGGATCGATGAGCGGCGGACTGGCCTTTGAGGGACTCAACAACGTGTCGGACACGCCCAACAACATGCTCATTGTGCTCAACGACAACCACATGAGCATTGACCGTGCCGTGGGCGGTATGAAGGAATACCTGCTCCACCTGCACACCAGCAACTGGTACAACCGACTGCGCTTCTGCATTTCGCGCAAACTCGCCAAGTGGGGACTGCTCAGCGAAAGCCGCCGCCGCGCCGTACTGCGCTTCAACAACGCGGTGAAGTCGCTCCTCCTCAACCAGCAAAACATCTTCGAGGGACTGAACATCCGCTACTTTGGCCCAACGGACGGACACAACGTAGTGGAACTTGTGCGCATCCTCAACGAGATAAAGGACATGAAAGGCCCCAAACTCCTGCACATACACACGCAGAAGGGCAAGGGCTACAAGCCGGCCATGGAGAACGCCACCGTGTGGCACGCTCCGGGAAAGTTCTGCATCGAGAGCGGCGAGCGCATCGTGGAACAAAGCAACGAGCCGCAGCCGCCAAAATTTCAGGACGTGTTCGGCGAAACGCTCCTCGAACTGGCACAGCAAAACCCGCGCATTGTGGGCGTGACGCCAGCCATGCCCACGGGCTGCTCCATGAACATACTGATGAAGGCCATGCCCGACCGCGCGTTCGACGTAGGCATTGCCGAAGGACACGCCGTGACCTTCTCGGCCGGTATGGCCAAAGAGGGGTTACAGCCTTTCTGCAACATCTATTCAGCCTTTGCCCAGCGCGCTTACGACAACCTCATCCACGATGCGGCCCTGCTGTCGCTGCCCGTGGTGCTTTGCCTCGACCGCGCCGGACTGGTGGGCGAGGACGGACCTACGCACCACGGGGCGTTCGACATTGCCGCCCTGCGCCCTATTCCCCACCTCACAATCTGTTCGCCTTACGACGAAGCCGAACTGCGGCGGCTCATGTACACCGCCCAACTCCCGGGCAAAGGCACGTTCGTCATCCGCTATCCGCGCGGCAAAGGGTCGATGCCCAATTGGCGTTGTCCGCTCGAGGAAGTGCCTGTGGGCAAAGGGCGCGTACTGAAAGCGGGCAAAGACCTTGCCGTCATCACGCTCGGCCCGATTGGCGTTACGGCGGCGCAAGCCATCCAGGAAGTGGAGGCTGAAAACGGCAGCCTCAGCATTGCCCACTACGACCTGCGGTTCGTCAAGCCGCTCGACGAGGAGATGCTCACCCATATCGGCCAACACTTTGCGCGCATTGTCACCATTGAGGACGGCTGCCGCATGGGCGGCATGGGGTCGGCCGTGATGGAATGGATGGCCGACCACGGCTACCAACCAAAAGTAATGCGCCTCGGACTGCCCGACAACTTTGTGGAACACGGCACCGTTGGCGAACTGCAACACATTGTGGGCATTGACAAGGAAGGCATCAAACGTGCGCTGACCGACTGCTGACAGGCAGCGTTATAACGAAGAGAAATGAAAATAATCATAGCGGGCGCAGGAGCCGTCGGCACACACCTTGCCAAACTCCTTTCGCGCGAAAACCACGACATAACGCTCATGGATGAGTCGCCGGAGAGGCTCGAGGACCTTTCCTCGAACTTCGACATCCTCACCCTGCCGCTCAACCCGTCGTCGATTACGGCGCTGAAAGAGGCTGAGGTGGGAAAGGCGGACTTGTTTATCGGCGTTACGCCCGACGAAGCCCACAACATGACGGCCTGTATGCTCGCCTCGAAGCTGGGGGCTAAGAAGACCGTGGCCCGCGTGGACAACTACGAATATACCCTGCCGCAGCACCGCGAGTTTTTCAAGACGGTGGGCATCGGCTCCATCATCTACCCCGAGATGCTTGCCGGACAGGAAATTCTGCACAACATCAAGCGCAGCTGGATTCGCCAGTGGTGGGAGGTGCAAAACGGTGCACTGATACTGCTCGGCGTGAAGGTGCGCGGCAATGCGCAAATACTCAACAAACCGCTGAAAGACCTTTGCGGCCCCGACTCGCCCTACCACATCGTAGCCGTGAAGCGAGGCGACGAAACGGTCATTCCCCACGGCAACGACTGCCTGTTGGCACAGGATGTGGTCTACTTCATGACAACGCCGAAGTACGTCAACTACCTGCGCGACATCACGGGCAAGGAGGACTACCCCGACGTATCGAACGTGTTTATCATGGGAGGCGGCAGCACGGCCGTACACCTGGCCGACTCCATGCCCGACTATATGCACGCCAAGATTATCGAGGCGGACGCTCGGCGGGCAGAACGCCTCAACGAGGTAGTGGCCAACCGCCACACGATGATTATCCACGGCGACGGGCGCGACCTTTCGCTGCTCGAGGAGGAGGGCATCCGCAAGGCACAGGCTTTCTGCGCGTTGACGGAAAACTCAGAGACGAACATCCTCGCCTGCCTTGCCGCCAAACGCCTCGGCGTGCGCAAAACGGTGGCGATGGTGGAGAACACCGATTACATCGGCATGGCCGAGAGCCTCGACATCGGCACAATCATCAACAAAAAAACGTTTGCGGCAAGCCACATCTACCAAATGATGCTCAAGGCGGACATCACGTCGGTGAAAAGTCTCACCGTGGCCAACGCGGACGTGGCGGAGTTTAGCGTTTCGCCCGAAGCACGCATCATCCGCAAGCCCATCAAGGACTTGGCCCTGCCGTCGAGCGTCACGCTGGGCGGCCTGGTGCGCAACGGACACGGCGAACTCATCAACGGTTCTACGCTCATTCGCCCGGGCGACACCATCGTGGCGTTCTGCCTGAGCGGCGGCATCAAAAAGTTGGAACGCTTCTTCAAATAATTCCCCCTTTCAAACAGCACACAAAGCACAAACACACATATCATATATGGGACTGACAAAATTCGAGAGTGAGATAAAGACCGTTATGCACCCCCAGGCGGAGGCATACGCCCGTTTTGCCGACCTCAACAACTTCGCCCTTATCAAGGAGCAACTTTCCAGCCCGGCCGCGCAGGAAAAAATAGCCCAGCACATTCCCGCCGACAAGATGGCCGAACTGAAACAATACGCAGACGCGCTGAGTTTCGACGCTGACGCTATCCACATCAACTCGCCGATGGGCGACATCACCCTCCGCATCGTGGAGCGCGAAGAACCCAAGTGCATCAAGCTGGCCAGCGAAGGTTCGCCCGTGCCACTCTACGTGTGGATACAGCTCCTGCCGGCCAACGACACGACGGCCAAAATGCGCGTCACCGTAGGAGCGGAGGTCAACTTCTTCCTCAAAGGAATGGTGAGCAAACCGCTCCAGCAGGCAGCCGACGGATTGGCGAGCATGCTCTGCGCTTTCTGAACAACAACTCCAAACACACACAACTCCCCCTCTAACACATAAGACCTATGAAAGACAAACGGATTTTATTTGTCGGGGCGTTGGCTTTCTTCTCTGCCGCCACAACGGCCCTGGCCGACGACACCCACACGTTCCCTGCCGAAGGGAAGACCTATGTGATACACCGTTTCAACAACCAAAACTCCTATATCTACGAGAACGGCTCCGTGCTGAACGCATCGCCCAAGACCAACACGCAGAAGCAGTACTGGCAGTTCGTCCCCACGGAAAACGCCAACTGCTACTACATTCAGAACGTCACGTCGAAGAAGTACGTGCAGAGTTCTAAAACCGTGGGCGAGAACGGACAAATCAAAGTTGGAGCTACGCCGGTGGAGTTTGAGGTAAAAATCAACAGTACCGACGGCGCTGCGCCCAAAGGCTACTATTATATGTGCAGCACCGACCAGACTATCAGTACGGCTGCCGACGGCACATTGGGCCTCAACTTCAAAGAGGCAACGGGCCAGGTGGTGGCCTACTCCATCCGCTACAACCGCGGCAACTCCTACTGGGACATTGTGGAGAGCGACTACGACTATGAGCCGCCCGCACCCATTGAGCGTTCGGAATATTGCAAGAAGTTGGGCGTTTACGTATTGCCCTGCGGCGAAAAGGGCAGTGCCTACCTGAAAGACTTGCAGATTACGGGCGACAAGGATGCCGTTCTTCATACTCTCTCCTACTCTGCCACAACCCAGCCGAGCGACTACTACCAGATGGTTCGCACCGACACGGCCGAAGTGGTTCAAGGCAGCAAGTTCAAGCTGACTTATACGGCCGCCAACATGGGCACAGACTATACGGCGACAGCGTATTTCGACTTCAACAAGGACGGTATCTTCGAAACGTCCGTGGCTTTCAACAACGAGGCCAACGGCATCGTTGAGGTGGAAGTGCCCGACACCGCCGCCTACGGCAAGACACGTATGCGTGTGCGCCTCACCGACAATGCCCTCGAAGAAGCTGACGACGACGTACACGGACAGACCTACGACTTCCAGCTCTTCGTGGTAAAGCCCAAGGACACCACCGACGCAGTGAGCAATGCCACCGCCAGCCGCCCTGCTGCAGCGGCCACTCCCGCCTACGGCCTTGACGGACGACAGGTAAAGGAGCAGACACACAAGGGCGTGTTCATCAAGAACGGACAGAAACGCATCAAATAAGTCAACCACACCGACGCACCTCTATTAAACGAAGCACACACTATGATAAACCAGAAATTAGCTACCAACCTCTTCTTGGGCGGCGCGTCGCTCCTTGCCCTCTCGGCACAGGCGCAGAACAGCGAGAAGCCCAACATCATCTTCATACTTTGCGACGACATGGGCTACGGCGACCTCGGTTGCTACGGCCAGCCCTACATCTCCACGCCCAACATCGACCAGATGGCGAGCGAGGGCATGCGCTTTACGCAAGCCTATGCCGGAAGTCCGGTGAGCGCACCGTCGCGCGCCACGCTCATGACGGGACAGCACACGGGCCACACGCACGTTCGCGGCAATAAGGAATACTGGACAGGACGCCCCTCCGTCACCTACGGCGTAACGTCTGAACCCGACCGCGTGGGTCAGGAACCTTACGACACGGCGCACGTCATCCTGCCCGAGATAATGAAGGCCAACGGCTACACCACGGGCATGTTCGGCAAATGGGCTGGCGGCTACGAAGGTTCTGTGTCGACCCCGAAGACGCGCGGCATCGACGAGTACTATGGCTACATCTGCCAGTACATGGCTCACCGCTACTTCCCCAACTTCCTCAACCGTTACAGTCCTCGCCGCGGCGACACCGACGTAATCCGCCTGACGATGGAGGACAACGTGAAGTACGCCGACGGCTGCACAGCTGCCGACTACGCAAAGCGCACGCAGTATTCGGGCGACATGATTCACCAGGAAGCAATGGAGTGGCTCGACCTGCAAACGAAGGATAAGCCTTTCTATGGTTTCTTCACCTATACGCTGCCGCACGCTGAGCTCTACCAACCCAACGACTCCATCCTTCAGGCTTACTACGGCAAGTTCTGCAACGACAAGACGTTTGCCGGCACCGACCGCTACCACGCCACGGTGAACACGCACGCCCAGTTTGCCGCCATGATTACCCGCCTCGACGCTTACGTGGGCGAGATTATGGCAAAACTCGAAGAGAAGGGTTTGGCCGACAACACCATCCTCATTTTCTCCTCCGACAACGGACCTCACGAGGAGGGCGGCGGCGATCCCGACTTCTTCGGCCGCGACGGCAAGTTGCAGGGCAAGAAGCGTTCGTGCCACGAGGGCGGCATCCGCATCCCGTTCATCGTGCGCTGGCCGGGCCACGTGAAGGCAGGAACGGTGAACGACCACCAACTGGCGTTCTACGACATCATGCCCACCTTCTGCGACCTCATCGGCCAGAAGGACTATGTGTCGGCATTCACCAACAAACATTTGGCTAACGACTACTTCGACGGCATATCCTTCGCCCCCACGCTCCTTGGCGACGACGCTGACCAGAAGGAGCACGACTTCCTCTACTGGGAGTTCCACGAAACAAACCAGATGGGCGTGCGCAAGGGCGACTGGAAGCTCTACGTAGAAGGCGGCAAGTGCAAACTCTTCAACCTCGCCACCGACATCCACGAAGACACCGACGTTTCGGCGCAATACCCCGAGGTGGTGAAAGAACTCGTGCAGATTATCCACGACCAGCACACCACGCCGGACGTATCGTCGTTCAACACGGTCACTATTCCAGCCATACCCGAATAAGACAGACACACTGTTTACCCAAGCAAAAGTCCGCCCGGCAAGAGGCTGGGCGGACTTTTGCGTAAAACACAGTTCTTTATGCAATCTTACGATTTCCTTATAGTGGGTTCGGGCCTTTTCGGCGCAGTCTTTGCACACGAGGCCACGAAGGCCGGCAAGCGGTGCCTCGTTATTGACAAGCGTGCGCACACCGGCGGCAACATCCACTGCAAGCTGGTGAACGGCATCACCGTCCACCAATACGGCGCGCACATCTTCCACACCTCCGACAAGGAGGCTTGGGACTATGTGAACGCACTCACGCCTTTCCACACGTTCATCAATTCCCCCTTGGCCAACTTCGAGGGGGAGCTGTACCACCTGCCCTTCAACATGGACACATTCTACAAGCTTTGGGGAACAAAGACACCAGCCGAGGCACAGGCACGCATTGCCGAGGAAAGGGGCGAATACGCTCAGCTTGAGCCAAAGAACCTTGAAGAGCAGGCCATGAAGCTCTGCGGCCGCACCATCTACGAGCGGCTCATCAAGGGGTATACCGAAAAGCAGTGGGGACGCTCCGCCACGGAACTGCCGGCCTCTATCATCAAGCGCGTGCCGCTGCGCTTTACCTACAACAACAACTACTTCAACGACCTCTACCAAGGCATACCGACCTACGGCTACAACGCCCTAATCGACGCTTTGCTCAAAGACGTGGAGGTGAGGACGGACTGCGACTTCTTCGCCCAACGCGAGGAACTCACCGCGCAGGCCCAGAACGTGTTGTTCACGGGCTGCATCGACGAGTTTTACGGCTACCGACTCGGACGGCTCGACTACCGCAGCCTCCGCTTCGAGGAGGTGGACATGCCGGGCGTAAAGGACTTCCAAGGCAACGCTGTTATCAACTATACGGAGCGCAACGTGCCGTATACGCGCATCATCGAACACAAGCATTTTGCCTGTGCCACAACGGGCGAGGCCGACCTGCCCGACACGTTTATCACACGCGAATACCCCGACACGTTCGAGCCGGGCAAAGAACCGTACTACCCCATCAACGACGAGCGCAACTCACAGCTCTATGCGCAGTACAAGGCTTTGGCCGACAGCGAGCCGAACACTTTCTTCGGCGGCCGACTCGCCACCTACACCTACGCCGACATGGACGACACCATCATCGCAGCTCTCGCACTGAGCCGCAAACTCCTTTCGTAAATCCCTAAGCCCTGACTTCCGACCAATGGCACTGCTCAACCACACCACGCTCGAACTCCTGCCGGCCTATGCCGCACTGCACGACTTCATGCTCTCTCTGCCCCAGCGTTTCCGGGAGGGAGAAGGCACGCTTATCCACAACGGGCGCAACCAGTTGCGGCGCATCTCGTACGAGGGAGTGGACTACGTAGTGAAATCGTTCCGCCGCCCGAACGTCGTTAACCGCTGGGTATACGGCACGTTGCGGGCCTCGAAGGCGAAACGCTCGCTCAACAACGCCCTGCTGCTGCAATCGCTCGGCATTGGAACGCCGCAGCCCGTTGGCTACCTCAACATTCGCCACGGACTGAGTTTTGGCGAGAGTTACTTTGTGACCATTGCCTCTACCTGCCCCTACCGCTACGAGGACCTTTTCACGCACGACTTCCCCTATGCCGACAAGGTGTTGCGCGCCATCGGCGAACTGACGGCGCAGCTTCACAGCAACCGCTTGGCGCACAAGGACTACGGACGGGCGAATATCTTGTTTGAGGAGTTGCCGGACGGACAGATACGCCTCGAACTCGTTGACCTCAACCGCATGTACCACGGCGAACTGGACATTACGAAGGGCTGTAAAAACTTCGAACGTCTCCCGGCCACGCCACACATGCACAAACTGTTGGCGGAGGGCTATGCAGCAGCGAGGGGCTTCGACGCAGAGCAGTGTTTCCGCCTTATGCAGCAATTCCGCAGCACGCAGCCGGGAAAGATTGACGGAAAGTATTGACACGGGGATATATGGGAAAGAACTGCAAAGTGGTGGCGGTTGTTGTCACCTTCAACCGACTTGAACTCTTGAAAAGGACGGTGGCTTCACTGCAAGCCACGGACGAACTGCATACAATCATCGTGGTGAACAATGGCAGCACAGACGGCACAGCGGACTGGCTCGCATCGGCAGCACAGACCACCAATAAGCCCATCTACATAGTCACCCAAGCCAACGAAGGAGGTTCGGGCGGATTTCACCGCGGCATTAGCGAGGCCATGACGCTCTCTCCCGACTGGGTTTGGTGCATGGACGACGACGTGTTTCCGCGTCCCGACTGCCTGCGGCGGCTCCTCGACGTGGCCAACGGCTTCTCTGGCAACCTTCCCCTCGGGCTGCTTGCCCCCCGACGGCTGATGGACGAAAACATCTACACGAACGACTTTACGCGCTACAACCTTACCAATCCGTTTGCGTCGTTCCACGGCGGCAAGCTCCGCAAGCGGGCGGCACAAATCGTTTCGCCCTGCCCCATCGCTGGTACGGCTTTCGAGGGTCCGCTCATCAGTGCGCAGGCCATCCGCCAAGTGGGGTTGCCCAACAAGGACCTGTTCATTTTCTGCGACGACACGGACTATTGCCTTCGTCTCTACCAAGCCGGCTTCGCCCTTGTGAGCGTGCCAACGGCATTGATGGACAAGCACCGTTTTTTTAGCAACGACTCATGGGCCGAGCGCAACAGCAAAAAGAAGTGGAAACGCTTCTACCAAGTGCGCAATGCGGCTTACCTCAACCACCACTACGGCAAAAACATCGCCGTGCGCTACCTGCGCCCCTTCAACGGCGTACTGGGCTGTATGCTCACCGCACTCTTCACGTTGCCCTTCTCCAACGCCTACCAGTGGCGCGACGTTCCGCGCCTGTGGCGTGCCTACCTCGACGGCATTCACGAAAGGCTGGGCAAGATAAGTTTCTCCGAATAGCTCTTCTGTTTACGCGCAACCTCACACCTTCATGGACATCAATCCCTTTGCCTCGCCCCTCTACCTGTTGGCCAAACCAGCGGGTTCACGGTGCAACTTGGCTTGCAAATACTGCTACTACCTCGAAAAGGCGAAACTCTACGCCGACTCTCCCAACGAGGTGATGAGCGACGATCTTCTGGAAAAGTTCATCCACGACTACATTGCGGCGCAAACTATGCCGCAGGTGCTGTTCACTTGGCACGGCGGCGAAACGCTCATGCGGCCGCTCTCGTTCTACCGCAAGGTCATTGAGTTGCAGCGCAAACACGCCCGAGGACACGTTATAGACAACTGCATACAGACCAACGGCACGTTGCTCACCGACGAGTGGTGCGAGTTTTTCAGGCAGGAGGGATGGCTCGTGGGCGTAAGCATAGACGGGCCGCAGGAGTTTCACGACGAGTACCGCCGCAACAAAGGCGGCAAGCCCTCGTTCCGCCAAGTGATGCGCGGCATTGATTTGCTCAACAAACACGGGGTGGAGTGGAACGCCCTGGCCGTGGTGAACGATTTCAATGCCGACTATCCGCTCGACTTCTATCGTTTCTTCAAGGAGATTGGCTGCCGCTACCTGCAATTCACCCCCATCGTGGAACGCATTGAGGCACATGCCGACGGACGTATGCTCGCCTCTGTGGACGAAGGGGGCAAGGGCGGACTGGCGGACTTCAGCGTTACGCCCGAACAGTGGGGCAACTTTCTGTGCGCCGTGTTCGACGAATGGGTACACCACGACGTAGGCGAAATTTTTGTACAGCTTTTCGACTCTACACTGGCCAACTGGATGGGGCAACAGCCGGGCATCTGCACGCTCGCCAAAACCTGCGGACACGCCGGAGCCATCGAGTGGAACGGCGACGTATACGCTTGCGACCACTTCGTATTTCCAGAATACAAGCTCGGCAACATCCGCACCGACGCACTTGCCGGCATGATGTACTCCGAACGCCAACGCGCCTTCGGGCAGGCTAAGCAAACCGCCCTGCCTCGCCAGTGTAAGGAGTGCCTATACCTCTTCGCCTGCAACGGCGAATGTCCCAAAAACCGCTTTTACCGCACAGCCGACGGCGAGCCGGGCCTCAACTACCTGTGCCAAGGCTACCGCAAGTTCTTTGCTCACGTAGCCCCCTACATGGACTGGATGAAGCAGCAACTGCTCCACCAACAGCCCCCCGCCGCCATCGTCGACCTGCTCCGCACCGACCCGCACCACTTCGGCTAACGCAGTACATTCCGTTTGGTCGGTTCGGCGGAAACAACTATCTTGGCAAACAACACCACAAAACGCACATTATGGGCAGAAAACTCTATCCCGTAGGCATACAGACATTCGAGAAGGTTGTCAACGACAACTATCTCTACATAGACAAAACGGCATACGTTTACCGCATGACGCACACCGACGGCACGTACTTCTTTCTGAGCCGCCCGCGTCGCTTTGGCAAGTCGCTGCTGGTGTCTACGCTCCATAGCTATTTCGAGGGGAAGAAGGACTTATTCTGCGGACTTGCCATAGAGCGATTGGAATACGACTGGACGGAGTATCCCGTGCTGCACTTCGACATGAGTCTGGGTAAACACATGGAAAAGGCCCAACTCGAAAGATACCTGCTTTACTTACTGGTAAACAACGAACGGAAATACGGCATCACCACCCTCACCGATGGCGTTGCCGAAGCCATGGGCTTAGACCCGTCATTGGGCATCGGCGCATTTCTCGACCCTAACATTCGGCTGACCAACCTGATACAAACACTCTACGAGAAGACGGGCAAAAGGGTGGTTGTGCTGATCGACGAATACGACGCCCCACTGCTCGACACTGCACATGAAGATGCAGAACTCAACGAACTGCGGAACGTGATGCGCAACTTCTACAGCCCCCTGAAAGGTTGCGAGGCCATGCTGCGCTTCGTATTCCTTACGGGTATCACGAAGTTCTCGCAACTAAGTATTTTCAGTGAGCTGAACAACGTCACCAACATCTCCATGCGCGACGAATACGCCGGCATTTGCGGTATCACCAAAGATGAACTGCTCACACAGATGGGGGCAGACATAGCCGAACTGGGCAGAAAGAGGAATATGTCAAAAGAGGAGGTTGTGTCGAAACTCACCGAGAGCTACGACGGCTATCATTTCTCTGCTTTTTCGCCCGATGTGTTCAATCCATACAGCCTCCTCAGTTGTTTCTCAGCCGGGAAGTTCGGAGCTTACTGGTTCTCGACAGGTACGCCGACTTACCTGCTCAACCTGATGCGCAAGTTCAACGTATTGCCTGCAAACCTGGGCAAAATGTTCGCCAAAGAATCAGCCTTTGATGCGCCTACGGAGAACATGACAGTTCTTACCCCCTTGTTGTACCAAAGCGGCTACCTCACCATCAAAAACTATGACGAAGCAACGGGGCTCTATACGCTCGACCTTCCCAACAAGGAAATCAAGGTGGGTTTGTTCGAGAGCCTCTTGCCCAACTACCTCGAGGGCATTTACGCACAAAACGGCGACGTCACCATAGCCAAAATGTCCGTGCTTATCCGTCAAAACAATATAGACGGAGCCTTGCAACTACTTCAATCGTTCCTCGGCACCGTGCCTTACTGCCACGTGACAAACTACGAAGGGCACTATCAGCAAATGCTCTTCATCATCTTCTCGCTACTGACAGACTATGTGGTAGACGTAGAAGTGCATACCCCCAATGGAAGGGTAGACATCGTTATGCTGACATCGGAACGCCTCTACCTCATCGAGTTGAAACTCAACAAGGATGCGCAAACTGCCCTGCAACAAATCAACCTGAAAAACTATGCCCAGCGGTTTGCCCTCAGCGGCAAGCCTATCGTGAAGATTGGCATCAACTTTAATTCCGCCAAAGGCAACATTGACGGTTGGGAGATTGAGTAACTACAATTATTGCAATCAGATAAGTAACTATTCAGCGGTAGCAAAAATAGTCCATTCCAACCTTCTAGTTTTTGTTGTATCTTCATTGTAACTTGGTGTTGATTCACCATTCCGTTTTCCACCCTTTCATTCACCGTACGTTCACCGGCC
>CAVLCM010000016.1:0-21063 GCA_963661625.1 bacterium
TTATAGACGTACGTTCACTCACCCTCATGACGTACGTTCACTCATCGCATAAATGTACGCTCTGATTTTCAACGGAAATACTTTACTCCGAAGCATCCCTTTTTTCTTTACATTTCGAGACGCTCCTATATTATATAGAGAAGTTCAAAGTGTGCGCCACCGCTAGCGAACAAGGAAATGAGCGTTGGGGCAACTCTCAGCAACCTTCGCGGCGCGCCTCGTCGATTTCGGCTGTGAGTTTGTCAGACAAGCCAGTGACAACCTTTCGACAGAACATTTTGTTGCTTTCGCAGAGCATTTGCCAGTCGTCGAGGGTGAGTTTTTTCACGCTGCCTTGGTAGAAGAGATAGTGCAGGGGCGTGAGGCGCACCAGTCCGGGGAAATTGCCCTTGAAAAGCATGGCCTGTGAACCAAAAGGCGAGTTGTAGACAATGGTCTGGATGCACATTTCGCTCGGCACGTACGTTGTGCGGAAGAAACGGCGCAGCGAGGCGTTACCCTCGAGCGTGCGGCAAACGTAGCGGGCACATTCGAGCGTCAATGCCCAGTAGTCAGACCCAAAATACACGTCGCTCCAAACACCGTTGATGAGTACTTGC
The DNA here is from genome assembly GCA_963661625.1 of bacterium. Classification (GTDB taxonomy): domain Bacteria; phylum Bacteroidota; class Bacteroidia; order Bacteroidales; family Bacteroidaceae; genus Alloprevotella. The sequence goes on from CAVLCM010000016.1 coordinate 600, forward strand.
GGACGGCGGCGCACACCGATGAGCGAGAGGAGCGTACGAGAGGCCACCACGAGTTTGTTTTTGAGCCACAGGTTGCTGCAACGCAGGTCGCGGAAGGGATGAACGCGCGTAATCTTTCGCAGTTGGTCGGGATTGTCGGTACGCGTAAGGTTGTAGCCTCCTATAAACTCGCGCTGACGGTTTTCGTTGAAAAAACGGTGAATGTGTTCGTTGCTCCAAAGGGGATAGTCCTGCCCGCTCAGACATACAAGATGCGTGTAGGACCGGCCGCTCTCCACGGCCGCTTTCATCAGTTCGTACTGGTAGCCCACCTGTTCGTAGCCGCCCCAGCTGACGGCGTGGCGAGGCACGAAATGCACCTTTTCGGGCAAGATGCGGCGAAAAGGAGCGTCGTCAACGTTAGCGTCGATGTGTATGTAAAAGTCGGCATCGCTGTCGAGAGCCTCAACAAGGCGCAACAAGTGGTGCGCATCGCAATAAGCCGAAATAAGATAGGCGAGCATCAGGAAGGGATGAGTTAGAGATGTTTCAGGATACGCACTTCCTCCACAGGGTCGGCAGCCTTGAACACGGCCGAACCGGCTACGAGAACATCGGCACCGGCCTCAACGAGGAGTTTGCCCGTTTCGCGGTTCACACCGCCGTCAATCTCAATCAAGGCGTGCGAACCTGTCTGCTCAATGAGGCTGCGAAGGCGACGCGTCTTGTCGAGACTGTGCTCAATGAATTTCTGTCCGCCGAAGCCGGGGTTGACCGACATGAGCATCACGAGGTCGAGGTCGGGGAGGATTTCCTCAAGCACCGACACGGGGGTATGCGGATTGAGCGTCACGCCGGCCATCATGCCCTCGCCCTTGATTTGCTGCACCACGCGGTGGAGGTGTGTGCAAGCCTCGTAGTGCACGTTCATCACCTTTGCGCCGAGAGCCTTCACCTCGTGGAGAAACTTTTCGGGGTGTTCAATCATCAGGTGCACGTCGAGCGGTTTCTTGGCGTGCTTGGCCATGGCCTGCATCACGGGGAAGCCAAACGATATATTGGGAACGAACACGCCGTCCATCACGTCGAGATGATACCAGTCGCATTCGCTTGCGTTGAGCATTTCGAGGTCGCGCTGCAAGTTGCCGAAGTCGGCCGAGAGCAAGGAGGGGGAAATAAGGGGCATGGGAGAGGAGTTTGTAGTTACTTATTGTGTTCCGTCGTTTCGGAGAGAGAGGCGCTGAGCCCTGCCACCGCCTTGTTGTAGCAACTGCGGCAGAGCGGTTCGTACTCGTCCTGTTCGCCCAGAAGCACGCGCTTTTCTTCGTTCACAATGCGGTGCGACACGTGGGCAAGGTTGCCGCAGCGCACGCAAATGGCGTGTACCTTCGTCACGTCCTCGGCAATAGCCATGAGGCTGGGCATTGGACCGAAGGGAATGCCCTTGAAGTCCATGTCGAGTCCGGCAACGATGACGCGCTTGCCGCTGTTGGCGAGTTCACGCACCACCTCAACGAGGCCTTCGTCGAAAAACTGAGCCTCGTCAATGCCCACCACCTGAGCCTGCGAGGCCAGGAGCAGGATGCTGCGCGAAGAGTCGACGGGCGTGGACGAGATGCTGTTGGCATCGTGCGAAACCACGTCGGCATCGGAGTAGCGCGTATCGATGGCGGGCTTGTAGATTTCGACCCGCTGGCGGGCAATGCGCGCCCGTTTGAGGCGACGGATAAGTTCCTCAGTCTTGCCCGAGAACATGGATCCGCAAATCACCTCAATGCGCCCTTGGCAGAGCGACAGGATATTGTTTTCTTCCTGAAACATAGTGCAGTTGGTTGTGCGCGGAAGGGTTGGTTAGAGTTCGGTAAGGTCGACGAAGTAGCCGCGCTTGCGACGCTCTTCAATGAGCCGTTTGAGTTTGGCCTGCCGTTCCTTGGCCACGAGGTGACGTGCAAATACGTTGGGAATGGCCACACCGAGCGCTATACACATGATGGTGATGGCCGAACCCATGCCAAACTTCATGGCGTTGGTGAGTTCACCCACTACGCCGTTCATCTCGATGAGACCGACGAGGGCGCGATACATCAGCACGCCCGGCACCATGGGGATAACGCTCGGAATGGTGATGACGTGGTTGGGCGCATGTACCCAGTGCACGGCCTTGACGGCGATGAGACTGACGAGAGCACTGCCCACGAGCGAACCGATGGGCAAACCAAGGTCGAGCCCCACGTTGTTGTTGGACGGGCCGAGGTTGACAAAGTTGCGCGTGCAGACAGCAATAATACCACCGATGGCCACCACCCAAAGAAGGCGGCGCGGAATGTTGAAAATCATGGAGAAGCCCATAGCCGAAATGGCTGCGGCGGCCGCATAGCTCCAGTAGGAGTTGTGGGGAATCATCGGTATGGAGGCAAACAATTTGAGGTCGAAGTTGGCTATTTTGAGGAAGAAAGCGATACCGAACGACATAGCCACAATCATTAGGAACGTATTGATCGCTCGGGTAAGGCCGACCTGAATGTAATTGTCGAGCATATCGTCGACAAAGTTGATGAGGGGCACACCCGGAACGATAAACAAGGCGCAGGCAAGCAGCGGATGGAGCGGCGTATCGGTCCACGATGCGGGCAGGAAGGTGGTGAGCCAAGCGAGAACCGTGCTGACAAATGCTGCCACGGCAATGCCCATGTAGTTATTCCAGCCTTTGCGCAAGAGCCAGCCGCGCAGGTACATGCCGACGGCGGCTGCCAGAGAGGCATAGAAGAAGGCAGTCCAGTCGCAGCCGAACTGAATGCAGAAGCCTCCGCAGGCAAAACCCGTACCGATGGCCACCTGCAACGGGGTGTAGTTGCGCGGCTTGTGAGCTATCTCTTCGAGTTCCTCCTCGTAGCGTTCGATGCTGTAATCCTCGCGGATAGCCTTCCACGAAAGTTTACTGATGAGCGAGATGGTGGTCATGTTGATGCCGTGCTTGTCGCAGCGTTGGAACTTGCTGAACGAGTGTTCGTCGTCGCTGAGGTTCACCATTAGCATGTTGTACTGCACGTTGATGTGCAAGTGTTCCTCGGGCAGACCAAGGAAGGCCGCCACGCGGTTCATGTTGCGCATAATGCGGTTGGTGTCGGCTGCGCTCTCAACAAGCAGCTGGCCGGTGCGCAGCAGCAGGTCGAGCTTGTGACGTATGAGCTGTTCACGCGTACGTTCAGTGTCGGTAGTCATGGGAGTGTAGTTATGAGTTGGAAATCACGCCTCGAAAACATCGGGAGGCATTCGTATACGGTTTGCAAAATTACAAAAAAATGCATAAACCCTTTCTGCCAGTCCCGTGCGGCACGGCGTGGCGGCAAGGTTTGCGTTTTTATATTTACCTTTGCTCGCAGTTAGGCGGTTGTATCACACGCCTTTTATTACCTATCTCTACACACCTCACAGAAAAGACAGAAAATGTTTGACACCGCCGAATTGTTCCGCTGGGTGCTTGAAAACCTCAACTACTGGGTTGTCACCCTCTTCATGGCCATTGAGAGTTCGTTTATCCCCTTCCCCTCCGAAGTGGTTGTGCCGCCTGCAGCCTGGAAGGCTATGACCCCAGGGAGCGGCATGAGCCTTTTGCTCGTCATTGTATTTGCCACGATTGGCGCAGACCTTGGCGGCCTCGTCAACTACTACTTGGCCAAGTGGCTGGGCCGCCCCATCATCTACCGCTTTGCCGACAGCCGCATCGGCCACATGTGCCTCATCACACGAGAGAGCGTGGAGAAGTCGGAAGAGTTCTTCCGCAAACACGGCGCAGCGTCCACCTTCTTCGGCCGCCTCGTTCCGGCCGTGCGCCAACTCATCAGCATACCGGCCGGTCTGGCAGGGATGCGCCTCGACAAGTTCCTTATCTACACCACCCTCGGCGCAGGAGTATGGAACACCGTGTTGGCGCTCATCGGTTGGGGCATCTACCACTACTCCGACGTAAAGACCACCAACGACGTGTACGAGATAGCCACGAAATACAGCCACGAGATTGGTTACGTATTGCTCGCATTGGCAGTTGCCGTGGTGGCATTCCTCGCCTACAAGGGGCTGAAAAAGAAATAAGCCGATGAACGCAATCCGCCTGTATGCCCTAATCATCGCGTCGGTGTTTGCGCTGACCGTCCGCGCCGCTGAAACGGCCGACAGCGTTGGCACGCCACGGCTGCGTACCATCAGCGCCAAGCAGCCCACGCGCAGCCGCATCGTGGAACGGCAATGGCTTTGGGGCGCAGGGTGGGCAAGTTTGCTCGACACGTATTTGTCGCCCCTCACCTATAAAGGAACGGACTTCACCCTCCTCAGCCGCACGGAGCGGTTGGCACGGTGGGGCAAGGGGAAGGTTTCCGTAATGGGGCTTTACAATGGACACACGGCCTATGCCGCATCGCCAACCGACGACGGCAAGATGCTCGACGCAGAACTGTCGGCCTCGGGCGGATGGCACTACAACTGGCGGCCCGCGCCCCATTGGCGGCTCGCCCTAGGCGGATTGGGCGAACTGTCGGGCGGATTTTCCTACGCCACGCGCAACTCCAACAACCCGGCACAGGCACGCATTGGGGCCTCAATCTGGGCTTCGGGCATTGCGGAGTATTCGTTCTCGTTCTTCGGAAAGAACGCCATCGCCCGCTTGCAGCTCGACGCACAACTCATTGGCATACAGTTTGCCCCCGAATACGGGCAGTCGTACTACGAGATATTCTCACTCGGCCACCACAACGGCATTGTGCACTTCACGCAAATGGCGAATTGCCCCACCTACCGCGCACAGGCCGTGGTAAGTCTGCCGGTGAAACGGGCGAACGTTACGCTGGGCTACGTGGCAGACATTAGGCAGAGCAAGCTCGGCGGACTGAAACGACACGCCTGGCGCAACGCATTTATGATTGGTTACACACGAAGACTGACAAGGCTATGACACGACACATCCTCCCGCTGCTGCTCCTCGCATTGTCGCTCGTGGGCCTGACGGCGTGCGTCACCGAGGACGTGGAAAACAACGATGCACAGGGCAACTTCAACGCACTCTGGACCACGCTCGACCAGCACTACTGCTTTTTCGACTACAAAAACGAGGAATACGGACTTGACTGGAACGCCGTCAAGAGCAAGTACGGCGCAATGATTTCGCCCGAAATGACTACAAAGCAACTCTTTGAGGTGCTTTCGAACATGACGTACGAACTGCGCGACGGGCACGTAAACCTCTCGGCCTCGCACGACGTGAGCCGCTACGGCAAATGGTTCGACGACTATCCCATGAACTACAGCGACTCGCTCGAACACAAATACCTTGGGCGCAGCGAAGAATACCAACAGGCCAGCGGACTGCAATACAAGGTGTTGAAGAACAACACGGGCTACGTGCGTTGCTCCACGTTTGAATACGCTTTTGGCGACGGCAACCTGCAAGAAATGCTCCGCTACCTCAGCACCTGTACCAAACTCATTGTGGACGTACGCAGCAACAGCGGCGGCATGCTCACCTCTGCCCAAAAGCTCGCCTCGCTCTTTGTGAACGAAGAGACCACCGTGGCTTATATGTGCCACAAGACGGGAACGGCGCACGATGCATTCTCATCGCCCGAAGCCGTGAAGATTAAGCCCTTCACGGGACTGCGTTGGCAGCGCGACGTGGTCGTGCTGACCAACCGCCGCACATACAGCGCAGCCAACGCCTTCGTGATGTACCTCAAAGGCTTGCCGCACGTCACCATAATGGGCGACCGCACAGGCGGCGGAGCCGGGATGCCCTTCACCTCCGAACTGCCCAACGGGTGGGCCATACGCTTCTCGGCCTGCCCCATGTACGACCGCCAGATGCAACTCACCGAGATGGGCATCGACCCCGACGTGAAGGTGGACATCACCAGCGAAGACTACCAACGAAGCATCGACACAATCATAGAAGAGGCGTGCAAATAGCCGCCCCGCACGACATACATCGGGAAACGCACATTATATATAAATGGCGTTTCCCGGCTTTTTGACATTGCTCTCATGCAACTCACCGAACTCTTAGCATCACTGCTCAAACACCCGCAAACGTGCGCCCTACACAAGATTGTCAGCGAACACAAACCACGCCTCACGCACGTACAAGGACTGCAAGCCTCTGCCGCCCCCGTGGTATTTGCCTCGCTCACACAACGCAAGCAACCCGCCCAGAGGCCGTACCTTTTCCTGCTCAACGACGAGGAAGAGGCGGGCTACTTCTACCACGACCTTACGCAATTGTTGGGCGATGAGCAGGTGCTTTTCTACCCTTCCGCCTACCGCCGCGCGGTGAAGTACGCCCAGCGCGACGCGGCCAACGAAATTCTCCGCACCGAAACGCTCAACCGTCTTGCCGCAAAGGGCAGCGAGGCGCAGATGCTCTTCGTGGTGACGTTTCCCGAGGCCGTGAGCGAACGCGTGTCGCCGCCGCAAACCATGGAGCAGCACACGGTGGAGATCAGGACGGGGGCGCAATACGACCTGATGGAACTGGCCAAACGGCTCTCCGAACTGGGCTTTAACCGCACGGACTATGTATACCAGCCGGGCGAATTTGCGGTGCGCGGGTCTATCCTCGACGTTTACTCCTACGCCTCGGAATACCCCTTCCGCATCGACTTCTTTGGCGACGATGTGGAGAGCATCCGCACGTTCGAAGTGCAGACGCAGTTGTCGAAGGAACAAAAAACGGCCGTGAGCATTGTTCCCGACACCGAAAGCAGTCCCGACGGCGCAGAACTGGTTCCGTTCACGGACTACCTGCCCAAGGAGACGGTCCTCGTGGTGAAGGACTTCGGCTTTGTGCACGACCGCATTGAAAGCACGTATGCCGAAGGCTTCGCACGGCAGGCACAACAGGAACTGGACGCAACATCGGAGATGGAAGAGGCGCAACAACGCCAGCGGCTGCAAAAGGAACTGCTGCTCATTAGCGGCGAAACGTTCGTGCGTGGCGTGGCTTCTCTCCAGCGCATCGACATCGGCACAAAGCCTGCGGGCAACCCCGGGGCGACACTCCGCTACAACTTGAAGCCGCAGCCGCTCTACCACAAGAACTTCGAAATGCTGCGCGCCCACCTCAGCCAGTACAAGGCCGACGGCTACCAAAGCTTCATCCTTGCCGACAGCGCAAAGCAGACGGAACGCCTGCAAAACATCTTCGAGGAACTGCAAACGAAGAGCAACCTGTTCGTCCCCGTGGAACGCACGCTCCACGAGGGCTTTGTCGACCTCGACCTGCGCGTGTGCCTGTTTACCGACCACCAGATATTCGACCGCTTCCACAAGTACAACCTCAAGAGCGACCATGCGCGCGACGCCAAGATGGCCCTCTCGCTCAAAGAACTCATGCAGTTTGAGCCGGGCGACTACGTGGTGCATATCGACCACGGTGTGGGGCGCTTTGCTGGCCTTGTGCGCATGCCGGGAGCCGACGGCGAGATGCAGGAAATGATTAAGCTTCTCTACAAAAACGAGGACGCCGTGTACGTGAGCATTCACTCGCTCCACAAGGTGTCGAAGTACAAGGGCAAGGAGGGCGAACCGCCGCGCGTCAGTTCGTTGGGAACGGGCGCATGGGAGAAGCTCAAAGACCGCACTAAGAAGAAGATAAAGGACATTGCCCGCGACCTTATCCGCCTCTACTCGCAGCGAAAGGAGGAGAAGGGCTTCGCTTTCAGTCCCGACTCGTTCATGCAGCACGAACTCGAAGCTGGCTTTGCCTACGAGGACACGCCCGACCAACTCCGCGTAACGCAGGAGGTGAAGCGCGACATGGAAAGTTCGCGCCCCATGGACCGCCTCGTATGCGGCGACGTGGGCTTCGGCAAAACGGAAATCGCCGTGCGAGCCGCCCTCAAAGCAGCTGCCGACAACAAGCAGGTGGCCGTACTCGTGCCGACCACGGTGCTTGCCCTGCAACACTACAAGACGTTCGCCTCGCGACTGAAAGACTTCCCCGTACGAGTGGACTACCTCACGCGGGCCCGCACAGCAGCGCAGACAAAGGCTTTGCTGGCCGACCTTGCCGAAGGACGCATTAATATACTTGTAGGCACGCACAAACTCATTGGCAAGAGTGTGCACTGGCACGATCTGGGTTTGCTCATCATCGACGAGGAGCAGAAGTTTGGCGTGGCGGTGAAGGAAAAGCTCAAACAACTAAAAGTAAACGTCGACACGCTCACCATGTCGGCCACGCCCATTCCGCGCACGCTTCAATTCTCGCTCATGGGGGCAAGGGACTTCAGCGTGATACAAACGCCGCCGCCCAACCGCCGGCCTATTCAAACGGAGATACACACGTTTAGCCACGAAATGATTGCCGAAGCCGTCAACTTCGAGATGAGCCGCAACGGGCAGGTATATATCGTGACCAACCGCGTGGCGGCCTTGCCCAACCTGCAAAGTCTTGTACAGAAGTATGTGCCTGACGCTCGCGTAGCCATCGGCCACGGACAGATGCCGCCCGACAAACTCGAAGAGATTGTCACGGGCTTTGTCAACTACGACTACGATGTGCTTATCTCCACCACCATCGTAGAGAATGGCATCGACGTGCCTAACGCCAACACCATCATCATCGATGCGGCACACCACTTCGGCCTGTCAGACCTTCACCAAATGCGAGGCCGCGTGGGACGTGGTTCGCGCAAGGCGTTCTGCTACCTCATCGCACCGCCACTGGCCTTGCTGCCCGACGAATCGCGCCGACGGCTCGAAGCCATCGAAAACTTCTCCGACCTTGGCTCGGGCATCCACATCGCCATGCAAGACCTCGACATCCGCGGTGCCGGCAACCTGCTCGGTTCGGAACAGAGTGGCTTCATAGCCGACCTGGGTTACGAGACGTATCAAAAAATCCTCGCCCAAGCCGTGGCGGAACTGAAAAACGACGAGTTTGCCGACCTCTACGCCGACGAAGTTAAGCGCACGGAACTGAGCGGCGAAATGTTTGTGGACGACTGCACCGTCGACTGCGACCTGCACGCCTACTTCCCCGAAACGTACGTGCCTGGCGACACGGAGCGCATGCTGCTCTACCGCGAACTCGACTCGCTCAGCACCGACGAACAGATTGCGGCTTTCCGCCAGCGCATGGAGGACCGTTTCGGCACGCTGCCTCCCGAAGGCGAAGAGTTGCTCCGCATTGTGCCGCTGCGTGCCATCGGGCGCAAGCTCGGGGCCGAGCGCCTCTCTCTAAAAGCGCGGCGCATGACGCTCTCGTTCGTGTCGAACGTAAACAGTCCGTTCTACCAAAGCGACACGTTCGGGCGCATCATCCAGTTTGCCACTGCATCGTACCACCGTTGCAAACTCGATGAATCGCGAGGCCACCGACGCATGATAGTCAACGACGTGCCGAGCGTGGAATGCGCCCTCACCTGCCTGCGCAAAATACTCGAATAACCCATTCGCAATGCAACCTATACGAGCTGCCGGCTTTGCCCAACAAGGCAAAAGCCGGCAGCTTTTACGATTTTTGCACCTTATTACGTAACTTTGCAGCAAAATTCAAACAAATCACAAAAAGAAAATGACTTATCCAAACTTTGCGCCGCGCATCGTGAGCGAACTGCGGCATTACAGCAAAGAGAAATTCGCAGCCGACCTCATGGCCGGTCTCATCGTGGGCATCGTGGCTTTGCCCTTGGCCATCGCCTTTGGCATTGCGTCGGGCGTATCGCCCTCGCAGGGCATCCTCACCGCCATCATCGGCGGTTTTATCGTATCGGCCCTGGGCGGCAGCCGTGTACAGATTGGCGGCCCCACGGGTGCGTTTATCGTTATCATCTACGGTATCGTGAGCAATCCGCAGCTCGGACTTTCGGGCTTGATGCTCGCCACAATGCTTGCCGGCGTATTCCTTATACTATTAGGTGTATTTCGCCTCGGCACCATCATCAAGTTTATCCCCTACCCCATTGTTGTAGGTTTCACGAGCGGTATTGCCGTGACTATCTTCACCACGCAAATCAAGGATCTTTTCGGTCTGACCATTGACGGCAAACTCCCTGGCGACTTTCTCTCCAAGTGGGCCGTCTACTTCCAAAACTTCGGCACTGTCGACTGGATTACCACTGCCATCGGCCTGCTGAGCATCGTCATCATCGCCCTCACGCCCAAGGTGTCGAAGAAAATCCCTGGATCGCTCGTGGCTATCATCGTCATGACGTTCGCCGTGTATCTGCTCAACGCCCACACGTCGCTCCACGTCACGACCATCGGCGACCAGTTTGGCGAAATCAAGGCCTCCATTCCCTCGCTGCAAATGCCCAACCTCAGTTGGGAGAACGTGAAGGGCCTCTTCCCCACGGCCATGGTGATTGCCGTGCTGGGCGCAATTGAGTCGCTTCTCTCGGCCACAGTGGCCGACGGTGTGTGCGGCGACCACCACAACTCCAACCAGGAACTCATCGGCCAGGGCGTGGCAAACATCTGCACGCCGCTCTTCGGCGGCATCCCCTGCACGGGTGCCATTGCCCGCACCATGACCAACATCAACAACGGTGGACGCACCCCCGTGGCGGGTATTGTGCACGCTGCCGTGCTGTTGATTATCTTCCTTGTGCTGATGCCCTTGGCTGCCTTCATCCCCATGTCGTGCCTGGCTGGCGTACTCGTTATCGTGTCGTACAACATGAGCGGCTGGCGCACGTTCGTCCAACTGATGAAGAACCCCAAGAGCGACGTGGCCGTGCTTTTCATCACCTTCTTCCTCACCGTTATCTTCGACCTCACCGTGGCCATCGAGGTGGGCTTGCTCATTGCCTGCCTGCTCTTCATGAAGCGCATGGCCGAAAGCACGCAGATTAAGGTGATTGCCGACGAAATCGACCCGAACGATGAAACGGACGCCGAAGTGCACGAAGAACACCTCATCATTCCCGCTGGCGTAGAGGTGTACGAAATCAACGGTCCTTACTTCTTCGGCATCGCCAACAAGTTCGAGGAACTGATGGCAGCCATGGAGAACCACCCGAAGGTGCGTGTCATTCGTATGCGCCGCGTGCCGTTCATCGACTCTACGGGTATTCACAACCTGCAAAACCTTTGCGAGATGAGCCATCGCGAAGGCACACACATTGTCCTCTCCGGCGTAACGCCCAACGTCTACAACGTGCTCGAACACAACGGCTTCTGCCACCTCCTTGGCAAAGACCACATCTGCCCCAACATCAACGTGGCGCTCGACCGCGCTGCCGCCATCGTTAAGCGCAAGCTGGCGTAAGGGGCTGACCGTAAGTCAAAACCTAAACAATCCCCTCCTGCAAACCGTCGTTCGCAGGAGGGGATTGTCGTATTGTAACAGCAAGGCCGCGCTTACTTCAAAGCCTTTGCCTTGAGCGGTTCGTTGGTCGTAACGTAGTCAATGCCTTTGTCGAAGAAGGCTTGCACAGCGGTGAGGTCGTCCACCGTCCACACGTTGGTAACAAGGCCGAGTTTGCGTGCCTCGGCTATCCACGCTGGGTGGGCATTGAATACAGCGTCTTCGTAGTCAATGCCGGCATAGCCTGCCGCCTTTGCCTCGCGAGGCGATAGGTCGCCGTTGAGGTACGACACTTTGAGCCGTGCATCCTTTGCCACGAGGTAGTCGCAAGCGTGTTTGCTAAACGAGATGTACTCCGTGCGCCCTGCCAATCCAGCCTCAGCAACCAGTCGCAGAACGGCATCCACGCAGCGGTCTTCGTCCTCTGCCCGTTTGTGTTCCTTCACTTCGAGGATGAGTTTCATTTTGCCCAACGTCTTCGCAGCTTCCAGATACTCGCGAAGGGTGGGAATATGCTCGCCGTTGGCAAGGCGTTTGTCCTTCAAGTCGGCATAGGTTGCGTCTTCAAGATACAGGCCGTCGATATCATCGTCGTGAAACACCACCACCTCGCCGTCGCGTGTGATGTGCACGTCAAACTCCGATCCGTACACTCCTATATTATAGGTATTGCGGAGCGAGGAGAGGGAGTTCTGCGCCGAGCCTTCCGTCTTCCAATATCCGCGGTGGGCTATCACTTGCCCAGCCCGGCCTTTGCGGGCGGCACAAAGCGACGTGCCGCACGCAAGTAGCAGGATGGCAATAAACAGTATTCGTTTCATTTCTGCTTGATTGTTCGTTTAGAAACCTACCTTGAACATCACGCCCACCACGCGGCGCGAACCGCCCACATAGGTAGGGAAGCCAATCTGTCGGCCCGAGTTGCCGGCATCGACAATGTACTTCTGGTCGAGGGCGTTCTTGCCAAACGCTCCCACCTCGTAGTGTACCTTGTTAATCTTGAAGCGGTAACCGGCAGTGAAGTTGAGCAGACCGTAAGCTTTCTGCGTGAGCGATTCTTCATTGCTCTCGTCGAAATACACCTTCGACTTCCACGAATATGTCGGACGGAAGTATACCGAACCGTTGTTCTTGCCCACAGCTACGTCGAGGTCAAAGCCCACGGCGAAACTATTCTTCGGGGTGAGGCGGAAGCGGTGGCCGGCGTAGTCCTGGCGCTTGCCGTTGTCGTCGGTGTCGTTGAACTTACCGTCAATGTAACTCCAGTTGCCGAACACGTTGAGGAAGCGGCACACGGCGTAGCTCAGGCTCGCCTCCACACCGAGGGAGTGGGCACGGCCGGCATCGTCGTATTCGTACTTGCTCGTTTCAGCGTTGAACACGTTTGTCTGGTAGTTGTACCAATCGTAGTAGTAGGCGCAGAGGTCGTAGCTGAGGCGGCCGTCGAGCACGCTGCCCTTCACGCCGGCTTCGTAGCTATAGATAATCTCCGGGCGGAGCGTTTCAAAGTCTTCGGGATCGTTGTTGAAGTAAAGCACTCCCGGACGACGGCCGCGCGACACGCTGGCGTAGATGTTGTTGCGGCCAATCATGTAGTTGAGGGCCACACGGCCTACCCACGACCAGTAGTTGTCAGAGGCCGTCACCTTTTCGCCATTCTTCGTGGGGTGGTAAAGCACTGCGCCGAACAGGCTGGGCACGGTGGTTGAGGAGTAGCCCGTCTCTTGGTGTTCGAACGTGCCGCGCAGACCCACGGTCAGGTTGAAGTGGGGCGTTATCTTGAACGTACCGTCGGCAAACACTTCGGCAGCCTGGTTTGTGCCGTAGTTCTTGCCTTGTTCAACGTATTGCGTGTCGAGGGGTTTGTCGGACATTCCTTTGAGTTTGGCAAGGATGGCCTGTCCCTGGTCGCCCATCAGTGCGAGCATAGCGTCGAGGTCCATGCCGGCTAGGGCGAGATTGCTTTTCAGGTCGCCGTAGATGTCGGGCGTAGCCGTAACCTGCGCGGGATTGCCGTCAGCGTCGACGGCCGGCGTGTCGGGGAACCATTTCTGCATCAACTGGTTGAGCATCCCTGCCACCAGCGGCTGCTTGTCGGCCGGCAAGGCTTGGGAGAGGAGGGCCTGCACGTTGTCCATCTGGCTGCCGAGCTGTGCCTTCACGCTCTTCTGTATGAACACGGGGTAGAGGTATTGCAGGTTGGCCTTGGCGTTCACGTCCTGCGAGGACTTTTCGTAGAAATAGCTTGCGCCGACAAAGCCCGAGAAGCGTTTGTGGTCGTCGTAGTTGAAGCGGAGTTCCTGACTGGCTTGCTTGCCCTCGGCCTTTTCCTGGCAGAGGAGCAGGGGCAGGTACGTACCGTCTGCATCGAAGTGTTCGTTGCTGTTGAAGGCGCGGAAACCGGTGATGGAGTTGAGCGTCCAGCGCGAGTTGATGCGGTGGTCAACGTTGAGGGCTGCGCCGCCCACATTGCGCTTTATGCCGAGTGCCTTGCCGGCTTCGAGGTTGGCGGGGCTGTTGGGGTCGGCATAGCCGTAAGCGGGGTTGATGCTGTGGAACGACGTGCCGGGATAGTTGTCGCGTTGATAGTCGAGCGTGAGGCAGAGCGACGTGTTGTCACCCGCCCACCACTTTGTGGAGTTGCGCAGGGCAAAGGTGTTCTTGCCGTTGAGGCGGCCGCCGGCCTGATTGCGCACAAAGCCGTCGCGTGCCTCGTAGTCGAAGGCGAAGCGGTTGGCGAGTTTGCCGGAGATGATGGGGGTGTTGATATAGCCCGTTGCCTGTCGCTGGTTGTAACTGCCGTAGTTGAGGGAGAGTTCGCCGCTCAGGGCATCAACCGGCTTGTGGCGGATGATGCTGATGCCGCCAATCTCTGCGCCGCGGCCAAAGAGGGTGCCTTGCGGACCTTTGGTCACTTCCATTCGTTCAAGGTCGAAGAGTTCGACGGATGAGGCTTGGCTGCGCGTGGTCGACACGCCGTCCATAAACACCGACACGCGAGGCTGAGCGTACGACGCACCTTCGTCCGACGTTACGCCGCGCACCACGTAGCCCGGCGTATTGGGACTTTGCAGCTGTATCTGCACGCCGGGGGTAAACTGCACCACTTCGTCCATCTGGTGCAGGTTGAGTTTGTCCATTGCCAAACCCGTCACGGCACTCACGGCCACGGGGATTTCAATGGAACTTTGCGCTTTCTTCTGCGTTGTCACAACCACTTCGCCCAGAGCCTGGCGGTTTTCGGCGAGCGTAACGTTGAGGTTGGGTGCCTCTACGGTTTTCACGAGCGTGGTGTAACCGATATAGGTAAACGTGAGTTTGTCGCCTTGTCGGGCCTCAATGCGGAAAGCCCCGTCGTTGTCGGTCTGCACCACGTGGCCGCGGCAGCTCACCACCACTTCGGGCAGAGCCTCGCCCTGTTCGTTCGTCACGCGGCCGTTCACCTCGTTCACGTCGCTCGGGCTCACGTCAACAGGTTCGGTGGCTGCAAAAAGTTGGGTTGAGAACGTGCCCGGCACGAGCAAACCTGCCATGGTCAGGGCAATAACGCTTCTTTTCATACGAATTGTTGTCTATTGATAGTTTCTTGTCTGCTTGTGTTTGTACGCTACTTCGCGTTGCGGTAGGTGAGCGTGAGGTTGTTGTCGGCCACGCCGGTGTCGGTGGACAGGTAGCGGCCGATGCGCCCCATGATGAAAGCCCACTTCCACGAATAGGGGCGAAGGCTCTTCACGGCTGTTTTCAACCGGTTGCGAAAGTCGGCTGTCGGCTGTTCGTCGCCGGCGAGGTGGAGGGCGTATGCCTCGCCCAGCACGGCTGCGCACTCGCTCTTGATGGCCTCAGGCACTTTCTTCGGCACCATGCCTTCCATTGCACTGCTCAGGGCCGATTGGGCGAAGCGTTCGCTCTTCGTTTCGAGTGTTTCGTTGCTGCCCTTCATCGACGTGAGGCTCTTCACCCGTTCGGTGCGCACGCTGAGTGTGCCCTTGTCGGTGTCGATGTCTACGAAGCGGTAGGGATGGGGATAACTGACGGTCGAACCCGTTTCCATGTCGTACAGTCCGTTGCGCTCAGAAACGTCCTGAGCGTGGAAGTGGCCTGTGAAGCACACCTTGATGCCCATCTTGGCTATCTGCCGGGCGCACTGCTTCCAGTTGTCCACGAGGTATTCGCCCATCACGCGGTCTTGCCAGTTGAAGTGGCTCACAATGCCGTGGTGCATCGTCATCAGCACGTCCTGCCCAAGGCGGTGGGCCTCGTCGGCTTGTTGGCGGATAAAGGCCATCGTTTGGGGCTTTATGCGTCCGCCCGTCACGCAGATGTCCTTGTCGAAGTCGTTGTCTTCGTAGCGGCAGGCATCCACGGCAATGAGGCGCGTGCGGCTGTCGAGCTGCACAACGTACGACAGCGAGGCCGTGTCGCGGGCAATGGCCTCGCCGTAGCCGTAGTCTTTGTATATCTGGGCAAAGTCGGCAGCCGAAACGGTGGTCGTGCGCTCGGTGCGGTCGCCGTCGTACACCTTGGCATGGGGGTTGTTCACGTCGTGGTTGCCGGGAATGACGAATATGCGCACTCCCCGTTCGCGAGCCGGACGCAAATAGCGGTTCACGAGCATCTCGTGCGACACGCGCTCGCCGTCTTTCGTCAGGTCGCCCGTGATGAGGATTACCTGCGGATTGGCTGCGCCAACATGTGCAAAGGCACTGTCGAGCAGTTCAGGACTTTCGCGAAGGAGTTTGCGGTCCTGCGCAATGTACTCGTCAAAGGCTTTGCCTGTCTGCCTCAGCAGTTCGGGTGCCATCAGGTGAACATCAGAGAGTATGGCCATGCGCCGCAGCGGCTCGCTCTGTCCGTAAACAGAGGCCACGGCCATGAGGGAAGAAAAAAGGAGTGTGATTGTTTTACGCATCTTTTGCAGTGCAGTTGTTTTCTGCGTGCAAAAGTAGAGGCGCAAGATTGCGGCAAAACGTCAATGCCGTGAAGAAGCGGTTACAAGGCGCTTACGCAGCCTTTTGTTGCCGAAAAACGTTAGGGCAGGGTTTCCTTACGACAAAATCCGGCGCAAAGAATATTAGTTAACACATTTTACCCCCCCCCGAATACTTTCTTTACAATATCTCGCTATATTTGCGAGCAATAGGGCGTAGAAACAACACACGCTGGTGAAAAACCGATGTGTATCTGTGAAGAGAGACACACCTGAGGCATTGCCATCAAGCACAGGCTTTCTTATACACCTTGCCCAAACAAAAAACTGCCGAACAATAAATCACGAATGATAAACACAAACTCTATGAAAAAAATCTCTACTCTTGTTTTGACGCTACTTTCGTTGGGAAGCGTTACGTCGGCTTGGGCTGATGCTATCACTACTGACCAGTTGCCCACGGGTTATTATAAATTTGTGAATTGCGGTTCTAACCGTCACACGCACTTGTTTAACGATTACTTCATGGAATCAAACACCTATCACGCTTCAATGATGGGTGAAGATGACGGCAATACAAACAACTACATTTGGAAAATCACAAACGACGGCACAAGTACAACCATCAGCATATTGAATGGTGAAGGCACGCCCATCGTAAGAGAAAATACCAGTAAGTCAACTAATGATCATACCACTCTTACTACGCTGACTCCATTAGCCAGTTACAGTACATACGTTACCTCGGTATTCTTCAATGAGGCATTATTTGCCACTACCAACGCCGACACCAACCATCAATATGGCGACTACACGGCGTTGACTTATTTTAAGAACGCCACAAATGCACAAAAATCAGATGCCTGCAAATGGAACTTGCAGCAGGTAGACGTTACAAGCAAACACGTCTACACCGTGACCATCACGGGTGCTACCGGGGCCTACATCACACGTGCCTCCACCGGCGAACACGCTTTCACTACGGGCTTCTTCGTTAGCGACGATGCCATTACAAGCGACGACCTCACAGCCTCGAGCGTTACAAACTACGACGCTGCCATCAGTGTAGACGAAACGGCCCAAACCATCACAGTGACTTACAGCCTCGGCAAGGCCGCATTGGCAGAAGTGATTAGCTCAGCCAGAGATTTGCTTAACACAAGGGGTATTGGTTATCCCACTACCTCCTCGACGGCATACGCCACGTTGCAAACAGCCATCACCACTGCTGATGCCGTCACATCGGACTACTCCACCGCTGCCACTACGTTGCAAACGGCTATGAACACTTACAAGAAGACAACCACCGGCCTGCAAATGCCCGAAGACGGCAAGGTGTACCGTATCTACGCATTGTGGGCTAACGGCACGAAGGTTTATGCTGTAAACGACAACAAAATTGCCACAACCAAATACTACACTTCGGGCAGCACGTCCACTCGCACTGACAACACCGACCTGTGGGTGATGCAAAAGGTGGGTGCCTACTACACTATGGCCAGCGCCACAGCCGACAGAATATTCACCTATCTGCAAAGCGGAAGTTCCAAGAATACGGCCTCAACTACCATCTACGTGGCTTCAAAGAATGTTATCAACCTCGGTGCGCTCAACCTCAACCCGGGAAACAACAGTGTGAACATCGTGATGAAAAGCACTGGCGGCTATCTCGACCAATATACAGGCAATAGTACTAATAGCGGCGACTGGTGTTCGGAATGGTACTTTGAGGAAGTGACCGACTTTGCCGGACAAGATGTGAACTTCACCGCCAGCAACGACGGCAAGAATTACGCTACGCTCAACCTGCCCTACGCTGTTACATTGCCCACGGGCGTGACCGCCTACAAGACGGATAACGTGACCGACACGGAGGTGAGCCTCACCGAATACAAGACTGCCGGTCAGGTACTTCCCGCCAACACGCCTGTACTGCTCATCTCTGACACGGAGGGTTCAAAGACCTTTGCCCCTGCTGCATACGTCGCAAGCGAAAGTACTGGTTTCGAAGGCACTCTGGGCGCAACGGCTGTAACAACGAGCGGAGCTTATATTCTGGCCAAGGCTGCCGACGAAGTGAAGTTCTACTTGCTCTCCAGCAGCAACAACACCGTCAACGCCAACAAGGCTTACCTCGTTATTAACAGTGCGAATTCGCAGGCTCTCAGCTTTAACTTTGGCGGCAACCCCACCGGCATCAGCAACGCAGCCAACGCCGAGACCATCAACGCCCCCATCTTCGACCTCAGCGGCCGCCGCGTGGCCAAGACCGTGAAGGGCGGCATTTACTTGCAGAACGGCAAGAAATTCGTGAAGTAACGCCCTTCTTCACTCTAATTACACACTCGAAACAACAAGCTACAATGAAACACGCATATATCAAGCCCACATCCACGCCCATCAGTTTCGCCGCAGGCAAAGACCTCCTGTTAGCAACAAGCAAAACCGAAATGGGCGGCAGCAACGCCCTCTCGAACGAAAGGGAATATCACGAACCAAGCATTTGGTCGAGAATGGACGAAAACGAGGAATAGTTTTTACCCACCCTCTTGCGAAAGTACCCCACTCCACTTTGCATGGAGCGGGGTACTTTCTTTTGCTCTCAATGGCTGCCTCTGCCTCGCCGTCTCGCGAATAAATGTTTAAAGGTTTCGAGTCAGCAGTTGCGTTTCCGTCCCGTCATCACC
This sequence comes from bacterium, assembly GCA_963661625.1. GTDB lineage: Bacteria > Bacteroidota > Bacteroidia > Bacteroidales > Bacteroidaceae > Alloprevotella. The sequence goes on from CAVLCM010000016.1 coordinate 19,489, forward strand.
CAGCAAGCAACGAAGGCCAGAAGCAGCAGGGCTGCCAGGAGGACGAACGCCTGTTGGGTGCCACTGGCCGTGGCCGTGGAGAACTGCGCAGGCGGTGCGCTGAGCTGCTGCGAGGCCACAATGGTGGAGACAACCGCCGTGCCCATGGCGCCGGCCAACTGCTGGAAACTGTTGACGAGGGCGTTGCCGTCGGCCGAAAGGTCCTTGGGAAGCTGCGACAGGCCGAAGGTGATCGACGTGGGGCAGCCAAGGCCCTGGCCGATGGTGAACACCACGTAAAAACTGTAGAACATCAGCGTGGTCATCTCACTGCCGTACCAGGCGAAAAGCACGAGCGCAAGGAGCATAAAGCCATAGCCCGTGAGGATGGGGATGCGCGCCCCCACCTTGTCGAGCAGACGGCCGCTAAGCAGGGAGAGGATTGCACCAACCACGCAGCCCGGCACCAGCAGACCGCCGGCCGTGAACGCGCCGGTGTGGTTGACTATCTGCGAATAGTTGGGGATGGCGTAGCCCAAGGCGAGTACGGAGAACTGCACAATGAGTATGGCCGCCAAGGCCAGCATAAAGTTGCGATGCCCCAGCACCTCGACGCGCAAAAGGGGGTGCGGCTCGCGGCGCGACTGCCTCACGAACCACGCCAGAGCAACGGCGGCCACGGCCAACAGCGAGATGACAGCCACGCTCACCCACCCTGCCGAGGAGGCTTGCACAAGGGCCAGGATGAAGGTGGAATAGCCCACCACGATGAGGGAATAGTCGAACAGGTGGAAGTGGGAACGTTCCGCCGGCACTGTCCGCTTGATGAGCCTTCCGCCCACGGCAAGCGAGAACAGGAGCAGGGGCATCAGGGACAGAAAGATGTAGCGCCAGCCGAACATATCAACGATGAAACCACCCAACACGGGGCCCACAGCCGGGGCAACGGCGGTGACGAGCATGCCCACGCCCATAAACGTGCCTATCTTCTCCTTGGGGGCTTCGCCCAAAATGATATTGTACATCAGCGGCAGGGCAATACCCGTGCCAACGCCCTGCACCATGCGCCCGGCCATCAAAACGGCAAACGACGGCGCGGCGAAACAAGCCAGCGTGGCGGCAATGAAACTCAGTATGGCGGTCAGGAAAAGCGTGCGCTGTGAACAGTTGCGCTTCAAATACGACGACATCGTGATGACGAGCGCCAAAACGAGCAGGTAGCCCGTCGTAATCCACTGCACCGTGCTTGTGCCGATGCCAAATTCATTCATCAGTGTGGGGAAGGTAACGTTCATCGCCGTTTCGCTCACAACGCCGCAAAACGACATCATGCCCGTAGCGAAAATCTTCCCTACCAGTTTAGTACTACTTGTATTCTGCATCATAATTTTTCTAATCGGCTGCAAAAGTACAAAAGTGTTGTGCCAACAACGCTACGCCCCTTGCGCTATACTTCCCAAAAGAAAGACAAAAAGCCTCAACGCCCCTCGAAGTTGCAAAGGCGGTCTTGCACATCTGCTCCTATCTGAAACAAGCCTCCGCCCACTCCCCACCAGCCGCCAAGATGTTTGCCGTTTCTAACGACGTACGTCCACC
>CAVLCM010000017.1:0-20934 GCA_963661625.1 bacterium
GGGTGAGTGAACGTACGTCTATAAGTCGAGTGAACGTACGTCTATAAGTAGAGTGGACGTACGTCATTAAAGAGGGTGGACGTACGTCGTTAGATGAAGCCTTCTTCGAGTAATACGTAACTCGTTGATTTTCAATATGCTCCATTTGGTGGTGCAAAAAAGTGATGAAGACAGGAGCAGAGCGTTTTTCTTCGAAGCGTCCTGCGGAAAAGGCTGGGCGAAAATGCTCCAAGAAGCTAAGGGGGGCTTCTTGTGTATATTCGGTCTTGTGTCGAAAGTGTCAAACACCAAAGGATAAAACCAAATCCCCCATGCAAGCGCGTTTTGCTTGCATGGGGGATTGACTGTATAGGGTAGGGCAGGGCGTTAGAGATGGAGCGTAAAGAGAAATTCCAATCCGCCCTCTTTGCGGTTTCTTACGGATATGTCGCCTTTGTGGAATTGTACGGCGTTGCGGACGATGGAGAGCCCCAGGCCCGTGCCGCCGTTTTCGCGAGTGCGCCCTTCCGACACGCGATAGAAGCGTTCGAAGAGCCTTTTCAGGTGTTCCTCGGGTACGCCCTTGCCGTTGTCGCTGAATGAGAAGTAGGCGAAGTTGCTGTTGACGTTGTAGCAGTTGACGCACAACGTGCAGTTCTCGCCGGCGTAGTGTAGGCTGTTCTCCATCAGGTTGCGGAAGATGGAGTAGATGAGCGAGTAGTTGCCGTTGACGCGCAGCCCTTCGGGAATGGACACGGAGAGCGTGTCGCCCGTGGTGGTGAAGAGCGCGTTGAGGTCCTCCTTGGCATCGTTCACCACGCGGCAGATGTCCACTTCCTCGCGCGGCATGAGTTCGGCCGCTTCCTCCGTTTTCGTGATGAGTGCCACGTCGCGGATAAGGTCCGTCAGGCGCAACACCTGAGCGTGGGTGCGTTCGAGAAAGTAGCGTTTGCGGTCCTCGCTCAGCGTGTTGCATTCGAGGATGGTTTCGATGTAGCCGCGAATGCTGCTTACGGGGGTGCGAAGCTCGTGCGTGATGTTGTTGCTCATTTGCTGCTTCAACTTCTTGTTTTTCTCCGCTTGCGTTACGTCCGCCAAGGAGAGTTCAAAACTGCCGTCGCTGTAAATGAGCATCTGTACGCCAAACACGTTGCCGCCGGCCTTCGTGTTGAAGCGGAACACTGGCGCCTCTTCGGTCAGTGGGCGCGAGCCGCCGTGGAGCGTAAGGAACTCACGGGCCGGGGCGAACACCTCCGACTGCCAAATGACCGATGGGTCGGGCGTGGGGCGGTCGAGCAATACGTTGGCGTATTGCGTGAAGCGCGGGTTGGCGTAGATAACCTTCCTGTCGGGCGAGAAAATGGCAATGCCTTCGTCGAAGTAGTGGAAGTGGCGCATGAGGCGTTCCCTTTCGAGCGCAATTTGTCGGCTCGTCTCTTCGAGCTGCTTGTACTTCTCCATGATGGTGCGCCCGATGTCGCCCAATTCAGAGTGGGGAAAGACGATGTGGTTGTAGTCCACAAGGCCGCGGTCGGCGGAGCGCATGAAATTGCGCAAGCCCGTCACCGCCTTGCCGAAACGGTCGGAGATGTAGATGAGAGCCACGAGCGCAATGGGAAAGAGCATCAGCACGAACCACAGGAACACGTTGTCCGCTTTCATGAAGCTTTGCACCGCGTCGCCGTAGGGCAGGGCCACGCGCACGATGTAGCCGTCGTACGTCTTTGCGTAGTAGAAGTATTCCCGGTTGTCCGTTTCCGACACCCTTATGTCGCTGCCCTCCGCTCCGTTGAGGGCGGCCTGCACCTCGGGGCGCGACAGGTGGTTGCCCATCTCGACGATGTTGTGACGGGTAGACTCAAACTTCACCACACCCCGCTTGTTGATAACCGTGAGGCGGAGGTCGTGCGGAAGGATGCGAAGCACGTCGGTATACTTAGCCGTGTCGCCGCTCTCCGTTTCGAGGTCAACTGCCCCAGCCACCACGTCGGCATAACTGCGCAGTCGAGAGTCGAGCAGGTCGTGCTTATATTGGTGTTCGCGGTTGTATTGGAACAGCACGAGCAAAGCCGTGAAGACGGCAAAGAGCAGCGTGAAGTAGAGAAGGAGTCTTGTTTTGTATTTCATTGGCGTTGTGCGCACGCTGGCGCTTGTCTCTGCGGGGCGGCAGAGGTGGAAAAATGTGTGTTTTAGGCTTCGAAACAATAACCGTAACCTTGGCGGTTGGTCAGGTGCATGGCGTTAGGCCCCAGTTTGCGGCGCACGCGGGCAATGTGCACGTCGACGGTACGGTCGAGCACGTAGCTGTCGCCGTGCCACACCTCGGCCAGTATCTCCTCGCGCGAAAATACCCGCCCGGGCTGCTTCGCCAGCATGCTGAGGATGCCGAATTCCTTCGGCGAAAGGCGAATTTCCTCGTCGTTGCTGTAAACGAGTTTCTTGACAAAGTCGATGGTGAGGTTGCCCACCGTCAGCTGGGCCTGGGCCGGAGCGCTGTCCGTGCGGCGCAGCACCGCCTTGATGCGTGCCAACACCTCGTGGAGCGAGAACGGCTTTGAAATATAGTCGTCCGCCCCGGCCGAGAAGCCCGTCAGGAGGTCGTTCTCCGTGTCCTTGGCCGTGAGGAAGATAATAGGCACGCGCAGTTTCAGTTCGTTGCGAAGCTTGCTTGCCATGCGGAAGCCCGACATGCCCTCCATCATCACGTCGAGCAGTATGAGGCTGTGGTCGGGCGAGAGGATGTGGAGCGCCTCTTCGGCCGAGGCCGCCGTGTCTACCTCGTAACCGGCATTTTCAAGGTTGCATTGCAGAATTTCACGCAAATCGGGTTCGTCGTCCACGACGAGAATCTTGTAAGCCATTGTTGCTTTTGTATTAAGACGTTGTGTTTGATGCTTTTTTCCCGTGCAATATTACGCCTTTTATATATAAGGCGCAGCAGGCACTTTGTTAATTTTATGTGAAGATGCCCAGCGCGCCCAACCCCTCTGCGGCTGTAACAACTTCTTAACCACTTCGTCACATCCCCCCAATACTCTGCCCGTACTTTTGCGGCGAAAATATTTCTCACAAACAATAATAAAACGTAAAAGAGTATGGACTGGATGTATCTGGGAATGGTCATTTTCCTCTTCATTCTTGCCGCATTCGACCTTTGGGTCGGCGTAAGCAACGATGCGGTGAACTTTCTCAACTCGGCCATAGGGTCGAAGGCGGCAAAATTCCGCTCGCTCGTAATCATTGCCGGCATCGGCGTGTTCTGCGGCTGCGTGCTGAGCAACGGCATGATGGACATTGCGCGCCACGGCATCTTTTCGCCGCAGTATTTCAGTTTTAAGGACGTGATGTACATCTACCTCGCGGTGATGGTGACAGACATCGTGCTGCTTGACATCTTCAACTCGTTTGGCATGCCCACGTCGACCACCGTGTCGATGGTGTTCGAACTGCTCGGATCGGCCTTTGCCTTTACGATGCTCAAGATGGCTGGCGGCGACGCACCCCTCAGCATGGGCGATTACCTCAACACGTCCAAGGCCCTCGAGGTGATCATGGGTATCTTCCTCAGCGTGCCCATCGCATTCGTGTTCGGCTCGTTCATCCAGTACATCACGCGTATCATCTTCTCGTTCAGCATCAAGAAGAACCTCCGTTTCAAGATAGGCATCTTCGGCGGCGTGGCAATCACTGCCATCCTCTACTTTATGCTCTTCAAGGGCTTGAAGGACCTCTCGTTCATGAACAGCGACGTAAAGGCGTTCCTCAACACCCACATCCTCACCATCCTCGGTTGTATCTTCGTGGTGGCTACCGTGGTGATGCAGCTGCTTCATGCTTTTGGCGTAAACGTGTTCCGCGTGATTGTACTGATAGGTACGTTTGCCCTCTCCACAGCGTTTGCAGGCAACGACCTTGTCAACTTCATCGGTGTGCCTTTGGCAGGCTACTCCTCGTTCCTCGATTTCAGTACCAACTCTTTGGGCGCAGCTCCCGACAGCTTCATGATGGCCTCGCTCCACGAGTCGGCCAAAACCCCCATCTACTTCCTCGTCGCAGCCGGTGCCATCATGGTGTTCGCCCTTGCCACGTCTAAGAAAGCCCGCAAGGTGACTGAAACAGAAGTCGGCCTGTCGCGCAAGAACGAAGGCGACGAAATGTTCGGGTCGTCCAAGGTGGCTCGCAGCCTCGTTCGCTGGGGCAACAGCGTCGGCACAGCCATTGCCAACGTCACTCCGCAGTGCGTGAGCCGCTACGTAGACAGCCGTTTCCAAGTGCCTGCCGAAGCAGCAGACAACGGCGCAGCCTACGATATGTGCCGCGCATCGGTCAACCTCGTTGTTTCTTCGCTCCTCATTGCCCTCGGTACTTCTTTGAAGCTCCCCCTCTCCACCACGTTCGTCACCTTCATGGTGGCCATGGGTTCGTCGCTCGCCGACCGCGCATGGAGCCGTGAGAGCGCCGTGTTCCGCATTACGGGCGTGCTGACCGTTATCGGCGGCTGGTTCATCACCGCCGGCGTGGCCTTCACCGCTTGTTTCCTCGTGGCTTTGGCCATGAACTTCGGCGGCATCGTGGCTGTTGTCTGCATCGTGGCATTGGGCATATATAGCATCATTCATAGCCAGCAGCGTTTTGCCAAGAAGCAGAAAGAGGTGCAGCAGGGCGACGTGCTCTTCCAGCAAATGCTTACTGAGAAAGACCGCACCGCCATCATACCGATGCTTTCGCGCCACATGGACATGAGCATCGCCGAGACACTCGACAACTACGCCGCCGCACTCACGCAGTCTACCAACGGCCTCTTTGAGGAAAGTCTGCGTCCCCTGCGCCGCACCCTGCGCGACCTCACTCACGGCAAGCGCGAGCTGAAAAACCTTCGCCGTCGCGAGACTATCTGCCTTCGCCGCGCCGAACCCCCTGTGGCAGCCGTGCGCCTCAGCACCAACTTCCATCTCATCCACAACTCCCTGCGCCAGATACTCTACGGCGTAATCCGCATCGCCGAACCCGCACGAGAACACGTGGACAACAACTTCACGCCCATCGATGCCGACGTAACAGCTGAATACACCAACCTGCGCAACCACGTCACCTCTATCATGGCTACTATCTCCGAGAACTTGCGCAACGGACGCAGTGCCGACAACGACGCACTCGTGGGCGAACTTACCAAAGCCGAGGCCGAAGTGGCAGCATTCAGCCAGAAGATTGGTGTCGCCATTCAGGGCGAGAACATCAACCTCAACTCAATGACGCTCATCCTGCACATTGCGCAGGAAACGCAGCAACTCGTGGTTGAAATCCGCGAACTCGTCAAGACAAGCAAGGTTTACCGCGAACAATTATTAGGATAATCACAGAACTATGGCGAGAGAGGGCAATGCGAGCGCATAAGCCGGACTGGTGATACAGACCCGGCACGCACCGCGCCCTCTCTATTTTTGCAAAACCCTTATGAAAAAGACAATGATACTTGCTGTGGCCATCGCCTGCGCCTTTACTGCTCAGGCCCAACAGCCCGACAGCGTAAAGACCGAAAAACAATCGTGGTTGCCCAAGGTGAGCGGTACTATCCGCGCCAAGGCCGAATACCAGACCAACGAAAAGGAGAGCCGCTTCGAGGTGCGCACGGCGCGCGTGGCCCTCGATGGTTTCATCACTCCCATCGTCGACTATAAAGCCGAAATCGATCTCTCCGATGAAGGACAAATCAAAATGCTCGATGCCTATGCCGGCGTGCTTCCTGTCAAGGGCCTCGACCTGCGCCTCGGCCAAATGCGCGTGCCGTTCAGCATAGACGCTCACCGCTCGCCGCACAAGCAGTACTTCGCCAACCGCTCGTTCATAGCCAAGCAGGTGGGCAACGTGCGCGACGTGGGTTTCTATGCCGGCTACACCGTGCAGGGCGCACCGCTTATCGTTGAGGCTGGGGCATTCAACGGTTCGGGTCTGACCAATCAGAAAAACTACTGGACAAAGAAGTTCAACTTCTCCGCCAAGGTGCAGGCACCGCTTCCCTGCGGCGTGACGCTCCAAGCGTCGGTGCAGAAGATTTCGCCCAACAACACCGACGTGTTCCTCTACGACGGTGGCGTAACCTTCCAGAAGCAGCGGTGGACTGTTGAGGCTGAATACCTGCGCAAGCATTACAGCCACGACGCGTTCAGCGACGTGAACGCCTGGGACGCTTTCGTGTGCTACGACCAGCCGCTCCGCAAAGCTTTTCGCAAGATTAGTTTCCTCTGCCGCTACGACATGATGGACAACCACTCCGACGGTACGCTCAACGACGAGGGCAAGTTCAAACTCACCGATGCGAAACGCCAGCGCGTGACGGGCGGCATCACGCTGAGCATGGCCAAAAAGATGAACGCCGACATCCGTCTGAACTACGAAAAGTACTTCTACGACGATGCCACGCTTGCCAAAGCCTCTGAGCGCGACAAAGCCGTGGTGGAACTTGTAGTACACTTCTAACCCACATGCAAACGCCGAGGGGCGCAAAGAGAAAAAACCTATGAAGGTTCTCTTCTTTGCGCCCCTCGGCTTGATTGGTGTTGGCTGTCTGTCTGTGGCTTTTTCTCTTGGGACAGTCGCCGTGGGCTATGGGATAGAACGGCTGCAAAAATTATTCTTGAAGTTGCAGGATATGTCAACTTTTAAGCGTTATCTTTGCGGCATGAACACGGAACGGAAGATATTGGTTTACAAAGACTACTTCCTCACGTTCTACCGGTCTTTGGAGATGGGAGCACAGAAGAAAATAGACTATGTGCTTGATGTACTGAAGATGCAGGAGAGGGTGAGCGAGAAATTTGTAAAGTTCATTAAGGATGGTCTCTATGAGATAAGAGCCTCCCACAATGGAAATATATACCGTGCATTCTTTATATTCGATGAAGGTAACATCGTGATGCTTTTCAACGGCTTTCAGAAGAAAACGCAAAAGACACCCTCTAAGGAAATTGAGAAAGCTCTTGAACTTAAAAAGGAATATTATGCAGCAAAGAAATGATATTAGCAGTTTCGATGCCATTCTTGATGCCAAGTATGGCGCAGTAGGTACTGCGGAAAGAGCAAATTTCAGAAAGGAAGCGACAAACTACTGCGTCGGTCAGATAATCCTTGAAGCGAGAAAGCAGGAACATATGACGCAATCGGACCTCGCGAAGAAGGTGGGGACGGACAAAACCTACATATCGCGCATTGAGAAGGGTGCGATAGAACCAGGCGTGGGCATGTTCTTTCGCATCATTGATGCTCTCGGTCTGAGGGTGGACATTGTTCGCCCTGTTATGTAAAAGGAACGGTAGGATTTCTCGGCAATAGGCTGAGTTTTCGACATAGGGCGCAGGAGAAATTCTGCGCCTTTTTATGTAGGTGTAACGGATATGTAAAGCATTGTGTCCATATCAGCCGCCTAACCGTTGCGCGACACTGTGCGCAGCTTTTCCAAGTCGGTCAGTTCGATGCTTTTGCCTTGCAGGCTCACAAGGCCTTCGTCGGCAAAGGCTGAGAGCGTGCGGATGGCGTTGCTTGTGGTCATGTTCGACAGGTTGGCGATGTCCTCACGCGTGATGCGGATGTTGAGCGTACGTCCGTCGTCGCCATAGCCGTACACGTCGACAAGGCTCAGCAGCGTTTCGGCCAAGCGGCCCCGTATGTGTTTCTGCGTAATGCTCACGATGCGCTGGTCGGACTTTCCCAAGTCCACCGCCAGGGCGTGCATGAAAAACTGCGCCAGCTGTGCGTTGTGCCGGGTCAGTTCCATCACCACCCTCATCGGCACGGCTGCCACAAGGCTCTCTTCGAGTGCGGAAGCCGTGGTCACGTAGTTCTCCTGAGCCATGTAGGCACGGTAGCCAAAGTACTGCCCCTGCCGCAGTACGCGGTTGGTCAGCGTGCGGCCGCCGAGGCCCTCGCGGAAAATCTTCGCTTTTCCCTCAATAAGGCAAAACAGGAAAACGGGCAGTTCGCCCTCCTTATATATAATGCCGTTCTTGGCCACTCGCCTCACGCGCAAATTTTCTACGAGCAGGGTGCGGTCGTTGTCGCCAAGAATGTTCCAAACCCCGTTGAGCTGCTGTGCACAATGGAGCTTGCTGGTGCTTTCAGTATTAAACATATTGATAAGGTGATTGTGTCAGTCCGCCCGTTTTGCGGACAAAACATAATACACGCAAATGTAGCAAAATGGCGCAGTTGGGGCAAACTTTTCCGTTCGATTTGCTTACTCGGGTTGAAAAAATGGAGTGTAAAGCGTTTTTTTCTTTTAATAAAATTCCATGTACACATTTTTTCCTACATTTGAGAGCCAATAGAAAAGAATACCTTATACACAACCTCAATCCGCCACCTCAAAGCGCATATATTATTCGTACACAAACCCTTCGGCGGAAATCGTCACATCAAGTAAAACCTTCAAATCAATAGTGCCATGTGTTATCTGAGATTCGACAAAGCGGAAATGACCAACCTGCAGGAATCGCTCTACAAGGAAATGCTGATTACCAACAGGTCGGGAGCATATTGCTCTACAAGCTTGGTCGGATGCAACATTCGCAAATACGACGGCCTGCTCGTCATTCCTGTTCCCGAAATAGACGATGAAAACCACGTGCTGCTCTCTTCGCTCGACGAAACGGTGGTGCAGCACGGCGCAGAGTTCAACCTTGGTATTCATAAGTACCAGGGCGACAACTACAGCCCCAAGGGCCACAAGTACATTGTGAGTTTTGAGTGGGAGCAAGTGCCTACGTGGACCTACCGCGTGGGCGGCGTGCTACTCAAAAAGGAGATTGTCTTCGACACGTCCATCTACCGCATCTACATCCGTTACACCCTTCTCGACGCCCATTCCGAAACCACCCTGCGCCTCCGCCCGTTCTTGGCCTTCCGCAGCGTGCGCCAGTGGACGCATGAGAACGGCGTGGCCAACCGCAGCTACGACGAGGTGGAAAACGGCGTGCGCATGTGCCTCTATCAGGGCTACCCTGACCTGTATATGCAGATGAGCCACAAGGCCGATTGGCACTATTGTCCCGACTGGTACCGCGGCTTGGAGTACCCCAAGGAGAGCGAGCGAGGCTACTACTCTTCGGAGGACCTCTTTGTGCCGGGCTACTTCGAAATGCCTATCAAGAAGGGCGAAAGCATCACGTTCAGCGCAGGCATCGCTCCCATTGAGGCCGGACAGATCAACACGCTTTTGCAGGACGAGGTAGACCGCCTCGACCACCGCGACAGCTTCTATCACTGCTTGGTCAATGCCGCCCATCAGTTCCGCGTTACGCGCAACGACGAGTCGTACATCCTCGCCGGCTACCCGTGGTTCAAGCCCCGTGCCCGCGACACGTTTATCGCTATGCCGGGCCTCACGCTTGCCATTGGCGAAACAGAGCAGTTCGAGGCTTATATGGAGACGGCCTCTAAGGCCATCTACAACTTCATCCGCAAGGAACCCATGTCGGTCGACATCTACGAGATGGAACAGCCCGACACACTCCTTTGGGCTACTTGGACCATCCAGCAGTATGCCAAGAACGTTTCCGTCAAGGCGTGCCTCGAAAAATACGGCGAACTCTATTCCGCCATCCTTAACTTCATCCTCAAGGGGCAACATCCCAACCTGTTCCTGCACGAGAACGGCCTGCTCTACACCAATGGGCGCGACCGTGCCGTGACGTGGATGAACTCCCAGTCGGGCGGCCGTCCCATCGTGCCGCGATCGGGCTACATCGTGGAGTTCAATGCCCTGTGGTACAATGCGCTCAAATTCTGCGAGCGGCTCATCGACGAGAGCAATAAGGAGGAGCAGCAAAACCAGCGCATCTTCATCGAGAAGGAGACGGAGAAGTTGGCCCGTTCGTTCAAGGAGGTGTTCCTCAACGAGTACGGCTACCTGCTCGACTACGTTGACGGCCAGATGATGGACTGGAGCGTGCGTCCCAACCAGCTCTTCGCCATCGCCTTCGACTATTCGCCGCTCGACATGAAGGAGCGCAAATCCGTACTCGACATCTGCACCAAAGAACTCGTCACCCCCAAGGGCATACGATCGCTCTCGCCGAAGAGCGGCGGCTACAACCCCATGTACGTGGGGCAGCAGTCGCAGCGCGACCTGGCCTACCACCAAGGCACGGCCTGGCCCTGGCTCACGGGCTTCTACCTCGAAGCCTACCTGCGCGTCTACCGCATGAGCGGCGTTAACTACATTGAGCGCCAGCTCATCGGCTACGAGGAGGAACTCTTCTACCACTGCGTGGGCACCATCCCCGAACTCTTCGACGGCAACCCGTCGTTCCACGCACGCGGAGCCATCTCGTTCGCCATGAACGTCAGCGGCATCCTCCGCGCGCTCCGCTTGCTTGAAAAATACAACAATACCATGGAATAAGGGGCTACCGACCTTACCCCTCTCTAAATCTGAACAACCTATGAAAGTACTCATGTTTGGCTGGGAGTTTCCCCCGCACATCCTTGGCGGATTGGGCACAGCCAGCTACGGCATAACCAAGGGCCTGTCTTTGCAGCCCGATATGCACATCACTTTCTGCCTGCCCAAGCCCTGGGGCGACGAGGACAAGAGCTTTATGAATATCATAGGCATGAGCCAAACCCCTGTTGTTTGGCGCGATGTCAACTATGACTACGTGAAGCAACGCCTTGGCGACAAAATGTCGCCCGAACTCTACTACCAGCTGCGCGACCACATCTATGCCGACTTCAACTACCGCCTCACCGACGACCTTGGCTGCATAGAATTTTCCGGCCGCTATCCCGACAACTTGCAGGACGAGATCAACAACTACTCCATCGTGGCCGGCGTGATTGCCCGCCAACAGGAGTACGACATCATCCATGCGCACGACTGGCTCACTTATCCGGCCGGCATCCACGCCAAGAGCGTCAGCGGAAAGCCACTCGTCATCCACGTACACGCCACCGACTTCGACCGCTCGCGTGGTAATGTCAACCCTACGGTCTATGGTATCGAAAAGGACGGTATGGACCACGCCGACTGCATTATGTGTGTGTCCGAGCTTACGCGCCAGACGGTCATCAACCACTACCATCAGGACCCTGCCAAGGTGATAACGATGCACAACGCCGTCTATCCGCTTTCGCAGGACATTCTCTCAATGGTAGAGGAGCGGCGCAAGGCGCACGAGGGACGCAAGGAGAAGGTTGTCACCTTCCTCGGCCGCATCACTATGCAGAAGGGGCCCGAATACTTCGTTGAGGCTGCCGCCCTCGTGTTGCAGCGCACGCACAACATCCGTTTCTGCATGGCCGGCTCGGGCGACATGATGAACGATATGATCAACATGGCGGCTGCCCGCGGCATTGCTGACCGCTTTCACTTCCCCGGCTTCATGCGCGGCGGACAGGTGTACGAAGCCTTTGCCGACTCCGACGTGTACGTCATGCCCTCGGTGAGCGAGCCTTTCGGCATTTCACCGCTCGAAGCCATGCAGTGCGGCGTGCCTTCCATCATTTCCAAGCAGAGCGGCTGCGCCGAAATTCTCGACAAGTGCATCAAGACGGACTATTGGGACATCCACGCCATGGCCGACGCGATGTACTCCATCTGTACCAACGAGTCGCTCCACGAATACCTCAAGGTGGAGGGAAAGAACGAGGTGGACCAAATCACGTGGGAAAAGGTGGGCAAACGCATCTACGACGTTTACTCAAGCCTTGTGCACTGACGGCCCATAAACTGAAATAACGCGCAACATTATACCTAAATCCTAACATCCCGCGAAAAATGAAAACAGTTTGCCTATACTTCGAAATACACCAGAACATTCACCTCAAGCGCTACCGCTTTTTCGATATTGGCACGGACCATTACTACTACGACGACTATGAGAATGCCCGTTCAATCACCGAAACGGCTGAGCGGTCGTACGTGCCAGCCTTGCAGGCCCTGATTGAGATGGCGCAGGCCAATCCCGGTGAGTTCAAGTGTGCCATATCGCTTTCGGGCTGTGCCATCGAACAACTCGAGAACCATGCTCCGCAGTGCATCGAACTGCTCCAAAAGCTCAACGAAACGGGCTGCGTGGAGTTCCTCGCTGAACCGTATTCGCACGGCTTCTCCTCGCTTATCAACCAGGATACGTTCCGCGACGAGGTGCTGCGCCTTTGCAAAAAGGTCAAACTCCTCTTCGGTCAAGAGCCGAAGGTGTTCCGCAACTCCTGCCTTGTCTACTCCGACGAGATTGGCGAAACGGTAGCCTCCATGGGCTTCAAGGGAATGCTCGCCGAGGGAGCGAAGCACGTGCTGGGTTGGAAGAGCCCCCACTTCGTTTACAGCTGCTGTCGCGACCCGAGGCTCAAACTCCTCCTGCGCGATCACTCCCTCTCCGAGGACATCTCGTTCCGTTTCAACGATTCTTCGTGGAGCGAATATCCTCTCTTCGCCGACACCTACGCCGACTGGATCGCCCAGTTGCCCGAGGAGGAACAGGTCATTAATATCTTTATGGAACTGTGCGCGCTCGGCATCTTCCAGCCGCTTTCGTCCAACATCCTCGAGTTTATGAAGGCCTTGCCCCAGCAGTTCAAGCAGCGCGGCATCACGTTTAGTACGCCCTCCGAAATTTGTGGCCGCGTCAAGTCGACTGGCGAACTCACCGTGTCGTACCCCACGTCGTGGGTCGACGAGGAACGCGACATGTCGCCCTGGCTCGGCAACGTCATGCAGCGCGAGGCGTTCAACAAGCTCTATTCCATCGCCGACCGTGTGCGCATCTGCCGTGACCGCCGTCTTATGCAGGATTTCGACTACCTGCAAGCGTCGAACAACCTGCGCTTCATGAGCACCAAGTCCAACAGCTACGGAGGCTACCGCGGCATCTACGATTCTCCCTACGACGCTTTCACCAACTACATGAACATCCTCGGCGATTTCATCACTCGCGTAAACGACCGCTATCCGCTCGACATCGACAACGAGGAACTCAACTCCCTGCTCACCACTATCAAGAATCAGGACGACGAGATCTCGTTGAAGAACACTGAAATATCGCGCCTCCAAAATATGCTCGCACGCTACGAGAAGGAAGGGGCTAATGCAGCCGACAGTTCGGCAACTCCCAAGAAACGAACCACGCGCAAGACGGCCGCCAAGAGCACCGCTAAATAAACAGAGTTGGGCATCAACGCCCAACCTGCAAACGGAAAACATCCGCAATGTCCACTGATAGGGCACTGCGGATGTTTTCCGTTTTATGATGGTGGTAAGAAGGCATGTACCAATGTTGTCCTTGGTTTCTTAAAGCATTTCCGCCCAGCCTTTTTCAGGCTCTTCAAGGAATGTACAGCCGCATTAGAGCGAAGCAACTGTTTTTAGGGTTATGAAGAGTAGTGGTACGCTTCGAAGAAAAACGCTCTGCTTGGTGCAATTTTTTGCGCCCCTATGCGCAAAAAATTGCACCAGCGGCGAGAGAAAACCTGAGCAATGCGTTGGGTTTGTTTTATCGGACAGAAAAAACGTTTAGGACAACATTGGGCGTGTACCCAAAAGTATTCCACGGGTATGAGGGCGCAGCATCGCCCTGAAAAGGGCAGCTTTCTTGATACCGGGCAACGCCTGGGGGCGGTGGCGGTTTCGGCACTGGTTGGTTAGACGTTTCCCCTCGTGCAGAGATCTTCCCCCTTCAAAACCAGCGTTCGTACATTCTTTTCAGGAAACTCGGCGTTATGGGGTAGCCCGATGCGTCGCCCAATACCGTGTCGGTGTGGCAATAGGGGCATTCGGCGGTGGGTTCTTCGCTTGATACGTAGGTGGTTACTTCGATGGACGGGAATATTTCCCCGCAGTAGAAGCATCCGCACATCTTTGACTTTTCAATCTGCTCCTTGTTGCGCCAGGAGCAATCGTGGGCTTTTTTCAGGTCGTAATGCCTGGATGGCATGGTGTTAGATTTTTTGGTTGAACGTTTTGGTTGCTAAATGCACAACGGGCGCAGTGGGCATATTCTGCGTAGGATGCCCGCTGTGCCCGTTGAGCTTATGGGGGATGTCAGCCCTTAAACTGGGCAGCAAAATCTTTGAGTGCCTGGCAGGTGCTTTCCTTAGCCGGTGCGAGGGGCAGGCGCAGAATGTTTTGCGTCTTGCCGAGGACGGCGAGCAGAGCCTTGATGCCGGCCGGGTTTCCGTCGCGCGAGAGGAGTTTGTACGCCTCGCTCAGGCTGCGGTGCGCGTTGAGCGAACGCGTATAGTCGCCGGCGAGGGCGGCGTGTACCATCTGGCCAAACTCCTTGGGGTAGGCGTTGCCCACAACCGAGATGACGCCCTTTGCGCCAATGGTGAGCAATTCAAACGTGATGGAGTCGTCGCCGCTGAGCACCTCGAAGCCTTCGGGAGCGTTCTTCACGATGTCTTCAATCTGCTCGATGCGGCCCGAGGCCTCCTTGATGGCCACCACGTTGTCGTTGTCGGCGGCTATGCGGAGCGTTGTGGCTGCCTCGATGTTCACCCCCGTGCGTCCCGGCACGTTGTAAAGCACCACGGGCAGGGGCGATGCTTTTGCCACGGCCGTGAAGTGGCGGTAGAGACCCTCCTGGCTCGGTTTGTTGTAGTAGGGAGCTACAATCAGTACGCCGTCGTAGCCACTCAGGTCCGAGCTTTGCAGATAGTTGGCCACAGCTGCCGTGCAGTTGCCGCCGGCACCGAGGAGCAACGGTACGCGTCCGTTGTTTACCTTCTTTACGAGGTTCATCACCTCGCGCTTCTCGCAGTCGGAGAGGCAAGGCGTTTCGGCCGTTGTGCCAAGTACGCAGAGGAAGTCGATGCCCCCTGCAATCTGTTCCTCAACCAGTGTTTCGAGTTGGCTGAAATTTATGCTGCCGTCTTCATTGAAGGGCGTTACAAGGGCGATGCCCAGCCCTTTGAACGGATTTTCTCGTTTCATGATAGGATGGAAATGCGAATTGTGTATATGTTTGCAAAAATACCGTTTCGTGAAACAACTGCAAAGTGAATTGGCGGTTTTGTGACAAAACGTCCGCTTTTGCGCTTGCTTGCAGTGATATTTGGCACAACCGCCGGCGGCTTATTGCGCCGGGGTGGGCGCAACGACAAATTTGCCCTGCTGCCACGTGTATGCCACGGGGCGGAGCATAGAACGAATGTCGTCGGCCGTTTCGCGCGGCAGTGCTTCGGTACTTAGGGTGTAAGTTATCGTTTGTTCATTGGCAGTTGTCGTGGCCTGCATGGGCAGCGAGGCAATCACGGGCAGGAGTTCCTGTTGCCGCAGGTACGAGAGCGGACTGTTCTTCTTGACGAATGCCGATGCCGTGGGGTGGGGCAGGGCGGTCTTCACCTCCGTCCAGTGGCGGTTGTAGAGTTTTACGTCCGACGAGCGGCCTTGCGCGTCAACCGTATGCACACTCAAAATCAGCGTGTCGGCGGCGAGGGGCAACAGGCGCAACTGCCACGAACTCACCTCCGTGCAGTCGAGCCGCAGATAGTTGTCCGTCAGTTCGTGCAGCGTGGCCTGCCCTCCGTACACGTTCTGCACCTTCGCCTCGATGTGGTTGTTGTACAGGTCGATGAGGTCGAGCCGCGCTGTGCGGTCGAGCAGCGGGAACACGCTCTGCGGCACGGCCTTGAAGCAGTCGGCCACGGAGAATGCCCTGGCGGCAATCGTTGTGCAGAGGGTGATGACAAGGAGAATTGAACGGAGGTTCATAGTGCAGAGGATAGCGTTGAGTCGGTATGCAGGAGCGGCTGTATGCGTTCCCATTCCTGTTCGAAGTTGGGCGTGAAGAAACCCGTACCAAAGCGGCTCTCGATTTCCTCAGACGAGAAGAAACGACCCCCGTCGAGTTCGTCGGAGGGTTGGGGCGTTTCGTCGGCAATGGCTTTGAAAACGTACACCAGTTCGCGCTCCACATCGCTCTTGTGTACGTATTTCAAAAGAAACGAGGCGTGCGTCGGCACAGTGCCAATCTCCTCCATCGTTTCGCGTTCCAAAGCCTGCTCCACCGTCTCGCCGGCGGCAATGTGTCCGCCCACGGAGGTGTCCCATTTGCCGGGCTGCACCGTTTTCCACTCCGGGCGGTGTTGCAGAAACACTTCGCCCTGCTCGTTGAACACGTGCAGGTGAACCACCGGGTGGAGGCGTTTGTCGTGTCCGTTGTGCAGGTCGCCTCGCCGGGCCGTGCCCAGCGTACGTCCCTCTTCGTCGACAAGGGGCAGGAGTTCGTTGTCGTTGTCGTGCATGGTCAGGGAATGAGGAAGGAACTGTCGCCGTAGCTCAGGAAACGGAAGTCGTGATTGAGGGCATAGTCGTAAACCTTGCGCCAGTCCTCGCCGATGAGGGCCGAGACGAGCAGCAAGAGCGTGGACTGCGGTTGGTGGAAGTTCGTGACGATGGCTTTCACGATGTGATATTCGTAGCCCGGGGCAATGATTATCTGCGTTGACGTTTGCAGTACGGGCAGCGCATTGCGGTCCATCCAGTCGAGGATGGCTTGCAGGGCCTCGGTGGTGGAGAGTGGCTCGTCCGTCGCTGCGGCGTAGTCGTAGGGCATCCATTGCTCCACGTGCAGGTCGTCGGCGTGCGCCTCGGGGTTGCGGTGTATCGTCACACCTATATAGTACAAACTTTCCAAAGTTCTAACGGAAGTCGTCCCCACGGCTATGCAGCGCCCGCCGTGCGCCAGCAGCCGTTCAATGCTCTCGCGCTTCACGGCAATCCATTCGGCGTGCATGGTGTGGCCGCCAATCTCCTCGCTCTTCACGGGCTTGAAGGTGCCGGCCCCCACGTGGAGCGTTATCTCGTTGCGCTCCACGCCCTTTGTGTCGAGGGCGGCAAGCACGCTGTCGGTGAAGTGAAGGCCCGCAGTCGGGGCGGCCACCGAACCCTTCACCTTGCTGTAAACCGTTTGGTACGTGCGCAGGTCGCTCGCCTCCGTTTCGCGGTTGAGGTAGGGCGGAATGGGCAGTTCGCCAATGGCTTCGAGCACCTCCGAAAAGGCGATGCTGTCGTCGCCCCAGTCGAACATCACTTCGTGGCCCGTTCCGCTAACGCCCGTACGTTCGGCGGTGAGCGTTACGGTGCGTCCGCCAACGTTGATTTGACGTTCGAGGCGGCCTTCCTTCCATTTTTTTAGGTTACCCACGAGGCACGTCCACGCCACGCGGCGTGTGGCGGCAAAGTTGAGCTGATAGTCGTGGGGCGTATGCGGTTCGAGGCAAAACACCTCGATGAGTGCGCCTGTGGCCTTGCGGAAGTGCAGGCGCGCCTGAATTACCTTTGTGTTGTTGAACACGAGCAGTTCGCCCGCCTCGATGTATTGCGGCAGGTTGCGGAACGTGTCCTCGCTGATTGCGCCGCCCTTGTAGAGCAGCAGTTTCGACTCGTCGCGCTTCTCCTTGGGATATTTCGCCACGCGGCTGTCGGGTAGGTCGTAGTTGTACGACGCTATATGCAGGTGTTTAGGGTCTGGCATGGATAGGTTGGTTTGTTAGTTGTGGAGCAACAGGGCAAGTCCGCCCGCGCTCATTGCGACACCGACAACGGCCAGGGCAACCCCGATGCGCTCGAAGCCCCTGCGCCATACGTCAAGGCTCACGAAAAACATGGCCACCGGGACCAACCAGAGCAGCTGCGTGAGCAGGTAGAGCAGAAAACTGGTCAGGGCGTTGCCGCCCGTGCCAAATGGGTGCTGTCCGCCAAAAAGGTAGAGCGGACAAAGCAGCAGGGGAATGAGGCTCAGGCCGGCCAAGGCCAGGAGCCATTTGGGGAAATCGGACATAGAAGGTATGCGCTGTGCGTGCCAGGACGGAGACTGTCTGCGTCCCGCTGTTATCGTATTCTTGGCGGCGTTGCCGGATGGGATGCAAGGTCCATGGGCTGCCGCGCGGTTTCGCAAAGCAAAGCTACTACAAATTGCCAACTCTCCCAAATGGCCGCTGCGAAACCCTCGCAAGGGGGGCGGCAAGTCTTTTCGGGCGCACGCCATTACCATGGGGCTGCTGCTGTTATGCTGCGGGGTGTTGGCGAATGTGTCCGCTCAGCCTCCACTGGGAAACTTGGCTGCTCGCCGCAAAGGGCTTAACTTTGCGCTGTTTAAGCCTTTTGGCGCAAACCAAAAGCATAAAAAATGAAAGAGAAAAATGACAAGAAAACTTGTTCGCCAACCCAATATGGAACTGTTGCGCATCGTGGCTATGCTCATGGTGGTAGCGGTGCACGCCTCCACGAAGGGCTTTGGGTGGATTGCCGTGTGGAAGATGCACCACTACCCCGTGAAGTGGACATTCGTTGCCCTCAGCACAATGATGTGCATAGCTTGCGTCAACGTGTTTGTGCTCATCACGGGGTGGTTTGGCACGCACTTCAAGTGGCGCGGTGTGGGCAGGTTGGTTGGCCAAACTGTCACGGTGTCGCTAAGCATGTACGCCGTGGTATGGCTTTTGGGGGCCGAGATGCCTCATTCGCTGGGCGAGGCCGTGAAGGTGATGTGGGGCTATTGGTTTGTCAGGAGCTACTTGCTGCTCTATATGCTCTCGCCCGTACTCAATTCGTTTGTGGAGCATTCCACCGAACGGCAGTTAGGAGGTTTCTTGCTCACCTACTACGCCTTTTTCATCCCCATGGCGTATATCGACGACAACATCGGCATTGGCTACAACACGATGTCGTTCATCGGTCTCTACCTCTTGGCCCGCTACCTGCGCCTCTATGGCGCTGACCGCTTGCGCTGCGTGCCAACGTGGGCGTTTTGGGCAGGGTGGGGCGCAATGGTGGTTGCCGGCACGCTCATCATGACCCTTTCGGCGCAGTTCGCCTCTCGCCCCTACACGGAGGTGTCGGCTTACAGCTGCGTCGTGGTTATTGCCGAGGCCGTGCTGTTGCTGCTGGCCTTCTCCCGTATCAAAATCAGGGGCGAAAAGCTCGGCCGCTGCATCAACTGGGTGGCGGCAGGCAGTTTCACAGTCTATCTCACCCACGAGCAACTGTTTCTGCGTAAGCCCTTCTACCAAGGCATCAAGCACATCATCAGCCACGTGCCAAACCCCGTACTGTGCTCACTGGCTGTATTGGGTGCCATCCTGGCTATCTTCGCGGCGAGCGTATGCCTGGACTGGCTGCGACGGCTTTTGGTGAAGCGGGTTGAGGGCGCAATAGCCCATTGGCGGAACTGACGACAATTGGTGTTAACCCACAGGGGGGGATGAGCGGAGTACGTTATTAGTATATGTTCAAAAATAATCGTACAAATGCTTGTTGCAAAAACAAAACGACAATAGAGACAATCCCTTCGACAACAAAATTCCAACCTTCATAGTGGAAATACCATTGTCTCTATTGTCGTCAATGTGAAAATAATTCTGATTCGTTACTTAATAATGAGACAAAACGACCTTACGCAGGGGAGCATTGCGGGAAATATCTTCTCGTTTGCTCTGCCCTACATGTTCGCTTACTTTTTGCAGATACTTTACGGTCTGGCCGACTTGTTCGTCATTGGGCAATATTGCGGAGTGGACAGCACCACGGCCGTGTCGAACGGCGCGCAGGTGATGTACTTTGTCACTGTGGTGGTCATCGGTCTGGCCATGGGTACCACCGTGCGCACCGCCCTCGCCGTGGGGGCGAAGAACAAGCGGATGACCGCCCGTGTGGTGGGCAATTCGGCCACGTTATTCCTCCTTCTGTCAATCGTGCTGGCCGCAGGACTGTTGTTGTTCACGAGCGACATCGTGCGCCTGCTGAAAACGCCAGCCGAATCGATTTCTGGCACGGAACACTACCTGTTCGTGTGCTTCGCCGGCGTGCCGTTTATCGTGGCGTACAACCTCATTGCCTCCATCTTTCGCGGATTGGGCGACACGCGCACTCCGATGTACTTCGTGGCGGTGGCGTGTGTGGTGAACATAGTTCTCGACTACCTCTTTATAGGCTACCTCGGATTGGGCCCGATGGGAGCGGCTCTGGGCACTACGCTCTCGCAGACAGTCAGCGTGGTGTTCGCCGCCTTCGCCATACGCCGCCACTGGACACTCTTCGATGTGAAACGGGCCGACCTGCGGCCGCAGCGCACCGTGTTGTCCGCCCTGTTGAAAACGGGCGTACCCGTAGCCTTGCAGGATGGTTTCATCCAAGTGTCGTTCATCGTCATTGCCGTCATCGCCAATATGCGTGGCCTGGACGATGCCGCCGCCGTGGGCATTGTGGAAAAATTCATCGGACTGCTCTTCATCGTCCCCTCGGCCATGCTCTCGACCGTCTCTGCCGTGTCGGCGCAAAACATCGGTGCTGGCAAACCCCACCGTGCGCGGCAGACGCTCTGGCTGGCCATGGCCATCACCTTCGGCTTCGGTCTCGTGTGCGCCCTCGCCGTGCAGTTTGTCCCCGAACTAGCAGTGCGCCTCTTTACGGCCAACGAGCGCGTAGTGGCGCAGGGCGCGGAATACCTCCGCAGCTACGCCTGGGACTGCGCCTTGGCCGGCGTGCACTTCTGCTTCAGCGGTTACTTCACCGCCTGCGGCTACTCCATCGTCTCCTTCTGCCACAACGTGGCGAGCATCGTCACGGCCCGCGTGCCGCTGGCCTACCTGTTCTCCATGCAATACGCCTCCACGCTCTACCCCATGGGCTGGGCCGCCCCCATAGGCTCCGGCGTATCGGTAGTCATCTGCCTCGTGGCGTATTGGTTTCTCCGAAAACGTGCCGCCCAGCGCGAGCAACAGCCATAGCTGCGCTTGGCCCTTACTATCCAGCATAAAACAGGTACGAGGCAATGTTGTCCTAAACGTTTTATGAAATGTAGATGCGGCAGAGGGTGCCTCAATGGCAATCCCTGCCGCATCTGTTATGTGGGACATTAACGCCAAATTTGGGCACAGGGGGATTTTTCCGTGGATAACCACACAACATAACCAAATATCTTACTGCAACGGAACGGATATCGTCTAAAAGCGTCACCTTTG
>CAVLCM010000018.1:0-20603 GCA_963661625.1 bacterium
ACGTACGTCTATAAGTTGAGTGAACGTACGTTTATAACTCGAGTGAACGTACGTCATTAAAAAGGGTGGACGTACGTCGTTAGATGAAGTCAGGAAACATCCTGTCCCAAAGGCGATATAAAGCAAAAACGAAAGGCAAAGACGTGTCCAGTGGACGGTCTTTGCCTTTCGTTTTATTGCGTTTTAGGGTAGGGCGGAACGATTAGAAGGGCTTCGTCTCCTCACCCAGAATGTCGCTTACGAGGAGGTTGGCCAGGCGGCTTGTGCCGATGCGGAAGAGGCCCTGCTTGATGTAATCTGTGCCGAGAATTTCGGCCACAACAGTGTAGAAGTCTACTGCCTCGGAAGTGGTCTTGATGCCGCCGGCTGCCTTGAAGCCGATTTTAGAGCCTGTGAGGGCTTCGTATTCCTTGATGGCGTTGCACATCACGTAGGCGGCTTCGAGTGTCGCAGCGGGTTCTATTTTGCCCGTGGAGGTCTTTATGAAGTCAGCGCCTGCGTACATGGAGAGGATAGAAGCGCGCTTGATGTTTTCAGCCGTTTTGAGTGCGCCCGTTTCGAGTATCACTTTAAGGGGATGGCCAGCCGTGGCGGCTTTGATTTCTTCGATTTCTGTGGCACAGGTTTCGTAGTCGCCGCTCAGGAATGCGCCCACTGACAGTACGCAGTCGCACTCGTCAGCACCGTCATGAATGGCTAGGGCCGTCTCGGCGGTCTTGATTTCCACAAATGTCTGTGCTGAGGGGAAACCGCCCACTACGCAGGCCACCTTTACGCCGTCGGCTTCGAGTGATTCGCTCACAATTTTGGCGTAATTGGGGTAAACGCAGATAGTTGCGAGCGAAGGGAGGTCGGGATGTTCGTTGGCGAAACGGTTTACGTTCTCCGTGAAGCGCAGTACGCTCTCCTGCGAGTCAGTGCACTTGAGCGTAGTCAGTTCCACTGTGCCCAGCAGTTGGCGAAGCACCTCGGGGGTGTTGTATTTCTCTCGGTTTTCGGCCACGAGCTTGTGTACGCTCTGGCTAACGGTTTCGTCGGAAAGGTTAAGGTCGAATTTTTCAAAAGCCTGTTCGTAGCGGCTCTTTTCGGTTTGATCTGTCATGTTGTTATAGGCTTATTTGCTTGTAAGTTCGTTGGTTTCAGGATAGGCTGCGCCTCAGTCTTGCAGCTTTGGGTTGTTCTTGTGGCGGTCTTTGTCGCGTGCGGTTTTCTTTCGGAAACTTGCGGCAAGGGCCTCTGTGAGGTCAACGCCCGTTTGGTTGGCAATGCACACAAGTACCCACATCACGTCGGCAATTTCTTCACTCAGATTGGCTTTCTCGCCGCTTTTGAACGACTGGTCTCCATATCGGCGCGCCATCACCCGTGCCAGTTCGCCCACCTCCTCGGTGAGGCACGCCATGTTGGTGAGTTCGCTGAAATAGCGCACGCCGTAGGTCTTTATCCAGTCGTCTACCGTGCGCTGCAACTCGCGCAGGGTGGGAGAGGCAGCACCCGATGTATTGGGGATTTGGGGCGTGTTCATAAGCAGCTGTTATTCTTTGTTTTTCGTGTCCATGCAGATGGTCACAGGCCCGTCGTTGAGCAGTTCCACCTTCATGTCTGCGCCAAATTCTCCCGTGCCGACGGAGCAGCCTGCCTCCTTCTCGATAGCTTCGCAGAAGTACTCGTAGAGGGGTATGGCGTGGGCGTGGCCCGCTGCACGGATATACGACGGGCGATTGCCCTTTTTGTACGAGGCCATAAGGGTAAATTGGCTCACCACGAGGATATTTCCGACAACGTCGCGCAGACTGAGGTTCATTACGCCGTTTTCGTCGTCGAACACGCGCAGACCCGCTATTTTGCGGCAGAGCCAGTCGGCATCCTCGCGGCTGTCGGCCTCCTCAATGCCGAGAAGTACCAAAAAGCCTTGGTCTATGCGGCTCTTTACCTTGCCGTCGATGGTCACGGAAGCGTGCCTTACACGCTGTATAACTGCTCTCATAGTGTAAGCAAATTTACGATTTATTCCCCGTGGCTCTGTAAGCTGCGGTATATTTTTTCGCCGCGAGCTGTTCCGAGTAGCGTTTGCAACTCCGTGAGGCTTGCCTCTTTTGTTCGCTTCACGCTCTTGAAATGTTTGAGTAAAAGAGCCTTTGTGGCGGGGCCAACCCCCGGAATTGTGTCGAGTTCGGAGGCTGTTTGGCGCTTAGAACGCTTGTCGCGGTGGAAACTGATGGCAAAACGGTGTACCTCGTCTTGCATATACGTCAGCGTACGGAATAGCTGGCTCTCAGGCTTGATGCCAATGGTGGCAGGCGGAAAGCCGTAGAGCATCTCACGCGTGCGGTGGCGGTCGTCTTTGGCAAGACCGGCTATGGGGATGTACAGGTGTAGTTCGTCCTCCACAATCTGCCTAATCATCGCCATTTGCCCTGCTCCGCCGTCAGCTATGATAAGGTCTGGCAGGGGCTTCCCCTCTTCTTTGAGGCGCGAATAGCGGCGGCGCACCACCTCCTTCATCGAGGCGTAGTCGTCGGGCCCGGCCACGGTGCGAATGATGTACTTGCGGTATTCCTTTTTGGCGGGTTTGAGACGATCGAATACCACGCAGGCGGCCACGGCATCCTCGCCGCTGATATTGGAATTGTCGAAAAGTTCGATGCGCAGGGGCAGTTTGGGCAGTCCTAAGTCCGTTTGCAACTCCTTCATGAGCCGTGTCTGCTTCTGTTCGGGGTTGAGCTTTTCGGCCTGTTTGAGGCGGTCAAACTTATACTGCTTGACGTTCAGATGCGACAGGTCGAGCAATTTCTTCTTGTCTCCCTTCATGGGGACAGTCTGTTCCACCATGCAGTCGGGCAGGTCTACGCGAAATGGTACCACAATCTCCTTGGAATGGCTCTCGTAGCGTTCACGCATCTCCACAATGCCCAGCGTAAGCAACTCTTCGTCTGTTTCGTCGAGCTTCTTCTTGTATTCAAAGGTGAAGGCTTGATTGATGCACCCGTTCGTTACGTGCAGATAGTTGATATAGGCCACGCGTTCCTCGCTTTCGATGTTGAAAACGTCGATATTGTGCAATACGCTCGACACCACCTCGCTCTTGGCACGGTAGTTTTCGATGAGAAGATAGCGGCGTTTCAGCTCCTGTGCCTCCTCAAACCGCAGTTCTTCGGCCAGTTGTATCATCCGTTCGCGCATAGCCCTTGCCACACCGGCCGTGTTGCCGCCGAGAATCTCTTTGCAGGCCTCAATATTTTGGATGTAGTCCTCGCGGCTCTGCTTGCCAACGCAGGGAGCTTTGCAGCGGTGAATGTGATAGTCCAGGCAAACTTTGTATTTGCCGTTTTCAACGCCTTCCTTCGTCATGATTGTGTGGCACGGACGGGGCTGGTAGAGTTCTCGGCACAGATCAAGCAGGGCATAAAGCGTAGGCACGTGGCTGTAAGGACCGAAATAAGTAGCGCCCTTTATTGTTCGTTGCCTCGTTTTGAAGATGCGTGGCAGGTATTCGTTTGAAACGGCGATAGAGGGGTATGTTTTGTCGTCTTTGAGCAAAACGTTGTAATGCGGCTTGTAGCGCTTGATGAGGTTGTTTTCCAAAAGGAGTGCATCCTCTTCTGTTTTCACCACAATATAGCGAATGTCGCGGATGTGCTTTACAAGGAGTTGTGTCTTTCGTGTCTGCTGGTCTTTGTTAAAGTACGATGAAACCCTCCTTTTGAGGTTTTTGGCCTTCCCCACATAGATAATTTTGCCCGAAGCATCGAGGTATTGGTAACACCCCGGTGTTTCGGGCAAATTGAGGACTATTCCTTTTAGGTAGTCGGCAAGTTCGCTCATTCTTTGATGGTCAAAAGCGTAGTTATGTCCAAATCGTTTCCGAGAAAGCTGCGGCCTTCCAATCCTTCCATTTTGAGTTCGATAAGGAAGTTGATGTACGTTTTCTTCGGAGAAAAGGCTTGAACGAGGTCGTACACAGCTTGCATCGAACCGCCCGTGGCCAAGAGATCGTCGTGTATCAGTACAACGTCGTCTGCGGTAATAGCGTCTGTGTGGATTTCGATGGTGTCGTAGCCGTACTCCTTTAAGTAGGTTGCTTTGCGCGTCTCTGCGGGGAGCTTGCCCGGTTTGCGTGCCATCACAAATCCTGCGCCCAATCGGGCAGCCAGGATTGCTCCCATCACGAAGCCGCGGCTCTCAATTCCCACTACCTTTGTAATGCCCTTGTTCTTGTAGAGTCTTACCAACTCATCGGATATTTCGTCTATGCAGGCAGGGTTTTTGAATAGCGTGCTGACATCTTTGAAGTGGATGCCCGGCTTCGGGAAGTCGGGGATGGTTCTTAGATTGTCGAGTAACAGTTTTGTATTCATGAAGTTGTTGATTATTAGTTTCTTCCTTGTAGGTTGTTTCACGTGGAACGTAAACCAAAATGCCGTTTTAATGGCATTTTGGTGCCGTCTGGGCGCATTTCTACTGTTTAGGCTTGAAGTAAGACTTTATATAATGTACGCACCCGTGAGCGAGTGCGCAATCTATCATCTTCCCATCAAAACGAGCAGCACGCTGATATCGCTGGGCGACACGCCTGGAATGCGTTCAGCCTGCGCCAATGTTTCCGGGTCGATGGCTGTGAGCTTTTGCCGTGCCTCAGTGCTGAGCTGTGTAATTTCGTTGTAATTGAAGTGGCCGCGGATTTTGATGTTTTCCAATCGCTGCATTTTGTTAGCCAAGGCACGTTCGCGTGCAATGTACCCGTGGTACTTCATTTCGATTTCCGCCGCTTCAATCGCTTCGTCTTTGTGAGCAATGTTCGTGGCTGCGATAAAAGCACCGAAATCGGGGATGGCTTCCGCAAGGTTTTGCAGGTTGAGTTGCGGGCGGTTGATCAGGTCAAACAGTTTGCAACCGCGTTGGAGTGGGGCAGTGCCCACCTTTTCCAAGAAATCGTTTATTGCAACAGGCTTAACGGCGTATTCTTTGCAGAAACGGATGATTTTATCCACATACGCCATTTTCTCGTGAAAGAGTTTGCTGCGCTGTTCCGAGGCCAAACCGAACTTTTCGGCATAGGGCGTGAGGCGAGCATCGGCGTTGTCGTTGCGCAACAAGATGCGATATTCAGCCCGCGAGGTAAACATGCGGTAAGGCTCGTCTACGCCCTTCGTCACCAAGTCATCGATGAGAACGCCGATATACGCTTCGTCGCGTTTCAGCGTGAACGGTTCTTTGCCTTGGTATTTCAACGCGGCGTTGATGCCTGCAATCAGTCCTTGACCGGCTGCTTCCTCGTAGCCCGTCGTTCCGTTTACCTGTCCTGCGAAGAACAAGCCCTCCACTTTCTTCGTTTCCAACGAGTGATGCAGTTGCGTGGGAGGGAAAAAGTCGTATTCAATCGCATATCCCGGACGGTAAACCACAATATCGCGGAAACAAGGGATTTTCTTCAAAGCCTCGATTTGCACGTTCATGGGCAAACTCGATGAAAAGCCATTCAGATAAAGTTCGTTTGTGTCTACTCCCTCAGGTTCGAGGAAAAGCGGGTGTTGGTCGCGGTCGGGGAAGGTGACCAACTTTGTTTCGATGCTCGGGCAGTAGCGTGGCCCGATGCTTTGTATTTGTCCGTTGTAAAGAGGCGAATCCGCCAAACCCGAACGCAGAACGGCATGCGCCTCGGCGTTCGTGTTGGTGGTCCAGCAGGGGAGTTGTGGCAAGGGACGGTTGTCGCTGACAAACGAAAAGCGGTGAAAGTCGTTCTCGCCCGGTTGCAGTTCCATCTCGTCAAGATGAACCGACCGCTTATCAATACGTACGGGCGTACCCGTCTTCATGCGTTGCGACACGATGCCCAACTTGTTGATGCTCTCCGTGAGGAAAGCCGCAGCCGGTTCGGCGCAACGTCCGCCGCTCACCTGCCTTCGCCCAATGTGCATTAGGCCGCGAAGGAAAGTGCCGGCGGTAATCACTACCGCCTTTGCCATGAAAGTGGCTCCCCAAATGGTTCTTACGCCCGTCACGCGGCCGCCCTCGGCGAGGACTTCCGTAGCCTCGTCCTGCCAAATGTGCAAGTTGTCGGTATTTTCGAGGCGGTGCCGCCATTCCGTAATAAAACGTGCGCGGTCGCACTGTGCGCGTGGGCTCCACATAGCCGGGCCCTTTGAGCGGTTGAGCATGCGAAACTGGATAGCCGTGGCATCCGTCACCTCGCCCATCTGTCCGCCCAGAGCGTCGATTTCGCGGACAATCTGCCCCTTGGCAATGCCCCCCACAGCAGGGTTGCAGCTCATCTGGGCAATTTTGTTCATGTCCATCGTCAGGAGGCACGTCTTAGCCCCCATGCGCGCCGCCGCACTTGCAGCCTCGCAGCCCGCATGGCCCGCGCCCACCACAAGTACGTCGTAGTGAAAAACAGTGTCAGTCATGTGTGTTCTTTTCTGCTACAAAAGTACAAGTTTTTGCAGTACGGCAAGCCCGCACGCCCCCGCTTGCCCCCTCCGAGAGCCCAAAAAGCGTGAAAAACAAGGCAAAAGGAGGTCGCTAACTTTGCAGACAGATGAAAAAGGAGTAATTTTGCTTGCTTTAACCCACGAAAGGAAAAGCCCATGGAATACCTAGTCCATTACGTGTGGCAACACCGCCTCTACGGCTTGCAGCCCTTGGTAACCGACCAAGGGCAACGAGTGGAGGTGATCGACCCCGGCGTGCACAACCTGCTCAACGCCGGTCCCGACTTTTTCAACGCCAAAGTGAAAATAGACGGCATGCTTTGGGCGGGCAATGTCGAGATTCACGAACGCTCGACCGACTGGTACCGCCACCATCACGAAACCGATGCCGCTTACAACAACGTGGTGCTTCACGTTGTCGAGACCATCGACGGCGAGGTGCGCACGAGCGACGGCAAACTCTTGCCGCAGGTGGCCATCAGCGTTCCGCCTCAGCTCAGGCAGAACTACACCGACCTGCTCAACGAAGAAACTTATCCCCCCTGCTACCGCATCATACCCAACGTGCCGCTCGTCGAGGTACATTCCTGGATGAACCGCCTGACGGTGGAACGCTTGGAGGAGAAGACAAAACGGGTAGGGGAGTACCTCCGCCGCACGGGCGGCGACTGGGAACAAGCCTTCTTCGCCACCTTGGCGCGCAACTTCGGCTTCGGCACCAACGCCCAGGCGTTCGAACAGTGGGCCTTCACCATCAATCCGCAGCACATCGGCAAGCACCGCGACGACGTGTTTCAGGTAGAAGCCTTCTTTATGGGCCAGGCCGGGCTGCTCAGCGACGACCTCGTAAAGCCCGAGCAGCGCGACAGCTACTATATGCGCATGAAGGACGAATACCGTTTTCTGCAAAACAAGTTTGGCCTCACGCCCGTCAGCCACGCCCTTTGGCGCTTCGGGCGGCTGCGCCCCCAAAACTTCCCCCATGTGCGCCTCTCGCAGTTGGCGCGGCTCTACTCCGAACACAAAGTGGACTTTTCGCGCTTGCTCGAAACGGCCGACATGAAGTCGCTCCGTGCCCTGTTCAAGGTGGGCGTGACCGACTATTGGCAAACGCACTACACCTTTGGCGGCGAGAGCCGAAGGGCGGACAAGACGCTGCAATCCTCGTCGCTCAACCTCCTCCTCATCAACACCGTGTCGCCCCTGCTCTTTGCCTACGGGCGAAGCACCATGGACGAGGACATGGCCGAGCGAGCCTTCGCCCTCCTCGAAAACCTGCCCGCCGAGCGCAACTACATCACGCGCTGCTGGGAGCGCGCCGGCCTCCGTGTGGCTCATGCCGCCGACAGCCAAGCCCTCATCGAACTGCGACAGGGCTATTGCGACCGCAAGGACTGCTTGCGCTGCCGCTTCGGAGCGGCCTACCTCAAAGCGGCTCACTGCACCCGAACACAATAAACGGCACAAGATGCAATACATATACTCACTCAACTTCAAGGTGCGCGACTACGAGTGCGACCTTCAAGGCATCGTCAACAACGCAAACTACCAGCACTACACGGAACACACGCGCCACGAGTTTCTTCGTTCGCACGGCGTGAGTTTTGCCGAACTGCACGACCGCGGCATCGATGCCGTGGTGGCCGGCTTGCAGATGCGCTTCAAAACGCCCCTGCGCAGCGGCGATGAGTTTGTGTCGAAGCTCGCCCTGCGCAAGGACGGCATCAAGTACGTCTTCGTGCAGGACATCTTCCGCTTGCCCGATATGCGCCCCGTGCTGAAAAGCACCGTCGAGGCCGTCTGTGTAATCAACGGCAAGCTCTCGCCCTGCCCCGAACTCGACAGCGTGTTCTTCGCCGAAGAAGCCGAGGCGAACAATCCCGCCTGACACACCGCTCGCACAGCCCCCCCCTCACTTACCGTCCGTCACCACACCCACACCATGTACCTTACCCCTGAAGAAACTGAGGAAATCACCGCCACGCTCACCCTCTCGCGCTTGCAGGGGCTGAGCCAGGCGCAGGCATTGGCCGTGGTGAAGTACTACGGCACGGCCACGGCGGCCCTTGCCGACGACGCCCCCGAGGAGGAACACTGGCGCGCACTGCGCAGCGACAAGGCGGCGATGCAAAAGGCGCGCGACGCAGCCCTCGCCGAGATGGAGTTTTGCGAAAACCGCCAGACGCGTATCATCCCCTACACCTCCAAGGACTATCCCCGGCTGCTCCGAGCCGACGAAGTGACCGACGCTCCCCTCCAACTATTCTATTGTGGCACGGGAAGTCTCAACCGCCGCCACGTTATCAGCGTGGTGGGCACGCGGCGCATCACGGAGTACGGCAAGGAAATGTGCGAAATCCTCTGCCGCGAACTCGCCGAAAAACTCCCCGACGTGCTGATAGTCAGTGGTTTGGCCTATGGCGTTGACATCCACGCCCACCGTGCCGCTTTGGTAAACAATCTTGACACAATTGCCGTGCTTGCCCACGGTGTAGACCGCATATACCCCGCGCACCACCGTTCAACGGCTGCCGAAATGACCCGCCACGGCGGACTGCTCACCGAGTATTTCACCCACACCGTGCCGGACAAGGGCAACTTCGTTCGCCGCAACCGCATCGTGGCCGGCCTGTCGCAAGCCACGCTCGTGGTGGAGAGCGCCAACAAGGGCGGTTCGCTCATCACGGCCAACATTGCCCACAGCTACGGCCGCGACGTGCTGGCCGTGCCGGGGCGCGCCACGGATGCCTACTCCGAGGGCTGCAACCGCCTCATCCGCGAGCAGCGCGCCGTGTTGGTCACGTCGGCCGCCGACGTGCTCGATGCCCTCTGCTGGGAGAGCAAGGAGAAGCCCGGCAGCCCGAAGGAGCCGCAACTCTTCCCCACGTTCACCCCCGAGCAGGAGCAGGTGCTTGCCGTGTTGCGCCAGGCCGACAGCCTGTCACTCGACCAACTGGCCGCCCGGGCTTACATGCGCATTGCGCAGCTCACCGACATCCTCTTCGACCTCGAAGAAGCCGATGCCGTGAAGCGCCTGCCGGGCAACCGTTATCGCATAAAACATACATAAGACACCCTATATTCTTGAAAACGTTTGAAGAACTGGGCGTGTGCGAACAGATACGCCGCGCCATTAGCGAAATGGGCTACGAGCAGCCCATGCCTGTGCAGCAGGAAGTGATACCCTACCTCCTCGGTGAGGGCAACGACGTGATAGCCCTGGCCCAGACGGGTACGGGCAAGACGGCCGCCTACGGCCTCCCCGTGTTGCAGAAGGTCAACCCCGAAAGCCGCGCCACGCAGGCCGTCATCCTCAGTCCCACGCGTGAACTCTGCCTGCAAATTGCCGGCGACCTCAAAGAGTACGCCCGCTACATCGACAACCTCCACGTGCTGGCCGTCTACGGCGGTTCGAGCATTGAGAGCCAGATACGCACCCTCAAACGCGGCGCACAGGTAATCGTGGCCACTCCGGGCCGCCTCATCGACCTGATGCACCGCGGCGTGGCGCAGCTCGACAATGTGGAGAACGTGGTCCTCGACGAGGCCGACGAAATGCTCAACATGGGTTTCACGGAGAGCATCGACGAGATACTCGCCGGCGTGCCGGCCGAGCGCAACACGCTCCTCTTCTCCGCCACGATGGGCAAGGAGATTGAGCGCATCGCCAAGAGCTACCTGCACGACTACAAGGAGATTGTGGTGGGCTCGCGCAACGAAGGTGCGGAGAACGTCAACCACATCTACTACCTTGTGCATGCCAAGGATAAGTACTCCGCCTTGAAGCGCGTGGTGGACTACTATCCGCGTATCTTCGGCATCATCTTCTGCCGCACGCGCCTCGAAACGCAGGAGGTGGCCGACCACCTCATCCGCGACGGTTACAGCGCTGAGGCCCTGCACGGCGACCTGTCGCAGGCGCAGCGCGACCTCACCATGCAGAAGTTTCGCCAGCACCGCACGCAGCTGCTCGTGGCCACCGACGTGGCGGCGCGCGGCCTCGACGTGGACGAACTGACCCACGTAATCAACTACGGTCTGCCCGACGACGTGGAGAACTATACGCACCGCTCGGGCCGCACTGGGCGCGCCGGAAAGCGAGGCACGAGCATCTCCATCATCCACCTGCGCGAAAAGGGCAAGGTGCGCGTCATCGAGAAGGTCATCGGCAAGAAGTTTGAGCAAGGCACGCTCCCCGAACCGCAGGAGATTTGCACCAAGCAGCTCTACAAGGTGATGGACGAACTGGAACGCATCGAGGTGAACGACACCGAGATTGCCCCCTTCCTGCCCGAGGTGTTCCGCAAGCTCGACTGGCTGACCAAGGAGGACCTCATCAAGCGCATCGTGAGTCGCGAGTTTGGCCACTTCCTGCGCTACTACGCCGATGCTCCCGCCATTGAGCAACCGGCCGAGCGCGGCGCGAAGACGAGCGGTGAGCCTAAGGGCGAACACCGCCGCCGCAAGCGCGGCGAACCGGCCGAGGAGGGCTATACGCGCCTCTTCATCAATCTGGGCAAGCGCGACAACTTCTACGCCCGCGAGATTATCAACCTCGTCAATCGCTACGTGCAAGGCACGAAGATTGAGATTGGCCGCATCGACCTCACCACCAACTGCTCCTTCTTCGAAGTGCCTACTGAGGACGCTCAGCTCGTCATGTCGAAGATGAAGCGCGCCAAGGTGGGCGACCGCAAGGTGGTTGTCGACAATGCCGACCGCACGGAAGCCCCGGCCGAGAAGAAGCGTGCCAAGGGCGGCAACCGCCGTGCCTACGCCGACGTGGCCGACGCGCAGCAGGTGCGCAAGCAGTTCAAGGCCGAGAAGCGGGCCAAGCGCAAGAAGCAGAACGATGCCGCAAAGCCCGACTACATGCCTAGCAAAAAGGCGAACAAAAAGGACGATTGGCGGCAGTTCTTTGAATAACGGGCGGCCCGACGATCACCTCCCCCCTTACAATTTCCAGCGTATGAAAACACGTCTTTTCCTCCTCCTTGCCCTGTCGATGGCCTTTGTGGCTGCCGGGGCGCAGAATGTCTACTTCAAGATTGGCGGCGGCTTCGCCTCGCACTACGACCGTGCATCGCAGGTGGTCGGCGCATACAAGATTGGCGTGGGCTACGAGATTGAACTCTCGCAGCACTTCTCCTTCTCGCCCGGCGTGGAGTTCTACGGCAAGGGCTGGAAAGACCCCAACTGCGCCGTCTGCGTGTTCGACAAGGACACGCACGAGCAGCTCTTCAACGACGACGGCACGCCGATCATGGGCTTGAAGAACCGTTCGGCCACACAATATTATGTGGAGGTGCCGCTCCTCTTTTCCTACTTCCTGCGCACGGGCGAGAGCCGCTACTGGGTGTTCAGTGCAGGCCCGTATGTGGCCTGTGGCGTGGGCGGCAAGCAGAAGACCAAGGGCGACACCGAGCAGATGGGCGTAAATCAGTATTACTACGAAGGCAAAACGTTCAGCGAACCCGGCACGCACCGTTTCGACTGCGGCGTGCAGACGTTCGTGGGCTACCAGTTCCCCACGAGTTTCACCATCGGCATTGAGGCCGACTGGGGCGTGGCTAAGTTCAACACGGCCGGCCGCCGCAACGTCTCCGCTCTCATCTCCCTGGGCTACAAACTCTGACCCTCTGAGGGAGCCAATTCGGGCAAAGAAGGACGTAAACCACTGAAATACCCAAAATTAGGTATTGCCCTGCGCACGGGATGCCCGTACCTTTGCATCGAGTTAAGTAGAATACTAGATTGTTATGTTCTTGTCCTGAATGAGGCTATGCAAAGAGTTGCGTAGCCTCGTTTGTTTTCGTGCGTTAGGGGTGCAAAAAATTGCGCATACGGGTGCAAAATTTTGCGCATATGGGTGCAAATTTTTGCACCAGCACCGCGATTTTTTGCGCAGGCAGAGAGCCAGAGCCAGGTCCAACCGATTTTTGAGACAAAGACAGCCCGGAGCATCGGGTTGTGGACACGGTTCTCCCGAAGTATAGGGTTGCACAATGTTTTGATTGGTAGGTGTTAGCCATGTGCGCCCCATGTCCACAAACCGCGGCCTGAAAGGCCAGCTCTCCATAGCCCAGGGCAAAGTGGCGACGCGCAGCGGCGACACGGCACCCTGGGAATCCCCGTTCGGGGGGAGTTTACGCCCTGAAAGGGCAACTAACTTAACGAGGGGCAACGCCCTGCAAAACCTCGTTGCCGAACCCGGGCGTTGCCCGGTATCAAATGAGCTGCCCTTTCAGGGCGCCATCGGCCCCCGAACGGGTTTCCCCAGGGTGCCGTTCGTGAGCTTTCGCTCACTCACTCTGCCCTGGGCTATGGAGAGTTGGCCTTTCAGGCCGCGGGTTGATGCACACGAGGTAAAATGCCGCTCAACACCTCGTGCATTAACCCTATCCCCCGCCATGTCGGCGTACGCCCATTGTCTCTATTGTCGTCAAATACGCCCCCCGTTTCCCCCCGCCGAGTTCCGCAACTAACAAAAATGACATCGAAACGTTGCAACTATAAATATAAAAACTCTATCTTTGCCACACTTATACGCACGCATATACGTACTAATATAGAAAAACGCACAAACCATACGCCGTTTGCCCGCCACCCCGTGTAGGCAAACGCCTTACCGATGCAATCCATTTTTTTCATGTTTAACTTTATAAATCTCTAACGCAAATGAAAAGGTTCTACAACTATTTCCTTTCATTGTTCCTGCTCTCGTTAGTGGGAATCACTGGTGCGCTGGCGCAGAGATTCAGTCAGGGCAGCCTGGTGACGTCGATTGACGACATCACGGCCGACCAGTCTGTGTTGATCTACGCCCCCGGTGGTGTGGCGAGCGATGCCCCCGCGGGCTACCTCAACGGCACCAACCAGTTCACCTCGACGCTGACGGATGAATGTCTTTACAACATCATCCCCACCGGCGAAACAACTGCAAGCGGCTACAAGACTTACTATCTGAAGCAGGTCGCAACCGGTCTCTACGTCAAGGACCTCGACTTGGACGCCGCCAACGACGACGAAGCCGAATTCGCCATGACGACCGACATCAGCGAGGCTTACAAGTGCACCGTGCTTGAAGCTAACGACATCACAAGCGGTGAAGCCGGTACAGACGAGGCATCACGCCGTACGGATGCTACTTCTGCTAAGCAGGACTTGAGCGAAACCGCTTTCGTCTTCGCCCGTCACGACTTCACTGGCCTTGGTAAAGATTGGAACAATAAGGCTTTCATTGGTCACGTATACTCTCCCTTCTGGAGCATGTACGAAGACACCAACGCCTTCCGCATCTACACGATCACCAACCTCACCGGAATTGAGCTTCTGCAGTCGTACTGCGACGCTTACTATGCAAGTGGCGACCCCGAACAGGTTTACACCGCAGGCACTACTCCGGGCGCTTACGAAGCTGAAGCCGTAGCTGCCGCTAAGGCAGTGTACGACAAGGCTCAGGCTGCTCTCGCCAACGGCTCTATTTCCGACGCTGAGGCAGAAGCACTCTGCAAGGAAATCGAGAGCTCTGTCGCTGCTGTGAAGGCTGCTAAGATCCCCCTCACCGCAGGTTACTACTACATCAAGGCTGCATGCGGCCGTTACCTCTACGAAAACACCGTAGACGGTACGGAGTGGGTATACGCTACTGGCAACACATACGAAATCCCCGAAGAACTCACCGCTGCCGATGCTAACTACATCTGGAAGGTGACTGGCACGATCGACTCGCTCAACCTCGTGAACATCCAGAGTGCCGTTACCGGCAACGCAATGGGTGAAGGCGTGGCAGCTTGCTCTGGCACGGACGACGGCTACGGCGTTTCGCTGACCACTCCCGATGCTAAGGTTGTTGCAGAGGCTACTTCTTGCAACGGCGACAACGCCCTCTACGCTCTTATCCTCCAGGTGACGAGCCCGAAGAACGGCCAGAAGGGTATGCACGCTAAGTTTGCAAACGGTCACGTGATGACTTGGAACAACCCCACTGGTATATACAACGCCTACAAGTTCATCCCCGCCAACATCGACGACGCTAAGCTTGCTGAACTCATAGCACAGGCTAAGCAGAACGCGCTCAACGCCGCTCTGAAGGCTGCCTACGACACTGCAAAAGAAGCTTACGACAATGGTTTCGAAACTAAGGACACCTATACTACTGCAGTTCAGAAGGACGCTGACTTCGCAACCGAAGGCGCTCTCGTAAGCGCAGGTGCTGACGAAGACCACGCTAACTGGTGGTCTAACGCTAAGTCTTCTGCAGAAGGTACTTACCTCGGCCTGACTGACGACAACGTTTCCACTTACTTCCACTCTGATTACGGAGCAACCTTTACTCCCTCTCTCGAAGAAGGCGGCACGTGCCACTACTTGGTTGCCACTCTCGCCAATCCTATCGAAGGTGGTTTCGTAGCTAAGCTCGCAAAGCGCTTTGGTACTGGCAACGACTATCCTACTCAGTTCACCATCTTCGCTTCGAACGACTTCGACAAGACGAATCCCGATGCTGCCACTTGGACACTCCAGGGCGTTCGCGATATCAACTGGGATACCAATGTTACTTATGAGGGTACTGAAAAGGAAAATCATATAGCTCTCATCTCTTGCCCGCTTGATGGTGCTTACCAGTACATCAAGTTCGCTGCTACGAAGACTGAATTTAATGCTACAAACCCGATACACAGCCGCGGTTACTTCGCTCTTGGCGAGATGAACATCTGGCCCACTACTGACTTCAAGTCTGAGGTGGTTATTACTCCTGAGATGAAGGAAGTGATGACTTCTGCTGAGCAAGTGGTGAAGAACCTCACGGACTTGCTCAACAAGTCCGCAGAAATCATCGAAGCCGGCAACGCTACTCAGGCCGACATCGACGCTATGCAGGCTGCTTACGACGAGTTCATGAGCAACTATCCCGATCCCTCACGCGTAACTACTGCCTACAACAAGGCTAAGACGTTCCTCGACAACGCTACCAACAACGACCTCGTTGGTGACGAACTCGCTCAGTACTCTTCTGAGAAGGGCGCGGCTCTCCAGACGGTTCTCGAAACTTACGCTGAGTTCAGCGACGTTAGCCTCTCTGCAATCAACGCTGCCGTGAACGCCATCGAGAATGCTCTCGCTGAGTTCAAGGCTTCTGTTAACCTCCCCGAGGCTGGCAAGTTCTACTACATCCGCTCGGCTTCTAAGAAGCTCGCTGGTACGGGCGAAGGCTTCACGGGTACGCAGTACACTTCGCTCGTTTACTCTAACGTAGCTGCTACGGCTGCCGGCAACGTGAAGTTCTTCAAGCCCAACCACGGTTCTGAGGTAACTTCTGAAAACCCCGACTACACCGTTCTTAGCGACTCTGTAACTGCTGCCGAAGACCTCCGTCTCGTATGGAAGGCTGAAAGCGCTGCCGACGGCAAGATTGTTCTCCGCAACGTTGGTACGGGTATGTACCTCGACGCAAGCGAAGGCTCTATCAAGCAGAGCATCTCTCCCGTCAACATCCTCGTAGAGGGTATCCAGAAGGCTACTTTCCGCTTCAACGCCGGTGAGGACGCCAACGGTACGGTTCAGTACATGAACGCTCAGGGCTCTACCAACACCGTAGTGGTTTGGAAGGACGCTACCGACCTCAACTCCAACTGGACAATCGAGGAAGTTGAAGAAGGTGACATGGACCTCTTCGTACGCTTCAACAATGTGAAGGCCGAACAGCTCGCTCCCTACACGCTCTCTGTTGACGTTGATCCCTCAAACGGCGACGTTAACTATGCATACAGCGTAGTGGGTATGTCTACCGACGACGAGGGCAACAAACTCGTCCTCGCTGAGATCCAAGACGTTATCCCCGCAGGTACTCCGTTCATCGCTTCGTTCATGGCTTCAAGCTCTGACGGCAGCACAGTGGGCAACGCCCAGCTCGCCATCGCAGCCGACGACGTGAACTCTATCACTTACGGCTTCGAAGCTAAGACCGTAAATGGTCTGACCGGTGTGCTCGTGAAGAACGACACCATCGCTACCGGCATGCAGTACTTCACTGGCGGTGCCGTGAAGAGCGTGGCTGACAAGTCTACCGTAACCATCGGCGTAAGCAGCGCTTACCTCAACGGTCAGGTACCCGCAACCGAAGAAGAAGGTGACGAAACTATCGACCTCGGCAAGGTGGACGTAACGTCTATCAACAACGCCAAGGTAGTGGTTCTCCCCTCTACTGTAAACGTTTACAGCATCAACGGTACTCTCCTCCGCAAGGCCGTGAAGAGCACCAACGCTGCTAAGGGTCTCCCCGCAGGCGTTTACGTAATAGGTGGTCACAAGGTGATCGTGAAGTAAGCCCCGCGCTTACCAAACACACCCCATCATATTGGAGTGCATTCCTTCGGGAGTGCACTCCTTTTTGCTTTTTGGGGGATTACGGAAAGGTGATGCCCACAAACCGCGCCCCGACGGGGCAGCTCTCCATAGCCCAGGGCAAAGTGAGTGAGCGCAAGCTCACGAACGACACCCTGGGTACGCGCATTCCCATGACGTTTGCGCCCTGAAAGGGCAGCTCGTTTGATACTGGGCAACGCCCGGGTTCGGGAGCGGTTTACACAGCGTGGTTTTGCGGGGCGTTGCCCCTCGTTAAGAGAGTTGCCCTTTCAGGGCGCCATCAGCTTCCGAACGGGTTTCCCAGGGTGTCGTGTCGTCGCTACGCGCCGCCATTCTGCCCTGGGCTATGGATAGCTGCCCCGTCGGGGCGCGGTTTGTGGACATCTGTTGTCTCCATGCTTTGTATCTGTTCCCTCCCCCGAAAAACACGCCCCGCCAATGCCCCTAATCCGTAAAAATGAGTAACTTTGCTTGTTCCTATGCCAATGGCCTTGGCATAGGCTTGAAGCACGAACAATACACAAACAATGGAAGAAATAGAAAAGACGGGCGCGTCCACTTACAGCGCGAGCAATATCCAGGTGCTTGAAGGCCTGGAAGCCGTGCGCAAGCGCCCCGCCATGTACATTGGCGACATTAGCGAAAAAGGTCTCCACCATCTTGTTTACGAAACTGTCGACAACTCCATCGACGAAGCCCTTGCGGGCTATTGCACCCACATCGAAGTGACCATCTGCGAGGACAACTCCATCCTCGTGCAGGACAATGGCCGCGGCATCCCCGTTGACATGCACCCCAAAGAGCACCGCTCAGCCCTCGAAGTGGTGATGACCGTGCTGCACGCCGGCGGTAAGTTCGACAAAGGCTCCTACAAGGTCTCCGGCGGTCTGCACGGCGTGGGCGTAAGCTGCGTCAACGCCCTCTCCACGCGCATGGTGTCCGAGGTGTTCCGCGATGGCAAGGTATACCGCCAGGAGTACGCCAAAGGCCATCCACAAGCCCCCGTGGCCGTAGTGGGCGAAACCGAGCTGCGAGGCACGCGCCAGCACTTCTGGCCCGACCCCACCATCTTCACCACCACCGTCTATAAGTACGACATCCTCGCCAACCGCATGCGCGAACTGGCCTACCTCAACGCAGGCATCACCATCACGCTCACCGACCTCCGTCCCGACGAGGAAGGCAACACGCGCAAGGACGTGTTCCACTCCGAACTGGGCCTGCGCGAGTTCGTGCGCTACATTGACTCTTCGCGCCAGCACCTCTTCGACGACGTTATCTACCTCAGCACCGAGAAGAACGCCATCCCCATTGAGGTGGCCATCATGTACAACACGTCGTACACCGAGAATATCCACTCCTACGTCAACAATATCAACACCATCGAGGGCGGTACGCACCTCGTGGGCTTCCGTCAGGCCGTTACGCGTGTGCTGAAAAAGTACGCCGAGGAAACAGCCGCCAAGCAGATTGAGAAGGCCAAGGTCGAAATCTCCGGCGAGGACTTCCGCGAAGGTCTCACCGCCGTCATCTCCGTCAAGGTGAGCGAACCCCAGTTTGAGGGACAGACCAAGACGAAACTCGGCAATAGCGAGGTGACGGGTGCCGTCAACCAAGCCGTGGGCGAAGCCCTCACCAACTACCTCGAAGAGCATCCCAAGGAGGCCAAACTGATTGTCGACAAGGTAATCCTCGCCGCCACAGCCCGCATCGCTGCCCGCAAGGCCCGCGAGAGCGTGCAGCGCAAGAGTCCCCTCTCGGGTGGCGGACTGCCCGGCAAACTCGCTGACTGCTCGTCCAAGGACCCCGCCGAGAGCGAGATATTCCTCGTCGAGGGTGACTCCGCAGGCGGTTCGGCCAAGCAGGGACGCAGCCGCGCCACGCAGGCTATCCTTCCCCTGCGAGGCAAAATCCTCAACGTCGAGAAAGCCATGTGGCACAAAGCCTTCGAGAGCGACGAGGTGAACAACATCATTCAGGCCCTGGGCATACGCTTCGGCCTGGGCGAAGACTCCAAGGAAGCCAACCTCGACAAACTGCGCTACCACAAGGTAATCATCATGGCCGATGCCGATGTCGACGGTCAGCACATCGCCACGCTCATCATGACCCTCTTCTACCGCTACATGCCGCAGATCATTCAGGACGGCTACCTCTACATCGCCATGCCGCCCCTCTACCGCTGCACAAAGGGCAACACGTCGGAGTATTGCTACACCGACCGCGACCGTCAAATCTTCATGGACAAGTATGGCGACGGCACCGAGGGCAGCATCAAGACGCAGCGCTACAAAGGTCTTGGCGAGATGAACCCCGACCAGCTCTGGGAAACCACCATGTGTCCCGAAACGCGTTTGCTCAAGCAGGTGACGGTGGAAAACGCCGCCGAGGCCGACTACATCTTCTCCATGCTCATGGGCGACGACGTGGGCCCACGCCGCGAGTTCATCGAAAAGAACGCCACCTACGCCACGGTCGACGCTTAACGCCACCGCAAGCACATACATATATTATGATAGGCTACACGAGCGGCCTCATCCTCAACGGGTGGGGCCGCTCGTCGGCGTTTACGCCTTCTCTCGCCCCCTGACGTTTGTTCCGATTTTCGTTTTCGTAATAACTTTTTGCCTCATTCTTAACGCACTTGTAAACTATTGTTATAGATTTGCAAATGCAAACCAACGGGGAACTCTCCCCACAGTTATAACCTAAAACATATTGTCTACGATGAAAATCAAACATTTGATTGCGTGTGCTGCTGTTGCATTCAGCGCACTCACAGCTTCTGCACAGGAAGGCCTGCGCTTCGGCGTTACTGCCGGCATGAATGTCAGCAACATAACTGACCTCAAGCAGGACTGCAAGCTCGGCTTCAACGCCGGTGTTCGCGGCGAGTACAACTTCAACCAGAACCTCTACATGAACGCAGGTCTCATCTGGTCTATGCAGGGTACTTACAAGAAGGTTGAAAACGAATTTGGCAGCGTCACCTACAAGACCAACCCCAGCTACCTGCAAATACCCATCCACGTTGGTGGCCGCATCTGCCTTGGCGACGGTGTGTCTGTCTTCGGTGAAACAGGTCCCTACTTCGCAGTGGGCGTTTGCGGTAAGAACAAGATAAGTTCAGATACTGTCCTGGGCGAAGGTGAAGGTGACAGCGACTACTTCGGCGACAACGGTGCCAAGCGTTTCGACGCTGGTTGGGGCATCCGTGCCGGTGTTGAGGTGAGCAACATCCAGATCCACCTCGGCTACGACCACGGCTTCGTAAAGGTGTACGACACTGACAACATCAAGCCCTACAACTGGAACTTCAGCGTAGGTCTGAGCTACATGTTCTAAAACGGCCGCATGGCCAAATGCTTTCCCTGCAAGGCGGTTTGCCGAAATTGTTTCGCGCAACGCTTTGCAGGGAAAAAATATTCCATTACCTTTGCACCGCTTGAAACCCCAAAGGGAAAGCATCAAGCAGCCCAGATGGCGGAATCGGTAGACGCGCTGGTCTCAAACACCAGTGGGGAAACCCGTGCCGGTTCGACCCCGGCTCTGGGTACCTTGACGAAAGCTAAGCGTTGAGCAATCAACTGCTTAGCTTTCGTCTTTTTTGTGCTTGGCGGCAATCCGTTGAAAATCAGAGCGTACATCTATGCGATGAGTGAACGTACGTCATGAGGATGAGTGAACGTACGTCTATAAGTTGAGTGAACGTACGTTTATAACTCGAGTGAACGTACGTCATTAAAGAGGGTGGACGTACGTCGTTAGAAACGGCAAACATCTTGGCGGCTGGTGGGGAGTGGG
>CAVLCM010000019.1:0-20371 GCA_963661625.1 bacterium
ATAGTTCTGATCGGTTGCTTAGGTGGGGCATTTCAAGCCCAAACGGACAAGGCTATGAAAAAAAGCCAATCCCCAAACGGCAATATTGCCGTATGGGGATTGGCTGATGGAATATTGTTGGTCAAAGCCTTGGGGCTGTTCGCGGCGGCCCCAAGGCTGACTCTGTAAGTTCAGCGATTAGTTAGCCGAAGTGAATTCGTCGAGGAAGCGCACGTCGTTCTCGGAGAAGAGGCGAAGGTCCTTCACCTGGTATTTCAGGTTCGTGATGCGCTCCACGCCCATGCCGAAGGCGTAGCCTTTATATATTTTGCTGTCGATGCCGTTGGCTTCGAGCACGTTCGGGTCTACCATGCCGCAGCCCAGAATTTCAACCCAGCCCGTCTGCTTGCAGAAGGCGCAACCCTCGCCGCCGCAGATGTTGCACGAAATGTCCATCTCGGCACTCGGCTCGGTGAAGGGGAAGTAGGAGGGGCGAAGGCGAATCTTCGTGTCGGGGCCGAACATCTCGCGGGCAAAGGTGAGCAGCACCTGCTTGAGGTCCGTGAAGCTCACGTCCTTGTCGATGTATAAGCCCTCCACCTGGTGGAAGAAGCAGTGTGCGCGGGCTGAAATGGCCTCGTTGC
This sequence comes from bacterium, assembly GCA_963661625.1. Classification (GTDB taxonomy): domain Bacteria; phylum Bacteroidota; class Bacteroidia; order Bacteroidales; family Bacteroidaceae; genus Alloprevotella. Next base: position 624 of record CAVLCM010000019.1, read on the forward strand.
GGTAAACGCGTCCCGGGCAAAGCACGCGAATAGGCGGCTTCGACGTTTCCATCACGCGGCTCTGCACCGAACTTGTGTGCGTACGCAGCACGATGTCAGGATGTTGCTCTACGAAGAACGTGTCCTGCATGTCGCGGGCCGGATGGTCGGCGGCGAAGTTGAGCGATGAGAACACGTGCCAGTCGTCCTCCACCTCGGGGCCGTCGGCGATGGAGAAGCCCAGGCGTGAGAAAATGTCGATAATCTCGTTCTTCACGATGCTCAACGGGTGGCGCGTGCCGAGTGCCACAGGGTAGGGCGTGCGGGTGAGGTCGAGGTCGGAGTGGTCTTCCTCCTTGGTGGCTATGTTGCTTTTCAGTTCGTCAAACTTCTGCTGCAGCGACGTTTTCAGCTCATTGAGGCGCATGCCAATCTCGCGCTTTTGGTCGGCGGCCACTTGGCGAAACTCGCCCATGAGGTCGTTGACGATGCCCTTTTTGCTCAGATATTTCAGGCGCAGTTCTTCAAGGCTCTTGGCGTCGGTTGCCTGTAATTGGGCAACTTCCTGCAGTAACGATTGTATTTTGTCTTTCAACATTTTGAGTGGTACTTGATTGGGTGCAAAGTTAAAGATTTCTTCTCAATAACATACTCCGTCGGTTGAAAAGCAGTACTTTTGCCCACTGTATTAAAGCATCTTACAATGAGGCTCACTCTTGCCGCTATTGCCGTTGCGCTGCTCCTTGCCTCGTGCAAGAAAACAACGCCGGCACCGACCGAAAAAACACCCGCCCCGGACAGTACGGCCGTCCCGGCCGACAGCACAGCAGCCGACACAGCCCAAGTGCCGCAGGCCGCCGACGGGCTTTTTGACGACTTTGTGTACTCCTTTATGCGCAAGCCCAAGTTTCAGGCCGAGCGCATTGCCTTCCCCCTTCCTTATATAAAGGACGGCGTAAATACGCCCGTGGAGAAACAGCAGTGGAAGTTCGACCGCCTGTATGTGGGCAAGGACGTTTACACCATGATTTTCGACAACGCCAAGTCCGTTGCCGCAGAGAAGGACACGAGCCTTAATCACGTTGTGGTGGAGTGGGTGTACCTCACTAAACGGAGGGTGAAGCAATACGTCTTTGACAAGCCGCAAGGCAAGTGGATGCTGACGCGCATCGAGGAACACGCCATGAGCCAGAACGTCAACAGCGACTTCTACGAGTTTTACGCCCGCTTCTCCACCGACAAGCGTTTTCAGGGCAAGCACATTGAAAATCCCTTCCACTTCAAGACCTACGACTACGACAATTACCAAAATGTCGAAGGCCTGCTCGACGTGGAGCAATGGCCTGACTATCGGCCCGCCCTGCCCAAGGGGACAATCACCAACATCAACTACGGGCAGAGCTACGGCAACGCTCGCCAACGCGTGCTGATGATTTGTAGCCAGTCGGGCGGTATGGGATGTTCCCTGACATTTGTGAGAAAAGGAAAGACGTGGATGTTGAAAAGTCTTGAAAACTAAACTGTCCAACTCCGTTATACGAAATAAAGATAGAGGACTGCGAACTATGTATTCACTCCTGCACCATAACACGTTTGGCATTGACGCAAAATGCCGCGACTTTCGCGAATACAGCTCCGAGGACGAGTTGCGCCGGCTGCTCGCAGAACTGAGAGGCGAAAAGCTGCTCCACATTGGCGGCGGCAGCAACCTGCTCTTCGTCAACGACTATTACGACGGTTGCGTGCTGCATTCAAGAATTGACGGCCTGACGGAACTGAAACGCGATGGAAACGCCGTTTTCCTGCGTGTGGGAGCCGGCTGCTGCTGGGACGATTTCGTCGATTACTGCGTCAAGAGCGGTTTCTACGGCCTTGAAAACCTTTCGCTCATTCCTGGCGAAGTGGGGGCGAGTGCCGTGCAGAATATCGGTGCCTACGGCGTGGAAGCCTGCCAATGTATCGACACGGTCGAGGCCATCGAAGTGGCCACGGGCGAGAAACGAACGTTCAGCAACCAAGAGTGCGAATATTCCTACCGCAACAGCATTTTCAAGAATGCACTCCGTGGGCAGTACATCGTTACCTATGTGGTCTATCGCCTTTCGCTGACCTTCAAGCCCGACCTTGAATATGGAGCCATCAAACGGATGATTGCCGATCAGGGCGTGCGTCCCAGCGACGTGACGGCCCAGTTGCTCCGCGACACCATTATAAAGATACGCCGTGAGAAGTTGCCCGACCCTTGCGACGTAGGCAGCGCAGGGTCGTTCTTCATGAACCCCGTTGTTGACGCTTCGGTGGCCGACGGTCTGACTCGGGAATGCCCCGATATGCCCCGCTACGACGTGGACGGCGGCGTGAAAATCCCTGCTGGCTGGATGATTGAACAGTGCGGCTGGAAGGGCAAAAGCCTTGGTCGTGCCGGCGTTTATCCCAAGCAAGCCCTTGTGCTCGTAAACAACGGCGGAGCAACGGGGCAGGACATCGTGAACCTCTGCAACGCTATCATTGAAGACGTAAAGGGCAAATTTGGCATTACGCTCCATCCCGAAGCGAACTTCATCCGATAAAACCATCGATAAAACCGCACAAAATGCCCAAACTCGTGTTTTTAGGTACTGGAACGAGTACTGGCGTGCCGCAGATAGGCTGCACGTGCAAGGTATGCCGTTCCGTCGACCCTCACGACCGCCGTCTGCGCACGTCGGCCCTGTACGTGACCGACGAGGGCAAGCGCATACTCATAGACTGCGGACCCGACTTTCGCGAGCAGATGCTGCGGCTGACGTTTTCGCCGATAGAATCGGTGCTTTTGACGCACGAACACTACGACCACGTGGGCGGCCTCGACGACCTGAGGCCTTTTTCGTTTCACCACGCCGTCGACATCTATTCCAACCCTATCTGCTGCGCCAAACTCCGTGAGCGCATGCCCTATTGCTTTGCCGAAGTGAAATACCTCGGTGTGCCGGACATTTCGCTCCATGCCGTCGGAACCGACAAACCGTTTGAAACCGCTGGCGTGAAGGTTCTTCCCATCGAGGTGATGCACGACAAACTCCCCATCTACGGCTATCGTATCGGCGACATGGCCTACATTACCGACATGAGCCGTATCAGTGCAAAAGAAAAGCAAAAGATAAAAGGACTGAATATCCTTGTTGTCAACGCATTGCGCAATTCTCCGCACCACTCCCATCAAAGTCTGACGGAGGCACTCGAACTGATAGAAAGCGTACGTCCGCGCCGCACCTACCTAATCCACATGAGCCACGAAATAGGGCTGCACGCCGAGGTGGACCGCCGCCTGCCCGAGGGCGTAAGTTTGGCAAGCGACGATATGGTTGTTGAATGGTGAAGGGTGGAATAGGTTAGTGGCTTGTCGGCATGAAAACCGACTGCCGGCATTGAAATCGGCGAATGGAAATGCCCGTTGGAATTTTTACTTTCACCCTGCATCGCAATCTGTACGTGTGCCGTTGCCCCAACGGCCTGTCGTAGGGAGGACATCGTAGCCACGGTTTTTGTAAAAAGCACCTGCCGCACCCAATTCCCATGTTGCTGCCGGCGGTTGTTCCGTTATTCAACGCTTTTTTGTAAGTTTGCATACAGTACGCAGAATGTTGACTGCCGAACGCCGTGGCCGATGTCTGGCGCTCGCACCTAAATCATTGCGCATTCGGATGAGGAAAAAAGTATTGAAGATAGTTTGGGGAGTATACATCGCCCTTTTTGCTCTTGTCGCCCTGTTCGTGTTGAGCGTGGAACGCGGCTGGATAGGCTATATGCCCCCCATTGACGAACTGCAAAGCCCCATTAGCAAGTACGCCTCGCAGGTAATCAGTGCCGACGGGCGGCTTATGGGCACGTGGTCGCGCAACGAAAACCGCGTGTTTGTGGGCTATGACAGTATATCCCCGCACATGTTCGATGCCCTTGTGGCAACTGAGGACGAACGCTTCTACGAGCATTCCGGCGTTGACGCGCGTGCCGTGCTTCGTGCCGTAGTGAAACGAGGTATTATGGGGCGCAAGGAAGCCGGCGGCGGCAGTACCATCACGCAGCAGCTTGCCAAGCAACTCTACTCGTCGTCTGCCGAAACGTCTGTGCAGCGTCTTATGCAAAAGCCCATAGAATGGGTGATTGCCGTAGAGCTTGAACGTCACTACACTAAGGAGGAAATCCTTACCCTTTACCTCAACTATTTCGACTTCCTGCACAACGCCGTCGGCATCAAGACGGCCGCCAACGTGTACTTTGGTAAATCGCCCAAAGACCTTACGCTCAACGAGTGTGCCACGCTGGTGGGCATGTGCAAAAATCCCTCTTACTTCAATCCCGTACGCGAACCCGAAAGGTGCCGTGAACGGCGCAATGTGGTGCTTCGCCAGATGGTGAAGTCCGGCAAACTTTCCGACACCGAATATGCCACGCTCAGCGAAGAGCCGCTCGCGCTCAACTTCCACCGTGTGGACCACAAGGAAGGCATGGGCGCATACGTTCGCGAATACCTCCGCCGCATCATGATGGCCGACGAACCCGACGCTGCGAAGTACAAGAGCTGGCAGCGGCAGCAGTATTACGAGGATTCCCTCATGTGGGCCACCGACCCCCTTTATGGTTGGTGCAAGAAGAACCACAAGAAAAACGGCGACACGTACGATATCTATACCGACGGACTGAAAGTATACACCACCATTGACTCGCGCATGCAGCGGTACGCCGAGATTGCCGTGTACAAACAGGTGGGCAAAACTCTCCAGCCCAAGTTTGAGGCTGAAGGACGCGGTTCGGCCAACTTCCCGTACAGTTCCGACCTGAGCCGTGCCGACGTGAAACGACGGATTCAGAAAGCCATCCGCCAGTCCGACCGTTACCGCGCCATGAAGGCCAGCGGCGCGACCGAGGAAGAGATCGACAAGGCATTCCATACGAAAGTGCCGATGACCGTCTTCTCGTACCACGGCGATGTGGACGTGACGATGACACCCGTCGACTCCATCCTCTACTACAAGAAGTTCCTCCGTTCCGCCCTCGTGTCTATCGACCCCGAAACGGGCCATGTGAAAGCCTATGTGGGAGGTCCCGACTTCTCCCACTTCCAGTACGACATGGCCATGGTGGGCCGCCGGCAGATAGGTTCTACGATGAAACCGTTTGTCTATGCCATGGGCCTGCAAGGCGGCCTTACGCCCTACACCACCATACCCAACGTGCAGCGCAGCTACGGCGGCTGGTGCCCAAGGAATGCGAGCCGAGCCTCGTATGGGGCGAACGTTACGCTCAAATGGGGCTTGAGCCGATCGAACAACTGGGTGACGGCCGGACTGATGTACCAGATTGACCCCACGGGGCAGGGCCTCGTGCGCGACCTCCACGCACTCGGCGTAGCGAACGACAATTTGCAGCCCAGTCTGCCCCTTTGCCTCGGCACGTGCGACATTACGCCAGCCGAACTGGCATCGGCCTACACCGCCTTTGTAGAAAAAGGTATCCGCCGTGCCCCCTTGCTTGTGACGCGCATTGAGGACAACGAGGGTAACGTTCTGGCTGAGTTTACGCCGCGTACGAACGAGGTGTACAGCGAGGAAACGGCCGCCAATATGATAGACATGATGAAGGCCGTGATTGACGAAGGCACGGGCCGCAGACTGCGCAACTCGTACGACCTTCGCGGTCCGATAGCCGGCAAGACAGGTACGACGAACAATAACTCCGACGGTTGGTTCGTGGGTTGCGTGCCGCAGCTCGTTACGGCTGTGTGGGTGGGCGGCGACGAGCGTGACATCCACTTCAACTCGATGGCACTGGGCCAAGGCTCAGCTTCCGCCCTCCCCGTATGGGCACTCTACATGAAGCGCGTCTACGCCGACAAGTCGTTGGGCTACGACCCCGAACGCGACTTTGAAAAACCGGAACAGATGACGGGCGGTTCGCACGGGCATTCCAACCATGCCGGCGGAGGAGAGAACAATGCCGATGCCTCCGAAGAAAACGAAGCGGCGACAGAGCCAAACGGCAGTCAGGCGCAAAGCAAACAAAAGTCAGCCCAGGCCGAAAAGTATTTCGAATAGCACAAACTACACCTATAATAATATATATGAAGTTCCTTGCAATCATTCCGGCACGTTACGCCTCGACGCGTTTCCCGGGCAAGCCCCTTGCCCTGCTGGACGGCAAACCCATCATACAGAGAGTTTATGAACGCGTGTCGGAAGTATTTGACGATACCCTCGTGGCCACCGACGACGAACGCATACGCCTAGCCGTTGAACAGTTTGGCGGCAAAGCCGTGATGACATCCACCGAACACCGCAGCGGCACCGACCGTTGCTACGAAGCATATCTCAAATCGGGCATTGAGGCCGACGTGGTGGTCAACGTGCAGGGCGACGAACCCTTCATAGCTCCCTCGCAGCTCCACACGGTGGAGGCCCTTTTCGACGATGAGAGTACGGGCATAGCCACACTCGTGAAGCCATTTGCCAAAGACGCGCCGTTGGAGGCCGTGGAAAATCCCAACTCCCCCAAGGTGGTGGTAGACGGCGAGGGTTTTGCCCTCTACTTCTCGCGGAGTGTTATTCCCTACCTGCGCAACCTGCCGCGTGAGGAGTGGCCCACGCACCACGAATACCTCAAACACATCGGGCTGTATGCCTACCGCACCGACGTGTTGCGCCAGATAACGGCTCTGCCGCAGGGCATTCTTGAACAGGCCGAAAGCCTCGAACAGCTGCGTTGGCTCGAAGCCGGCATTAAGATAAAGGTGGGGCGCACCGACACCGAGACAATCGGCATCGACACCCCCGAAGACCTTGCACGCGCCGAGGCGTTCCTCCGCAACAACCACTGAAAACCATAGATTATCATGAGATCCGCAAAATACATTCTCCTTCTCCTTTCATTGTCCGCCACGCTGGCTTCGGCTCAGAAGATAGTGGTGGGGTCGTGCGTGCTGAAAGACGGCGGCATGTACACCGGCGACCTTATCGGCGGCAAGCCCGGCGGCAAAGGACGCGTAAGCTACGAGAACGGCGACACCTACGAAGGCTCGTTTGTCAAGGGCATGCGTCAGGGCGAAGGCACGTTTACCGCTGCCGACGGCTCTCGCTACGAGGGCAATTGGACGCGCAACGAGCGCAACGGCCTCGGCACGTTCTACGCCGTCAACAACAACAAGTACGTAGGCACTTGGTTCCGCAACCAAAAGGAGGGGAAAGGCACGATGTACTACTACAACGGCGACCGCTACGAGGGCCAGTGGAAGGAAGACAAACGCAACGGCAAGGGAACATACACCTACCAGTCCGGTGCCTATTACAAGGGCGACTGGGTGGACGACCAGAAGGAGGGCAAGGGGGTGTTCGACTGGAATGACGGCTCGCGCTACGAGGGAAGTTGGAGCAAAAACCAGCGCACGGGGCACGGTGCCTACACTTACGCCACGGGCGACTTCTACACCGGCGACTGGAAGAACGACATGCAGGACGGCCGAGGCATCTATAAGTTTCGCAACGGCGACGTGTACGAAGGAGCGTACCTCATGGGCGAGCGCACTGGCGAGGGAACGTTCCGCTTCGCCAATGGCGACGTGTACATCGGTTCGTTCCTCAACGGTGAACAAAGCGGCCAGGGCACTTTCCAGTGGAAGGGCGTGGCCTCGTACACCGGGCAGTGGAAAAACAACATGATGGACGGCCGCGGTGTGTACAAGTGGAAAAACGGAGATGAGTACAACGGCGAGTGGAAAAACAACCAAATGAATGGTGAAGGTGTGCTGCGCACCTCCGACGGTGGCCGTTTCAAAGGCACCTACGTCAACGGCAAGCGCGACGGCAAGTCCGTCGAAATACGTCCCGACGGCACGCGCATCGACTGCTCGTACCGCGAAGGACTGAAACACGGAAAATACAAGGAGTACGACGCTAACGGCAACGTGACGAAGCAGGGCGAATACTCCAATGGGCGCGTGGTGCAGTAACGGCTGCCCCGAACGTCTCCCCCCCAAGAACCTAACTCGAAAACCACGATACCATGAAAACAGAGAACGCCAAAACAGCTTCCAAGTCGTGCCGCAAACAAAGTTGCCGCGCCAACCGCTTGAAGATTGTCAAGAACGACGAGTGGTTGCGGCCTTACGAACAGGCCATCCAAGGCCGTCACGACCATGCCCTCTACAAAGCCAACGAACTGACGGGCGGCAAGGGCAAACTCTCTGACTTTGCCGACGGCCACCTCTACTTCGGCCTTCACCGCACGGCCCGCCAGTGGGTGCTGCGTGAGTGGGCACCCAACGCTACGGCCATCTATCTCACTGGTACGTTCAACGATTGGCAGGAACAGCCCGAATACGCTTTCCGCCGTCTCCCCGGCACGGATAATTGGGAACTCAAACTCCCGTCAAAAGCACTTCATCACCTCGACCTCTACAAACTCTCCGTCCACTGGGAAGGCGGACAGGGCGAACGCGTGCCGGCATGGGCCTGGCGCGTGGTGCAGGACGAGCAGACAAAGATATTCAGCGCACAGGTGTGGGCTCCGGAAAACGTCTACGAATGGAAGAAGAAAACCTTCCGTCCGCAAAAGTCGCCCCTCCTTATCTATGAATGCCACATCGGCATGTCGCAGGACGCAGAGAAGGTTGGCTCGTACAATGAGTTTCGCCAAAACGTATTGCCCCGCGTCATAGCCGACGGCTACAACTGCATACAAATCATGGCCATTGCCGAACACCCCTACTACGGGAGTTTTGGCTACCATGTGAGTTCGTTTTTCGCCCCGAGCAGTCGTTTCGGCACGCCCGACGAACTCAAACAGCTCATTGACGAGGCGCATGCCGCCGGCATCGCCGTCATCATGGACCTTGTGCACAGCCATGCCGTGAAGAATGAGGTAGAGGGTCTCGGCAACTACGCCGGCGACCCCGACCAGTTCTTCTATCCCGCTCCGCGCCGTGAGCATTCCGCTTGGGACAGTCTCTGTTTCGACTACGGCAAAAATGAAGTGTTGCACTTCCTGCTCTCCAACTGCAAATACTGGCTTACGGAGTTCCGCTTCGATGGTTTCCGCTTTGACGGCGTAACGTCCATGCTCTATTACAGCCACGGTCTTGGCGAGAGCTTTGGCGGTTACGGCGACTACTTCAACGGTCACCAGGACGACAACGCCATTTGCTACCTCACCTTGGCCAACCAACTAATCCACGAGGTCAATCCGCGCGCCATCACCATCGCCGAGGAAGTGAGCGGCATGCCCGGCCTCGCAGCCCCCGTGAAGGACGGCGGCTACGGCTTCGACTACCGCATGGCCATGAACATTCCCGACTACTGGATAAAGACAATTAAGGAGAAACGCGACGAAGACTGGCACCCGTCGTCCATCCTTTGGGAACTCACCAACCGCCGCGCCGACGAAAAGACGATATCCTATTGCGAAAGCCACGACCAAGCGCTCGTCGGCGACAAAACGCTCATTTTCCGTCTTATCGATGCCGATATGTACTGGCACTTCCGCAAGGGCGACGAGAACGGCACCGTACACCGCGGCATAGCCCTTCACAAGATGATACGCCTCGTCACGGCATCGACCATCAACGGCGGCTACCTCAACTTCATGGGCAACGAGTTCGGCCACCCCGAATGGATCGACTTCCCGCGTGAGGGCAACGGCTGGAGCTATAAGTACGCACGCCGCCAGTGGAACCTCGTCGACAATAAAGAACTTTGCTATCACTATCTTGGCGATTTCGACAAGGCAATGGTGCATCTGCTGCGCGAAGGCCTTCACGACATGCGCAAAGAACCTGTGCAGGAGATATGGCACGACGATGGCGACCAGGTGCTTGCCTATATGCGCGGTGGCCTCGTGTTCGTCTTCAACTTTTCGCCTACGCGCTCTTATGAGGGTTATGGTTTCCGTGTGCCTGAGGGAGCGTACGATGTGGCTCTCAATACCGACGCGGCGGAGTTTGGCGGCAACGCCTTGGCCGACGACAGCGTAAGGCACTTCACAAACTTCGACTCCCTCCTGGCCCGTGACAAGAAGGGCTGGCTCAAACTCTACCTGCCGGCACGCTCAGCCGTGGTGCTGCGAAAGGCGGCCGACGGCGAGGACGATGAAAACAAATGATAAGCACACAGTAGCTAACACAGACAATGAAACCCATATTTATCGCAGGTCCCTGCGTAATAGAAACCGCTGAACTCCTCGACACCGTAGCCGCCGAACTCGTGCGTATCAAGAATGCGCTCGGCGTTGAGGTCTATTTCAAAGCATCTTTCGACAAAGCCAACCGCACCAGCATCCGCTCCTTCCGGGGCCCGGGGCTGGAGCGCGGCTTGCAGATGCTTGCCGACGTGAAAGCCAAGTACGGCCTTCCCCTCCTCACCGACATTCACGAGAGTTACCAGGCCGAGGCCGCCGGCCAGGTGGTCGACGTACTGCAAATCCCGGCCTTCCTCTGCCGCCAGACCGATCTCCTCGTAGAAGCCGCCCGCACGGGCCGCATTGTCAACATCAAAAAGGCGCAGTTCCTCTCGGGCGACGACATGAAGTACCCCGTTGAGAAGTGCCGCGAGGCCGGAGCGCACGAGGTGTGGCTCACCGAGCGAGGCAATATGTTCGGCTACAACAACCTCGTCGTAGACTTCCGCAACCTCCCCATCATGAAACAGTATGCCGACCGCGTAGTGATGGACTGCACCCACTGCGTGCAGCGTCCCGGCGGATCGAACGGCACCACTGGGGGCGACCGCGAATTTGTGCCACTCATGGCCAAGGCCGCCAAGGCTTTCGGCGCACAGGGCTATTTCTTCGAGACGCACCCCAACCCCGACGAGGCTTTGAGCGACGGACCGAACATGCTCTTCCTCAAAGATTTGGAAAACCTCGTGGCAAGCCTTTGTCAACAATAACAACACTACAACACACAACAGCAAATGAGCAAGTGGACAGATACTGCCATCAAGTGCATTGAGGACGAGGCGAAAGCCTTGCTCGAACTCATTCCGCACATTGACGGCGACTTTGACAAAACCGTGGAGATTATCCTCAACTGCAAGGGCAAACTCATCGTCACGGGCGTAGGCAAGAGCGGACACATCGGCGCAAAAATCGCCGCTACGCTTTCCTCAACCGGCACGCCGAGCTTCTTCATCAACCCCCTCGACGTTTTCCACGGCGACCTTGGCGTAATTCAGCGCGAGGACGTGGTGCTGGCCATCTCCAACTCCGGCCAGACGGACGAACTCCTCCGTTTTGTTCCCTACCTCTTGGAAAACCATATCCCCATCATCGGCATGAGCGGCAACCCGAAGTCGCTCCTTGCGCAGTATGCCACGGCTCACCTCAACGCAGCCGTGAGCCACGAGGCTTGCCCTCTGGGACTTGCCCCCACGTCGTCCACCACGGCCACCCTTGCCCTTGGCGACGCTTTGGCATGCGCTCTGATGGAGGCCAGGCATTTCAAGGCTACCGACTTCGCTCAGTACCACCCGGGCGGAACGCTCGGCAAACGCCTCCTGACAAAGGCGCACGACGTGATGCACACCGAGGGCCTGCCCGTCATTCCGCCCACAATGAAACTGGGCGAGGCGGTCATCCACATGAGTAACGGGCGCTTGGGCCTCTGCGTAGCGGTAGACGGCGGCAAGGTGGTGGGCCTCATCACCGACGGCGACATCCGCCGCGCCATGGAAAACTCGCAGGACAGCTTCTTCTCGCTGACCGTGAACGACATCATGACGCGTACGCCCAAGACCGTTTCGCCCGACACGAAAATTACCGACATCGAACGCATCCTTCATCAGCACAAAATCCATTCCGTACTTGTCATTGACAACGATGCCCATTTGCTCGGCGTGGTCGACTCTTTCAGCACGATGATCTGACCCTTGCCCCGGCGGGGGAAAATCGTTCCCCCACGGCTGCGTCAAACCGGGCGCAGTTCTGTGTGGGCACACAAGCAAAGCGCAATGATACCTTCCATGCGAAAAACACTAATCATTGTCATCTTATTGAGTTACTTTACGTATTTGCCGTCATTGGCGCAGTGTTGCCGTCCCGTCAAGCAGAGCAACCTCGACATCGTCAACTACCTCACCGAGGAGTACGGCGTGAAGTTTACCGACAACAACCGCGTTGTTGTTTTCAAAACGGGAAAGGAGAAGTTCAACGACCTTCTCCCGGCTCTCAACGCCGCCAAAAGTAGCATACACCTTGAATACTTCAATTTCCGCAACGACTCCATCTCTAAGGAGCTGTTCTCCATCCTTGTGCGCAAGGCGGCCGAGGGCGTGAAGGTGCGCGCCCTGTTCGACGGCTTTGGCAACAGCTCCAACAATCGTCCCCTGCGCCAGCGCCACCTCGACAGTCTGCGTGCCCGCGGCGTAGAGATTTACGAGTTCGACCCTCTCCGCTTCCCCTGGATTAACCACGCCCTCCACCGCGACCATCGCAAAATCGTAGTCATCGACGGCGAGGTGGCCTACACGGGTGGCATGAACGTGGCCGACTACTACATCACGGGCAAACCTGAGTTTGGCGAGTGGCGCGACGTACATACGCGTGTCGAGGGCGATGTCGTCGGTGAGTTGCAACGCGTGTTCCTCACCTTTTGGAACAAGGTGACGCACCAAAACATTCACGGCACGGAGTACTATCCCGGCGAACGCGATGCCCGGGCCGACTTCCCTCAGCTCAGACCCGATGAAACGCCCACGGCAGGCAACAAGACGGTGGGCGTAGTCAACCGCGACCCGAGCGAATCGCCGCGCATCATCCACGACACTTTTGTTCACGCCATCGACAATGCCCAGAAGCAGGTGCTGATTATCAACCCTTACTTCACGCTTTGCCGCCACATCTACCGTGCCTTGCGCAACGCCGTGCGGCGCGGGGTGGACGTGCAGGTGATGGTGTCGGACAAGAGCGACATCCCCATCACGCCGCGCATTGTGGAGTATAACGCCCACCGGCTGATGAAGGCCGGGGCAAAGATGTACTTCTTCACGGGCGGCTTCCACCACAGCAAAATCATGATGGTCGACAGCGCCTACTCGTTCGTCGGTTCGGCCAACCTCAACAGCCGCAGCCTGTCGTTCGACTACGAGTGCAACCTCCTCATCGCTGACAGCTGCACCACGGCGCAGCTCCAGCAAATCTTTGTGCACGACCGCGACACGCGCTGTTTTCTCCTCACCCCCGAGGTATGGAAAAACTTTGGCAAGTGGCGCAGGGCCAAGGGCTGGATATTCCACTTCCTCTCGCCCTTTGTCAAATGCGATAAACGCGAGGGCGACAACCGCGGCCTGGGCGACTTCGTGATGGACTGCAAAGGGTAGGGCGGCCTGCCATTCGTTCAGCAAACAACCTCACAGTTAAGCAACATATCCCATGACTATCGAAACAACGAGCGCAACGCCCTGCGTGAAGAACGGGCGCAACACGCTTTTCACCATACTCAAAGCCATCGCCATCCTTTGCGTGGTACTTTCGCACGCCGGTGTGCGGGGCTGGCTGTTCAATTTCCTGTTCACCTTCCACGTGCCGGTATTCTTTCTCTGCGCCGGCTATTTCTTCCACACGAAATACCTCAGCGACGAGCGCACGTTCCTCGTCCACCGCGTCAAGGGACTGTATTTTCCCTTCCTTCGTTGGAGCATCTTCTTCCTCGTAATCCACAACCTGCTGTTTGCGCTCGGCATACTCAGCGAAAAGTACGGCAATGCCGGTGGCGGTGTTCTTCATCCCTATAGTTGGCACGACTTCGGGCAGCACCTTTGGAACATCGTCTTCAACATGTCGGGCTACAACGAGTTCCTTTGTGGCACGTTCTGGTTCTTCCGCGCCCTGTTCCTTGCCAGCATCGGTTTTCTCATCTTGTTCAAAATCTTCCGCCGCAGCTGCCGCATCCAAACTGACGTGCAGGCCGGTTGGGGCATCCTCGCCGTGGCGTTGGTATTGGCTTTTTGGAAATCGGCTGACAACCTGCGCATCTCGGGCGTGGCCCAGGGCGGCTACCGCGAACTCATGGGCGTAGCCTTCATGGCGATGGGCTTTTTGCTTCGGCAATACAAGGTTATCGAACGCCTCACGTGGAAGATTGTCCTCCCTTGCGCTCTGTTCTGGTTGCTCGGAGCCACGTTCTTCCCCAGTTGCATGAAGTGGAACGCCGACGTGGCCGACTTCTTCAAACTCCCCCTCGTGGCTCTCTGCGCCTTCGTCACGCTTGCGTACCTTTGCGGCTTCATTGACCGCAAGGAAACGATAGCCAGGCGCGCCCTCGTATACATCGGCGAACGCACGCTCTATATCTTCGCTTTCCACCTCGTGGCCTTCAAGCTGGTCAGCGCCATCAAGGTGGCAGTCTACGGATTGCCGTGGGAATGCGTTGGCGGTCACCCCACCGTGCTTCAGCCCGAGAACAATGTGCTTTGGATTTTCCTCTACCTCCTCGTCGGTGCCGGTCTGCCTCTCCTTTGGATAGCCGGCTACCGCCGCATAGCCTCCAAGGTAACGTTTACGGAAAAGCAGGTAGCCGACGGCGCAATGCTCTTCGCCAAGCGTGTCTTCGTAGTCCTTTCCGCCGCAGCCCGTTCCATCGCCCGTTACACGGTGAAATCCTGCCGCAGCCTGTGGCAGGGCATAAAGGAAATCATCGCCGCATCCAGCATCAAGGAGGAATAAGCCGCTCAAACGTCATGCTGATGCTGGCGGTGACGTTTGTTGTCATTCCCTTATTCGTGTGGCCACACATACATGCGGTCGCGGTAGAACTTGATACCGTCTCGTATCAGAGCCAGAAAGAACTGGTCGATTTTGCGCTTGTCATCACTGCCGTTCTTTTTCATAAACTCGGAGATGGGATAGCCTTTCCGCTCGAAGTATTCCATCAGGCCGCTACGGAACTCCGGATTGTCAAGTTCGCTATACGCTTCGCCATAATACCCAGATTCACTTGCCAGCTCAATGTGCATGGATTTCAGACGATAGGGGTACTCTGGGTTGTAGTTCTTGTCGTCTGTAGGTACGTCTTCAAATTGGGTATTTACTTGGAAGTAAACGCTGGGATAGTGTTTCACACCGATGGATGCAAGATATTCTCTCAGACCATTTGTCTTTAAGATACCGCAGTGTTTCAGTCTGAGAAAATCTTCAACCAAGAGTAAATAGCTGTTCTCGAAATTCGAATAGACCATAGTCCTTCTTTTTTATGTTTCAGTTCATTTTTGTCCGCTTCAACAGGACTGCATTAATATATAGTGATCCTCTTCCTATAATTTGAAACTTATCTGCAAAAAACAAATGTCGGGAGAACTATAAACTCGCTTTGCTTGTCTTTTATTCGAACATTAGTTTGTTGTTGTCGCTACACCCTCATAAGGTCGCTCATCACCATGTCGCTTAGCATGATGCCTTGGCGTGTCAGGCGGAGTGTGGAGGCTTCCCGGACGAGGCGGCCCTGGCTCAGGTGGGGCGCGGCGGCTTTGAGGAGGGCTTGGAGCGGCTCGGGGCCGAAGCGGAGCACAAGTTTGTCGAGGTCGAGCCCATTGCGAGTGCGCAGGGAGGTGAACACAAACTCGTTGAATTGCTCGTCGGCGGTGAGTTGTTCCGTGTCGTATTCAGGATGGCCCGGACGGCCAATATAGGAGAGCAGGTTGGGGCGGTTCGACCGTCGCTGATGGCCGTCGTATGAGTGTGCGCCGGGGCCGATGCCCACGTAGGGCAACTCGTGCCAGTAGCCCGAGTTGTGGCGTGACTGACGGCCGGGCAGCGCAAAGTTCGATATTTCGTAATGCACAAAGCCCTTTTGAGCGGCCGTGTCCATCAAAAGGGCGTATTCGTTCAGGTAAGTATCCTCGTCCACGAGGGCGAGCTTTCCCGCCTCCACCTTTTTTGCCAATGGCGTGCCGTCCTCCATGGTCAGCGCATAGGCCGACAGGTGACTGATGGGCAGGGCGAAAGCCTTGGCCAAGTCTGTGCGGAATTGCTCCGCGCTTTGTCCGGGAAGTCCGTAAATAAGGTCGATGCTAAGGTTCGTGATGCCGCTCTCGCAGAGCGTTTCTACGGCTCGGCGAGCCTGCGCGGCCGTGTGGCGGCGGTTGAGAAGGCGCAGCGTATCGTCGTTGAAACTCTGTACGCCCAGACTTGCGCGGTTGAAGCCCAACGATTTCAGGCTGTCGGCAAGCTGCGGCGTGATGTCGTCGGGGTTGGCCTCAATGGTGATTTCCGCGTCGGGCCTGAGGCGAAACGACTGCTTGATGGCAGAGAGAATTTCGCCCAACTCGTCTACGCTGAGCTGCGAGGGCGTTCCGCCGCCGAAGTAGACGCTCTGTATCTCCTGCGTGGGGAGTTCGTCGGCCCGGCTGCGCACCTCCTCGGCAGCGGCCTGGGCATAGCGAGCGCGGTTTTCGGGCGTTTGGACGGTAGAGTAGAAGTCGCAGTAAATGCAACGGCTTGCGCAAAAAGGCACGTGTACGTATACCATCCCCGGTGCGGCGTCAGCAGTCATCAGTCCTCGCTTTTGAGTTTAGGCAGGTGAATTTTGTAGTGTACGGCAAGGATGCGGGCAAGAATTACGATTATGCCGCAAACAATGCCCGAGGGAATGTTGCCCAGCCCGAAGTGCGTGCAAACGAAGTAGGCAATGCCTCCCACCACACACGCCAAGGCGTAGATTTCTTTGCGGAAGATGAGCGGCACCTCGTTGATAAACACGTCGCGAAACACGCCGCCGCCGGCTCCCGTCATGGTGCCCATGATGATAGCCGTCCAGAAGGGGAAGCCTGCCGCCAGTGTTTTTTCGATGCCCGTCACGGTGAAGAGCGCCAGGCCGATGGTGTCGAAGAGAAACCACGTGTTGTTTTGCTTGACGAGGAATTTGCGGAATGCAATCACCCAAATCAGGGCAAACGCCGTGCAGACGAGGTAGAACGCATTGGTCATCCAAAAGGGCGGCTGGCTCAGGAGCAGGTCGCGCATTGTTCCGCCGCCAATAGCCGTTGTGAGGCCCACCACGTACGCGCCGAAAAGGTCGAAGTGCTTGGCCGAGGCCAGGCGGATGCCCGATATGGCAAACGCCAACGTACCGATAAAGTCTAATATCTGAACAAACATATCGTAGCCGTTGTTAGTTTACCACGCTCACGGGCGTGCCGTTTAAGAAACCCTTGATGTTCTCTGCCAGCAGACTGATGATGCGCTCCACTGTCTGCGGCGTTTTCCACCCGATGTGGGGCGTGAGGTACACGTTCTTCGCATGCAGAATGGGGCAAGTGTCCGTAGGCGGCTCCTGCGTCAGCACGTCGGCGCAGTATGCCCCGAGCGTTCCGTCGTTGAGCGCGTTGGCCACGGCCTGTTCGTCAATCAGTCCGCCGCGCGCCGTGTTGATGAGAATTTGTCCCTTGCGGGCGGTGCGGAGCAAGTCGGCGTTGACGAAGGCGCGGTTCTGCTCGTTGAGCGGACAGTTGAGGCTCACGATGTCGCAGGTGGCAAACGCCTCGTCCATGCTAATCTTTTCCACGTCGGAGGGCAGCTCGTTTTGTTCCTTGCTCGTCACGGCCAGGAGTTTTACGCCCAGCGGACGCACGCAGTTGGCCAAGGCCTGGCCAATGCTGCCGAAGCCCACCACGGCGAAACGCTTGCCCGGAAGGTCGAAGCGCGGACGCGACACGTAGCAGAAATCCTTCGACCGGCACCATGCGCCGTCGAGGTTCTCATTCGTGTAAAATCCCACATGGTCCACCGCCTCGAGCAACAGCGACAGTGCCATCTGCGCCACGGCCTGCGTGGAGTAGCCTGCGCAGTTGCACACCGTCACGCCGTGTTCGCGCGCCGCAACGGCATCCACCTTGTCGAAGCCCGTACCCGCTACGCAGATGAGGCGCAGCTTGGGCAACTGCTCAATGATTTGGCGTGTCAGAATCGTTTTGTTGACAATCAGCACCTCCGCCTCTGCGGCTCGGAGGAGCGTTTCGCTGGGTGCGGTGCGGTCGTAGACAGTCAGGTCGCCGAAGGCCCGCAGTGCGTCGAGCATGTGGTCGCTGGCTTGCAGCGTATGTCCGTCGAGAAAAGCAATCTTCATCGTATCTGTTCCGTTGTGGATGTTATTGTTTGCGGTATTTGGGTGTTACGCAGCCCACGAGTTGCCAGTAGCGCGTGCCCGTAGGGCGGTAGTACACGAGGATGTCGTATTCGTTCTCCGTTTGGTAAAAGTCGCCCTCGGCCGGCTGCGTGCTGCCCACGGTTGGGGCAGAGGGCGTGGTGCGCAGGTACATATAGTTGTAGTATCCGCACTTCATCAGCACGTCGGCCGTGTACGCCCCCTCGTCGTGGTTGTACGTCATCTCGTATTCCGGGGCAAAACCCGTGTTTGCCCACTGCCCGGCCACGTAGAGGCGTTCGCCCTCGGGCAGGGGGAGCGTTTCGAGCCGGAAGTGAGTAATCACATAGTCGGCCTCGGTGTCAGCGTCGCCGTTGCCCTCCCAGCGCACCACGCTCAGGCCGTTGCGGTCCTCATCGTAGAGGTAGTTCTTTCGGGGGTAGTCCGTAAAGAGCGTGTAGTGGTAGTAAGGCGGCACCCAGCTCACGCCCTCGCCGTGCATGCCGGGGTAGCGGGTGGACAGGATTTCCATCTTGCGGTACTCATTGCCGGCCGTGAATACCAGGTCGCGCGAATGATCCCAAATCAGGACCGTTCCGTTTTGCGAGGTGTAGGGCACGTTCACCTTGGCGTTGTCGAGCCTTCGGTTCTGCATCACCACGGTTCGCACCTCCGTCCGTGCGTCGCGCAGGGTGAGGTTGTTCATGTCAATGCGGAGCGACAGCTGCTGGTGGGCATTGTTCCAGTCCACCTCGGTGTCGGTTGAGCAGGTGGGACTGATGCTCACCTTCGTGTCAACAATGGCAAAATACGTGCGGATGGCCTCCACCGGGTCGCCGTCCTCGTTCTCCGTGCTGACAACAATGCAGTAGTTGCCCGATAGCAGCGGCCTCATCTGCGAGTTGGGGAGCGAAAAGGAGTAGTGCGTATAGAGCTGCGTGGTGTTCTGGCTCGTTTCGTAGTTGTCGATGACCACCTCGTCCGCCGTGGCCCGCACGTAGTCGCTCTCAAAGAGTTCGTCGGAGGGGTTGCCCTCCGTGTCGCAATGCTCAATGCGGTACGTGTATCGGCGGTATTCGTGCGTCATGTCGTCGAAGCTCACCGTGAGCGTCTCGTTCTGCCCCTTTTGCAGCACGGGCAAATGGTCGGCGTTGCCGTCGACGCAAAGCCTCAGCGTGCGAATGTTCGGAACAGTGTAGGCCGGACGGGCAATCTGCGCACGTGCCGATGCAAAACCGCACACAAACAAAACCGCCCCCAAGCCAAGTCGGCGCAGGGCAGGGGAGAAGAGACGGGCAAGGATGTTTTTCCGTGGCATAGGCAGGTTGATAATCGTGCAGGGCAGCAGGATATGCCGTCCGGTGCAAAGCAGTGCAAAGGTAGCTTTATTTTCAAAATTGCTGTCCGGTAAAACGCAAAGACCCTGTTCGCCCCCCTCCCGCAGATTGACTTTGCCAGCAGGCGGATGGGCCTTGACGACAATCGAGACAACCGACTTTTCAACGTAGCTGCGCCAGAAATTCTGTTCATAAGCGTTCACAAATGGTTGACTCACCATTCCGTTTTCCGCCCTTTCATTCACCGTACGTTCACCGGCCATTCACTCGAAGAAGTCTTCATCTAACGACGTACGTCCACCCTCTTTAATGACGTACGTTCACTCTCTTTA
>CAVLCM010000020.1:0-20209 GCA_963661625.1 bacterium
CGTCTATAAGTCGAGTGGACGTACGTCATTAAAGAGGGTGGACGTACGTCGTTAGGTGAAGCCTTCTTCGAGTAATACGTAACTCGTTGATTTTCAATATGCGCCATTTGGTGGTGCAAAAAAGTGATGAAGTCAGGAGGGGCTAAATACATATTTGGCTTTTTGGGCTCAGGCTGCAATTCAGTACAAAAGAAAGCAGGATTCCTCCCAATGAAGAATCCTGCTAACTGTGTTTATGTGGCAACGCCTTACTTGAATACTACGCCGAAGGGCAGCACGCCTGCGTTGTACTGCTTCACGAATGCGCCTTCTTGGCTGTATACCATCACGTAGCCGGGGTCGGTGTATCCAGAGGCTGTGGCCTGCGTGGTGATATAGAGCTGCCCGTCGTTCGGGTTCACGTCCATTGAAATGGGGGAGGCAGGAGAATGACCTGAGGGGATGAGGTTTTCAATAACCTTCTCCTCCGTCACGGTGTTGTATGCGGCTCCGCTGACAATGGTTTTCACTTCTTCGGGATAGTTGCTGTAATCGCTCTGCGAGTTGAGGATGTAGATAACGTCCGTTGCTTCCGTAGTGCGTGAGTTGCGCTCCTGGTTGTTGGTGGCGATGAGCGAACCGGGGGCAAACACCTTTGCTGTGCCAGTAGTAGCGTCTATCTTCCACACCTCGGCGGGCACATCGAAATAGTTGCCGTGGCACACTACGAACACGTTGCCCAGTTTGTCGGAGGCAATGCCGCCCGGGTTCATGCCCACAGTGATGTCCTTTACCTTGGTAAACGTGTTGGCGTCAATAACGGCCACCTTGAAGCCGTTTACGTAGCCTTCCAAATAGTTGTAGCCGTCGCTGATGCTCACGTACACCTTGCCGTCCACTGCTGTGAGTTCGGCGGGGTTAGGCCCAACGGCGAGCGGAGCGGATGCGTTGTAGGCCGTTGTGTCCACGCGGGTCACGAAGCCATCGTTGTTCGAAACGAATACGTAGCCGTTCGAGGCGCAAACACCCTCGGGCTGGTTGGTTGTTACCTGACTGATGATTTTGAGCGTGTTGGCATCGAGTACCCAGAGCGTGTTTGATCCGTAAACCGGCACGTACATCTTCGATCCGTAGATGATGGCCTTCTGCGGCGAGTCGCCCAGGCTTTGGTTGTTGGCCGCACGGAACTGGTCGCTCACCTGATTGTTTGTGCTGTCAGTCAGCGAAACGAACGAGATGGTGCCGTCAATCGTGCCTTGGCTGCCTTGGTTAATCACGTAGAAACCCTTTTCGCCGCGAATGGAGGGATCTGAGCCTTCGTCGTCAGAACAGGCGGCAAAGCCCGTTGCAATGAGCAGCGCAAAGGCTGCGTACTTCAATTCTTTCAGCATAGTTGCGTGTGTTTATGTTTATGAAGATGAATAGTTTTTCAGAACTCAATTTTTGCGTTCACCTTGTAGCTGCGTCCGGGCATGGGGTAGCGGCGTATCACCTCGTAGTGCGTGTTGAAGGCGTTGACAAGGTCAGCGCGCACCTCTGCCTCGATGCCTTTCGTCAGTTTGAACCGTCTGAACGCTGCCATGCCCCATTCCTCGTAGGCCGGCAGACTGGTAGTTGGCAGGTGGTTGTTGGTACTCCACCTTGTCGAGGCGAAAGCCGTGTGTACCACGAGCGAAAGCCACGGGTTGAGCCATGTGAGCGACCCCGCCCCGCTGTGCAGGGGCGTATAGGCCAGTTGTTTGTGCCACGAACTCTCGGTTGGCGAGGTGTAGTCGCGGCATTGCTGCCATGAGTAGTTGAGGGCGAGCAAAAGATGGTGTTTCCGTGCCGGCTGCCACTTGTTTTGCAGCGTCAGGTCCAGGCCCAGCGTGCGAACGTCGCCCATGTTGACCGTTTTCCATACGAAAAGGTTGTACGGAATGGACACAATGCGGTCGCTCACCCGGTTACGGTAAATATCGGCTGTCAGGGCAATTGTTTCCCACCACCTTGCCGGACGGGCTTGCAGCGTCAGGCCGGCTGATAGTTGCCGCGTGAGTTCGGGCAGGAGCGTTTTTGAACCGTAGTGGTAGTAGTAGCTCTCTGTGAATGTTGGCATGCGGAAAGCCTCCTTGTAGCCAGCCCGAACGGTGAGCAGGAAGGGACTGCGCACGGCCGTCACCGAGGCTGTGACCGACGGGGTAAGTCTTTTTGCATCGCGCGCCGATCCGCCGCCTTCCATACCGTTCCAATATTGGTGCCAGATGCCGCGCGCTGTCAGTTGCATGCGGCCTGTATGATAGCCTAACGTAAGGCTTTGCAGCCAGGTATGCCTGTCTGCACGGCGATCAACGGACAGGTTGCTGTTGAGCGATGCGTAGGCAAAGTCGGTGGCATAAGCAGCTTGCAAACAGGGCAGAATGTCATACGACGCGCCGGCCGTGGCATACGTTTCGCGCTGCCAATAGTGCTGGCTGTTCACGCCGCCGGGGTATTGCTTGTCGTAGTTGTCGTATTGGCTCGTTTGCCAGTTGTACTTAGCTGCGGCGAAGAGGCGAAATGCGCCCACGCGTTCCCTCCACCGCATTTGCGCAAAGGCATTCTGCTCGAGCAGACGCTCGTTGTTTTTGTTGACATAGTAAAGCACCATGCCCGGCAGGTGGCGATAGTTGTGTGCAAAGTATATCTTGGCATCAATCTCGCCCCCACGCCTATCGGTGCCGTAGGTGTGGTGCAGGTTGCCTTCGGCTGTTGCGGTTTGCATGCGGCTGTTCGTTCGCCGCAGGTGTTGCGTGGCTGCGCCGTTCTCTACCACGAAGGGATAGTCGTTGTGTGCGAAGAAATAGTCGGCACTTGCGTTCACCTGCGTGCGGCGCGCCACCTTTTTGCTCACGAAAACCGAAGGCGCATATGTGCCAAATGAGGCTTGACGCAGGGTGGCCGTTCCGTGCCACCGTTTGTCGGGCGCATTGCCCCACGGCGTTTGCAAACTCACCACGGCTGCTGCCGCATTGCGCACGGGGCAGAGCAGCGAACCGCCTTCGAGCGTTTGCAGTTCGATGCTTCCGAGGCGGTCAATGCTGAACTGTCCAAGGTCAATCTGGCCCTGGCGTGTGTCGTTCACGCCCAGTCCATCGTAGGTCACAGCGGTGTGTCCAGCCCCCAATCCTCGTACGCTCACCGTTTTCAGTCCGCCCGCTCCGCCGTAGTCGCGCAGGTTCACGCCCGAAAAGCGGCGCAAGGCGTCGCCCATGTCGGTGATGCCCCGCTGAACAATGTCGGCCGAGTCGATGCGCTGTACTGGCACGGCGGTGGCTATGCCGGCCACGCGCCGCGCAGCCGTCACCTCGGCAGTACCTAATGAGTCGGGATGCACAGGTGCAAACAGGCACATCCCCATGAGCAGTTGCAGCACAGGGGCAGTTCTTTACGGTGAAGAATGGTGAATGAAGGGAGTGGCGTAGGCGCGCTTTTGGCGAGCGTTTACCGTTCCTATTGCTCGGTTTCCCCTCCTCGGGGGCGTGTCCGGGCTTTCCTCGGCCAGGCTAAGGAGCCATGGGCCGTGGGCTATGCGGCAGGTATTCTGGCTTGTCCCCTGGCGCACCGCCTTCCCGGTTCGCAGTCGTGTTGTTCCGAACCAGTGGCCAATGTGGCGCGCCAAGATAGAATGGACATACAGCAGCGGGACTGCACAGGAGTCGCACCTGTTTCCCTTATCCGCATGCAAGTGCAAAGGTATAGCTAAAATTCCGTTGGCGAGGCCGTTGCCGCCAAGTTTGTGCCTTTCGCCGCCGCGAGAGTTGACGGAAGAGTAAGCCATGAAATTTGCCTAACTCCCGTATTCTTTGCCGTACGCCGTACGCACGACGTGCGGCAAAACATTGGGGGCAGAGGCAACTACTTCGGGGCAATTGCCCACAAAACGAGGCATCCCGCTCTCAGTACGCCGAGGCGTTGGCTGAGAGCGGGATGCCCGTATTTTGATTCCGTTTGAGTGTCAGGCTATGCGGCAGGTTTGCCGTTGGGCGTTCCTTGTCCGCAGGTTTGCCCCGAGGGCGAGCCTATTGTCAGTTAGCCTGTTTTTTACTGGAATTGTTCGAGAGGTTTTTGGCCGTGAGTTTTGTGCCGAGGATATGGTAGCGGGGCTGCTGCTTCTTGCGCAGTTCGGCCATGTGCTGCTGGCGTGCTTTCTCGCCGCGCTGTTTCCATTCCTCCATGGTGTAGTACTGGCCCGTAGCCGGGTCGAGGTATTTGATTTCGGGCAGGCCGAGCGTTTCGTCTACGCCGGCAGTGCCGTTTTGATTGCCCTCGAAGCCCACTTGCTTCACGGTGACAGAGGCTATGCCCGAGTTTACCATGCCGAGTTCGCGTGCGGCTGCCATGGAGAGGTCAACCACGCGTCCTTTGAGGAAGGGGCCGCGGTCGTTCACCTTGACAATCACCTCTTTGCCGTTGGCGTTGTTGGTCACTTTGAGCAACGTGCCGAAGGGGAGCGTGCGGTGAGCGCAGGTGAGGGAATCTTTGTGATAGCGCGAGCCGTCGCTAACGCGTCGGCCGTGCAGACTGTTGCTGTAATAGGATGCTTTGCCCTGCGTCTGTGCGGAGAGCGAAAGCGTAGAAAGGGTGAATAACGCTAAGATTGATGCTAATGTAAGAAATGCTTTCGTTAATTTCATTTTGTTTTATTTGCCACGAGGACCGTTGCGGCAGCGTCGAACGAGGTTCGGCTTAAGAAAAACGCAGTTTAGCCACACTGCTTTCGTGCCTTGCTGAACGGAATCAAAACAATAAATATTCAACAACGGATGCACTATGGGATTGGCTTACTCTGCCTACGAAGAGAGTAAGTTCGCCGTTTCCCGAACAAGCCCAAGCGGCTTTTGAAGAAGGGGAAGCGGTGTCCGCCTCGTGAGGTTTACGGTTGCAAAGGTAAGCATTCTTGTTGAGACTGAAAAGCATTACTGCATGATTATCAGCACTTTAACATTTTCGCACACTCTTTTCAACTGGCTAAAAGCCCCTGTTTTAGCCGCCGCTCAGGCGCATTGAGCGGCCTGTCAGCCGTGGTGTTGCGGCGGCGTGACAGTGGGCGGAAACAACCGCATACCGATGCATTATGCACAAAAATATCTACCTTTGCCTTTCCAACGTACGAGAGCTGCCCGCGGCGTTAGCGAGGGCGACTTCGTTGGGCGAAAAATCAAGAAACATTTGGAAATGAACATTATGCGCGCGCTTCTTTTTCTGCTGCTGCTCGTTGCCGGAATGCCCGTGCGCTCGCAGACGGCCAGCCCGACCATGACCTACACCACGCCCGACGGGCAGGAGGAAACCGCCGACAGCTACGACGGGTCGGCACCGCTCAAAGCCTCCTTCAAGGCCAATGCCGAGAACGTGGGCGACTATACCCCCCTCTACGAATGGCGTTTTACGCGCGAAAACGAGAGCAGTCCCTTTCTCGTGCGCTACGACGAGGACACCGACTACAAGTTTGTACAAACCGGCTCGTTCCAGATAGAACTGCGTATCAGTTTTGTGCAGGGCAACGACACCATCCTCTACGAAATGGACCAGCCCTTCGCCGTGAACATCAGCGAGTCGAAACTCGAAGTGCCCAACGCCTTTACCCCCAACGGCGACGGCGTGAACGACGTGTTCCGCGTCAAGGAAGGCTACCAGAGCATCGTAGAGTTCAAGGCCATGGTGTTCGACCGCTGGGGCAAAAAACTCTATGAGTGGACCGACATTGACGGAGGCTGGGACGGGCGCGCCAACGGCCGTGCTGTGCCAGACGGCGGCTACTACCTCAACCTGCAAGCCCGGGGAGCCGACGGAAAAAAGTACAACATTAAAAAGGTTATCAACGTGCTGCACGCCTATACGGAGAGCAGCAGCGCACAATAGCGCACGGAAAGCACAGACACAATGGCTGAGGAACAGATACAGATATACGGAGCGAGGGTACACAACCTGAAAAACGTCGACGTGACATTGCCGCGCAACAGTCTGGCGGTGATAACCGGACTGAGCGGGTCGGGCAAGTCGTCGCTGGCGTTCGACACCCTCTATGCCGAAGGGCAACGACGCTATATAGAGACGTTCTCGGCCTATGCGCGCAATTTCCTCGACAACCTCGAACGGCCCGACGTGGACAAGATTACTGGCCTAAGTCCCGTCATCAGCATCGAACAGAAAACGACCAACAAAAACCCACGTTCCACCGTGGGCACGGTCACTGAGATATACGACTTCCTCCGCCTCCTCTTCGCCCGTGCCGGTGAGGCATATTCCTATGTCACCGGCGAAAAGATGGTGAAATACACCGAGGAACGCATAGTCGAAACCATCCTATCCTCCTACGAAGGGCATAAGGTGTACCTGCTTGCCCCGCTGGTACGGTCGCGCAAGGGACACTACCGCGAACTCTTCGAGACGGTGCGCAAAAAAGGCTTTCTGACCGTGCGCGTCGACGGCGAACTGCTCGAGGTCACGCCCGGCATGAAGGTAGACCGCTACCGCAACCACGACATTGAGGTGGTGGTAGAAAAACTCCTCGTCAGGCAAAAGGACGAAGAGCGGCTCAAAAAGAGCGTGGCGCAGACGTTGGCGCAGGGCGACGGCATGATGATGATTCTCGATGCCGCCGACGGCAGCGCGCGTTTCCTGTCGCGCCACCTGATGGATGCCGCTTCGGGCATATCGTACCGCGAGCCGGCACCCCACAACTTCTCGTTCAACTCCGCGCAGGGCGCATGCCCCAAGTGCAAGGGGTTGGGCTTTGTCAACATCATCGACCGCCAAAAAGTTATCCCCGACGACACGCTCTCCATACGCAACGGCGGACTTGCCCCGCTCGGGAAGGCGCGCAACGCCCTCATCTTCTGGGAAATCGAGGCTTTGCTCGCCGACTACGATGCCGACCTGCGTACTCCCATAAAGGAACTGCCGCAGGAGGCACTCGACGAAATATTCAACGGACGGGCGGAACGACTGCGCGTACCCGCAAAACTCTCGCACACCACCGACGACCTCTATTTGCAGTTCGACGGACTGTCGAAGTACATCCAGAACATGGCCGACGTAGAGATGACCGCCGCCGCGCAACGCTGGGCCGAGCAGTTCTCAAAGACAGCCGTATGCCCTGAATGCCACGGCGACCGCCTCAACCGCGAGGCCCGTTCCTACCGCTTTGCCGGCAAAACCATTGCCGAGCTGGGGCGCATGGACATCTCCGACCTCTACGCCTTCCTCTCCTCGTGCGAGGACAAACTCCCCAAAAAGCAACAAGCCATAGCGCACGAAATACTCAAAGAGTTGCTCTCGCGCCTCAAATTCCTGCTCGACGTGGGGCTCGACTACCTGTCGCTCTCCCGTGCGTCGATGACACTCTCGGGCGGCGAGAGCCAGCGCATCCGCTTGGCCACGCAGATAGGTTCGCAGCTTGTCAACGTGCTTTACATCCTCGACGAACCGAGTATCGGACTGCACCAGCGCGACAACGTGCGCCTCATCCATTCCCTCCAACAATTGCGCGACATCGGCAACACCGTCGTCGTGGTGGAGCACGACAAGGACATGATGCTCGCGGCAGACTACGTGGTCGACATGGGGCCGCGCGCCGGACGGCTCGGCGGCGAAGTGGTCTTTGAGGGAACTCCCGCAGATATGCTCCGCAAGGAAACGCTCACCGCCAACTATCTCAACGGCAAGCTCTGCATCCCCGTGCCGGCCGAACGGCGCAAGGGCAACGGACACACGTTGCGCATTGTTGGGGCGAAGGGAAACAACCTGAAAAACGTGACGGTGGACTTCCCCCTCGGCACGCTTACCTGCGTGACGGGCGTTTCGGGAAGCGGCAAGAGCACCCTTATCAACGACACCCTGCAACCCATCCTTTCGCAACACTTCTACCACTCCCTGCAAGCTCCCCTGCCCTACGGCAAGGTGGAGGGACTGGAATACGTGGACAAGGTGGTTGCCGTAGACCAAAGTCCGCTGGGACGCACCCCGCGTTCCAACCCCGCCACCTACACGAACGTGTTCTCGGACATACGTGCACTCTTCGTCAACCTGCCCGAAGCAAAGATGCGCGGCTACAAGCCGGGGCGGTTCAGCTTTAACGTGAAGGGCGGACGCTGTGAAACGTGCAAGGGCAACGGGTACAAAACCATCGAGATGAACTTTCTGCCCGACGTGTTCGTGCCTTGCGAGGCGTGTCACGGCAAACGCTACAACCACGAAACGCTCGAGGTACGCTTCAAGGGAAAGAGCATCTCCGACATACTCGACATGACCATCAACCAAGCCGTGGAATTCTTCGAGAACGTGCCGCACATCCTGCACAAGATAAAAGTGTTGCAGGAGGTAGGACTTGGTTATATCAAGCTCGGTCAGAGTTCTACTACGCTTTCGGGCGGCGAAAGCCAGCGCGTGAAGCTCGCCACCGAACTGGCCAAGCGCGACACGGGCAATACCGTCTATATACTAGACGAACCCACCACGGGCCTCCACTTCGAAGACATCCGCGTGTTGCTCGTGGCTCTGCAAAAACTCGTGGACCGCGGCAACACCGTCATCGTCATTGAACATAACCTCGACGTGATAAAGGCTGCCGACTACCTCATCGACATGGGGCCGGAAGGCGGACGTGGCGGCGGACAGTTGCTCTTTGCTGGCACGCCCGAAGCACTCGCCGAGAGCGGTGTGGGCTACACCTCGCGTTTCTTGCGCGACGAACTCGCTGCATCGCAACCGCAGAAGCAGCCACAGAAAGCGAAACAATAATCACAAATAATAACTATACACACTATGTTCGAAAACCAACCGAAAGGTCTTTGGACCTTGGCTCTGGCCAACACGGGTGAACGATTCGGCTACTACACCATGCTCGCCGTGTTTGCCCTCTTCCTCGGTGAGAACTTCGGTTTCGCCGCCGGCATGGCGTCTGAAATCTACACTTGGTTCCTCACCGCAGTTTATTTCCTTCCCCTCTTCGGCGGTATGGCCGCCGACAAATGGGGCTACAACAAGATGGTCATCGTGGGCATCAGTATTATGTTCCTCGGTTATCTCCTCCTTTCCGTACCCCTCGGCAACGGAACAGCGGCCATCGCCGCCATGGGCGCCGCGCTCCTGCTCGTCAGCCTCGGCACCGGCTTCTTCAAGGGCAATCTGCAAGTAATGGTGGGCGACCTCTACAACGACCCCAAGTATGCCCAGCACCGCGATGCTGGTTTCTCCCTTTTCTACATGGCCATCAACATCGGTGCGCTCTTCGCTCCCACCGCTGCCACCAGCATCATGGATTGGGCACAGAAAGACCTCGGCTATACCCATGCCGAATCCTACCACTTTGCCTTTGCCGTAGCTTGCGCTTCGGTGGTCGTGTCTATGCTCATCTACTTCCTTGGTAAGAAGACCTACCAGCAGGTACTCACTGCCGACAAGACGGAAAACGGTGCAAGCAACGACAGTGCAGCCGAAGAGATGAGTCCTGCCGAAACGAAGGAACGCATCATCTGTCTCTGTCTGGTATTCGCCGTAGTCATCTTCTTCTGGATGGCATTCCACCAGAACGGCCTTACGCTGACCTGGTTTGCCGACGAGTTTACGGCACGCAGCGCCACGGGCATCACGGGTATGGAGTTCAACGTAATCAACCTCGTGTGGTGCATCTTCATGGTATTCGGTATCTGCGGCCTTCTCTCTTCGAGCAAGGGTGCTTCCCTCACAAGCAAACTGACCAATGTAGCACTCATCGTAGTTCCCGCTGCCATCCTCGTATATACTTACCTCACGAGCGGTTCTGAAAACGTAAAAATCGACGCTCCCATCTTCCAGCAGTTCAACCCCTGCTTCGTGGTAGCCCTCACCCCCGTGAGCATCGCCCTCTTCGGCTGGCTTGGACGCATCGGCAAGGAACCCAAAGCTCCCGTGAAGATAGGTCTCGGTATGCTCGTTGCAGCAGGTGCCTACCTCCTCATGACGGTATCCAGTATCGGTCTTCCCGCTACGGATCACCCCAACCACGTGGCCGATGTGACACCTAACCTCCTCGTGTCTACCTACCTCATCCTCACCTTCGCAGAACTGCTCCTCTCCCCCATCGGCATATCCTTCGTTTCGAAGGTTGCGCCTCCCAAGTACAAGGGTATGATTATGGGCGGATGGTTCGTGGCCACCGCACTCGGCAACAAGCTTGTGTCCATCCCCGGCCACATGTGGGATATGCCTCTGCCCGTTGTATGGGGCACGCTCATGGTTATTTGCCTCGTAGCGGCACTCTTCATCTTCAGCATCATCAAGAAACTCAACAGGGTTAGCTAATAAGGCCCCTTCT
This sequence comes from bacterium, assembly GCA_963661625.1. Taxonomy (GTDB): domain Bacteria; phylum Bacteroidota; class Bacteroidia; order Bacteroidales; family Bacteroidaceae; genus Alloprevotella. The sequence goes on from CAVLCM010000020.1 coordinate 10,298, forward strand.
ATGCACGAAGTGCGTTCCTCCGTCCGTTTGGCAAACATCGTTTTGCCCAACAAAATTCGGGGAACGCACTTTGCCGTATAACGGGCTTTGCCGCCCGTCTTAGCAAATCAAAAACTTTGTAGATAGGTTTTGCCTATTTATTGTGTTGAACTACTTTTGCACCACAAAAACAGGACGTTATGCAAAACAACTTGGTGATTGTGGAGTCACCAGCCAAGGCAAAGACTATCGAGAAATTCCTGGGCAAAGACTTCAAGGTGATGTCGAGCTACGGGCATATCCGTGACTTAAAGAAGAAGAATTTCGGCGTTGATCTTGAAACCTTTGAACCCCAGTACGAAATACCCGCCGACAAGAAGAAGGTGGTGAGCGACCTCCGGGCGCAGGCCAAGAAGTCGGGTGCCGTGTGGCTCGCATCCGATGAGGACCGTGAGGGAGAGGCTATATCGTGGCATCTGGCCGAGGTGCTGGGGCTCGACCCCAAGGAAACGCGCCGCATCGTGTTCCACGAAATCACGAAGCCGGCCATACTCTCCGCCATCGAGCATCCCCGCCACATCGACCTCAACCTGGTAGACGCACAACAGGCGCGCCGTGTGCTCGACCGCCTCGTGGGTTTCAAACTGTCGCCCGTACTTTGGCGCAAGGTGAAGCCCAGCCTTTCGGCCGGACGTGTGCAGAGTGTGGCCGTACGCCTCATTGTGGAGCGCGAGCGCGAAATACAGCAGTTCAAGGCAGAGGAGAGCTACCGTGTGACGGCAGTGTTCAACCTGGCCGACGGCAATGCTCGCGCCGCCCAACTCAAAGCAGAACTCAACAAGCGTTTCGACACAGAAGATGAAGCCCTTGCCTTCCTTGAAAGTTGCAAGGATGCCCGTTTTGCCATCGAAAACGTAACGACCAAACCGGCAAAACGCAGTCCGGCTCCCCCGTTCACTACCTCTACTCTCCAACAGGAAGCAGCCCGCAAGTTGGGTTTTCCCGTGGCGATGACCATGCGCGTGGCCCAGAGCCTCTACGAGTCGGGTCTCATTACTTATATGCGTACCGACTCAATGAATCTCTCCGACCTGTGCCTCAATTCGTGCGGCCCCGTCATTGAGAACATGATGGGCAAAGACTATCACCAGCGTCGCGCCTACCACACCCACTCAAAGGGAGCGCAGGAAGCGCACGAGGCCATCCGTCCCACCGACATGAGCCGCAGCACCATCGACGGCGACGCACGCGAAAAGCGTCTCTACGAACTCATTTGGAAACGCACCATAGCGTGCCAAATGGCAGACGCAAAGCTCGAGAAAACCACTGTCGGCATCAGCGTGAGCGGACGCAGCGAAACGTTCCAGGCATCCGGCGAAGTGGTGAAGTTCGACGGTTTCTTGCGTGTATACCGCGAAAGTCGTTCCGACGAACAGGAAGTGGCTGACAGCGAAGAAAAACTCCTTCCTCCTCTCACCGTAGGCGAGAAACTCGAACGCAGTGCCATCGTGGCCCAGCAACGCTTTACGCAGCAACCGGCACGCTACTCCGAAGCCTCGCTTGTGCACAAAATGGAAGAACTCGGCATTGGCCGTCCGTCAACCTACGCCCCGACCATATCGACCATTCAAAATCGCGAATACGTGGTGAAGGGTGACAGCGAGGGCGAGAAGCGCGAATACACCGAGATAACGCTCAGCGGAAACGCCCTTAAAAAGGCGACCCTCAGCGAAAAGACCGGCAGCACCAAGGGAAAACTCGTACCGACGGACACGGGTACGGTAGTCAACGACTTCCTGATGCAGTATTTCCCCGAAATTATGGACTACAACTTCACTGCCAACGTGGAGAAGCAGTTTGACGAGGTGGCCGAGGGCAAGGAAAACTGGACGAAGATGATAAGCGACTTCTACTGTCAGTTTGAGCCGCAGGTGGAACGCACGCTCAACGAGAAAACCGACCACCGCGTGGGTGAACGCACGCTCGGCGAAGAACCCGGCACGGGGAAGCCTGTAAGCGTGAAGATAGGACGTTTTGGTCCTGTTGTGCAGATAGGAACCTCCGACGACGGCGAAAAACCCCGCTTTGCCAACCTGCAAAAGGGGCAGAGCATCGAAACAATAACCCTCGACGAAGCCCTCGAACTCTTCAAGTTGCCGCGTACCCTCGGCGAGTTTGAAGAACAAACGGTCAAGGCCAACGTAGGCCGCTTCGGTCCGTACGTGCAGCTCGGCAAACTCTTTGCGTCCATCCCTAAGGGCGAAGACCCGATGGATATCACCCTTGAACGCGCAGTGGAACTCATTAAGGAAAAGCGCGAGAAAGAAGAGAAGAGCCACCTCAAACAGTTCAGCGAAGACCCCGAACTGGAAATCCGCGCCGGGCGTTGGGGTCCCTACATTGCGTACAAGGGCAAGAACTACAAAATACAGAAGAGCGACGCAGAGCGCGCCACGGAGTTCACCTACGAAGAGTGCATGAAAATCGTGGAGAGCGAGAGCAAGGCAAAGCCTGCTCGCACCACGAGGGGCAGAAAGAAGAGTTAACACGCAGCAAAGCACAAACGAAATGAAAAGCATCATACTTGTGGGCTATATGTGCGTGGGCAAAACCACCATCGGCCGCGCGCTTGCCAAGCAGCTTGGATATTCCTTCTACGACCTCGACTGGTACATAGAGGAACGCTTCCACACAAAGGTGAGTGAGATATTCGCCGAAAAGGGCGAAGCGCATTTCCGCAACCTCGAACAACGTATGCTCCACGAAGTGGCGGAGTTTGAGAACGTGGTGCTTTCGTGCGGCGGCGGAACGCCCTGCTTCTTCGACAACATGGAATACATGAACTCCGTAGGTCATGTGTTCTACCTCAAAGCCTCCGTCGACACCATCCTCCAACATCTCTCGATAAGCAAAGGCGAACGCCCCCTGCTCGCAGGAAAAAGTCCGGAGGAACTGCGCGCTTACATCACTGCCCAACTGGCTGAGCGCGCCCCCCATTACGAGAAGGCTCAGCACACGGTCGACGTGAACGTACTCAATTCGTTTGACAAGGTGGGAGAAGTTGTTGAACACATACAACGCACCGTTGAGTCCCTCCCTCCACACTAAATACAAACAAAGCTACTCCACACAAACACCACATAATCCCAGTTTCCCACTATGCGTAAATGGAGAATTGAAGACTCTGAGGAACTCTACAACATCAAGGGTTGGGGAGTGAACTACTTTGGCATCAACGACAAAGGGCACGCCTTTGTGTCGCCCCGTAAGAACGGCGTGCAGATAGACCTGAAAGAAGTGGTTGACGAACTCAACTCGCGTGATATCACCGCTCCGGTGCTGCTCCGCTTCCCCGACATTCTTGACAACCGCATTGAGAAAACGTCGGAGTGCTTCAACCGCGCCGCTGAGGAGTATCAGTTCAAGGCTGAGCACTTCATCATTTTCCCCATCAAGGTGAACCAAATGCGCCCTGTGGTGGAGGAAATCATCAGCCACGGAAAGAAGTACAACCTTGGTCTTGAAGCAGGCTCAAAGCCCGAACTCCATGCCGTGCTTGCCACGAACATGGACTCCGACAGCCTCATCATTTGCAACGGACACAAGGACCAAAACTTCATCGAACTTGCCTTGCTCGCACAGAAGATGGGCAAGCGAGTGTTCCTTGTGGTGGAGAAACTGCCTGAACTCATCACCATTGCCGACACGGCCGAGAAACTCGGCGTGCGTCCCAATCTGGGCATACGCATCAAGTTGGCCGCATCGGGTACCGGCAAGTGGCAGGAGAGCGGCGGCGACGCGTCGAAATTCGGCTTGAATTCCAGCGAACTCCTCGATGCCTTGCAAAAGCTCGACAAGATGGGCATGCACGACTGCTTGAAGCTCATCCACTTCCACATCGGTTCGCAAATCACCAAAATACGCCGCATATCCACTGCCCTGCGCGAGGCGGCACAGTTCTACGTTCAGTTGCACGACATGGGCTTCAACATTGAATTTGTAGACTGCGGCGGCGGTCTGGGCGTAGACTACGACGGCACGCGTTCGAGCAACTCCGAAAGTTCGGTGAACTACTCCATCCAAGAGTACGTCAACGACTGCGTGTACACCTTTGTCGATGCCGCCAATAAGAATAACATCCCCCACCCCAACCTGATTACCGAAGGCGGACGCTCGCTCACGGCGCACCACTCTGTGCTTGTGGTCGACGTGCTCGAAAGCGTGAGTATGCCCCACATGGATGAGGACTTCCACCCCAGCGAGAGCGACCACCAGCTTGTGCACGACCTCACGGAGATTTGGGACAAATTGTCGCCACGCTCCATGCTCGAAGATTGGCACGACGCACAGGATATCCGCGACGAGGCGCTCGACCTCTTCCGCCACGGCATCATCGACCTGAAAACGCGTGCGCAAATCGAAAGCCTCTATTGGAGCATCACCCGCGAAATAAGCGAACTGGCACACCACCAAAAGCACGTGCCAGATGAACTCCGCACGCTCGACAAGATGATGGCCGACAAGTACTTCTGCAACTTCTCGCTCTTCCAGTCGCTCCCCGACTCGTGGGGCATCGACCAGTTGTTCCCCATCATGCCCATCAGCCGCTTGGACGAGAAGCCCACCGTCTCTGCCACGTTGCAGGACATCACGTGCGACTCCGACGGCAAAATATCTGCTTACGTCAACTACAACCAGCAGACATCCTACCTGCCGCTCCACAAGTTCCGCGAGGGCGAACACTATTATATAGGTGTGTTCCTTGTGGGAGCTTATCAGGAAATTCTCGGCAACATGCACAACCTCTTTGGCGACACCAACGCCGTGCACGTCACGGTGGACGAGAGCGGATACAGCATCGACAAGACCATCGACGGCGAAACCGTGGCCGATGTGCTTGAATACGTGCAGTACGACCCCAAGCGACTTGTGCGTCGTCTCGAAGCTTGGGTGAGCAAGGCCGTCAAGGAGGGAAAGATTACCAACGAAGAGGGTAAGGAGTTCATCTCCAACTACCGTTCGGGCCTCTACGGCTACACCTATCTCGAATAGCTGGCTTTAAGCCCCGCGCACGAACTTTATCGAAACAGAGCAATGGCACAGAAATTAGAGCAGAGACAAACTGCGGTTCAAACCCAACAATTAGCCACGTTGCAGGTGGCGGTGGCCAAACTGGTCGAGCTGCCTGTGACCGAACTGGCTGTGAGGGTAAAGGACGAACTGATTGACAATGCCGCGCTCGAGGTGAAGGACGACAGCGATGAGGCTGCGTTCGACGTTGACAATGCCCCCGACGAGGGCGACACTGACGACTACGCCAACGACGAAGAAATAAGTCTGTACGAGGGAAAGGAGGCCGATGCAATGAGTGACTATTCCACCATCGACGATGTGCCAGACTACATACGCCAGCGGGCCGACGAAGAAGACGGCGGACGAGAAATGCAGTATTCGGCGCAAGCGTCGTTCTACGAAGAACTCGAACGGCAGATTGGCGAGCGCGACTTTTCCGACCACGAGCGACAGGTGATGGAATATCTTGTCGGTTCGCTCGACGAGGACGGCTTCTTGCGCAAAGACCTCCTTACGCTTTCCGACGAACTGGCTATTTACCACAACGTCGTGACCGACGAAAAGGAACTTGAACGCCTCCTGCACGTGCTTCAAGAGTTTGAGCCTAAGGGAATTGGCGCGCGTTCGCTCCAAGAGTGCCTGCACATTCAGCTACGCGATGCCGAACACTCCACCGAATATACCCAGCTTGCCCTTCGCGTGGTGGACAATTGTTTTGACGACTTCACGCACCGCCGTTGGGACAACGTAAAGCAACGGCTCAAAATCGACGATGCTACTTTCGACAAGGTGAAGAGCTGCCTTACGCACCTTAATCCCCGTCCAGGGCGCGCGCTGAGTGAAAGCGAAACGGCCGCCGCCCCTACTGTCGTACCCGATTTCACGGTGACGGTCAGCGGCGGCGAGGTGACTGTATTGCTCAACCGCGGCGAAGTGCCTGAGTTGCAGGTAAGCGAGGCTTTCAGGCAAAGCATCAAACAATACGGAGGCAACAAGGCGCATCTCACACGCGAACAACTGGACGCTTACACCTATGCCCGGCAAAAGGTCGACGCGGCGCAGACGTTCATCAACCTGCTTTCGCGGCGCAAGCAGACGCTCCTTTCGGTGATGCGGGCTATTGTGGAGAAGCAAAAGCCGTTCTTTCTCAACGACGATGATGAAACTCTGCTCGAACCCCTTGCCCTGAAAGACATTGCCGAGATGGCGCAGGTTGACGTGTCTACCGTGTCGAGAGTGACAAGCAGCAAGTTTGTTCGCACCCTTTACAGCACATACCCCCTGCGGTTCTTCTTCTCGCGCCAGTTCACCACGAGCGACGGCGACGAACTCTCCTCTCGCAAGGTCAAGGAGGCGCTCAACGCCCTGCTGGCTGGCGAGAACAAGAAGAAGCCCCTCTCCGACGAAGACCTGGCCGAGCAACTCAAAGCCCAGGGCTTCAACGTGGCGCGCCGCACCGTGGCCAAATACCGCGACCAGATGGGCATACCCACCTCGCGCTTGCGGCGTGAATGACACCCTACGCCTTGAAACACACAAACGTTTTATGAACAAAGAAGATCTTAGGGAATTGTTCCTCGCTCCCCATGATGAGGACGACGACGAGCAAGAGGGGGCGCAAGGCACCCGTGCGCTGCTAAGCGGCGAAACGGGCTATGAGGCCGACGGCGATGCGCCAGCCAGCCGCAGCGGAAGGTTCGCGAGCAGGGCTTTGGTGCTTTCCGCCCACATCGTGTCCACGCTCTATTCCCCGTTCTATCTTCCTGTCGTGGCCTTCATCGTTCTGTTCCTGTTCAGCTATCTGAACATGCTGCCGATGAAGTTCAAGGTGATACTTACCGTTCAAGTATACCTCTTCACCATTCTTTTCCCCCACCTTGCCATCTACCTTTTCCGCACGCTCAAAGGTTGGACCCGTCGGCAGATGAGCAAGCGCGAACGCCGATACGTGCCTTATGCCCTGAGCATCGTGAGCAACGGCATTCTGCTTTATATGCTCTACCGCATACACATGCCCCGTTTTGCCCTCGGCGTAATTGGCGGCGCATTGGTCATTCAGCTCGTGTGCGTAGCGGTGAACAGCCGCATCAAAATCAGTACCCATGCGGCGGCCTCGGGCGGCGTAGTCGGTGCGCTGATGGCTTTCTCGTTTATCTTCGCCTTCAACCCCACAGGTTGGCTCTGCCTGGCCGTATTGCTTTGCGGCATGGTATGTTCCGCCCGGCTCATACTTCGGCAGCACACCTATGCCGAGATAGGCTGGGGCGTGGCCATCGGCGTGGTGAGCGGCTTTGTAAGCGTTTTGCTTATCTGATTCGCAAAATATTGAAAACTCTAAACAATCTATCATAGTTATGACTCCTGTTGTTAGCATCATCATGGGCAGCACGAGCGACCTCCCCGTAATGGAGAAAGCTGCCAAGTTTCTCGACGAAATGGAAATACCCTTTGAGATGAACGCCCTTTCGGCTCACCGTACGCCGCAAGAGGTAGAGGCGTTCGCCAAAGGGGCAAAAGAGCGCGGCCTCAAAGTGATTATCGCCGGTGCTGGCATGGCGGCCGCATTGCCCGGCGTGATAGCTGCAAGCACGTCGCTCCCCGTGATTGGCGTGCCTATCAAGGGTATGCTCGACGGCCTCGACGCTATGCTCTCTATCATACAGATGCCTCCTGGCATTCCCGTTGCCACGGTGGGCGTGAACGGCGCACAAAACGCCGCTATCCTCGCAGCCGAAATGCTGGCTCTCGCCGACGGCACGCTGGCCGACCGTCTTGCTGCCTATAAGGAAGGGCTTAAGAACAAGATTGTGAAAGCCAACGCCGACCTTAAAGAAGTGAGCTACAAGTTCAAAACCAACTGATAGCATGAGCATCTTCAATTACTCCCCGCGCCATAGCCACGAGGTGGAGGTGGGCAATCGTCCCCTCGGAGGCGACAACCCCCTGCGCATCCAAAGCATGACGACCACCGTCACCACCGATACGGAGGCGTGCGTCAAGCAGTGCATCGCCATTTTCGATGCTGGCGCCGACTATGTGCGCCTCACCACGCAGGGTACGCGCGAGGCTGAGAACCTGCGCTGCATCAAGGACGAGCTTCGTAAGCGCGGCTACGACGGACCTCTCGTGGCCGACGTGCACTTCAATCCCGCTGTGGCCGACGTGGCGGCGACCATTGTTGAGAAGGTGCGCATCAACCCCGGCAACTACGTTGACCCTGCCCGCCAGTTCAAACACATTGAATACACCGACGAGGAATACGCAGCCGAACTGGCCCGTTTAGAAGAGCGTTTCACCAAACTCCTCGACATCTGCAAGCAACACCATACGGCTCTGCGTATCGGCGTTAACCACGGTTCGCTCTCCGACCGCATCATGTGCCGCTACGGCGACACGCCGGCCGGCATTGTGGAGAGTTGCATGGAATTTTTGCGCATCTGCGTGAAGCAAGACTTTAAGGACGTGGTCATCTCCATCAAAGCGTCCAACACGCAGGTGATGGTGCGCTCCGTGCGTCTGCTCTGCAAGGTGATGCGTGAGGAGAAGATGGACTTCCCCCTCCACCTTGGCGTGACGGAAGCTGGCGAGGGCGAAGACGGCCGCATAAAGAGTGCCGTGGGCATTGGCGCATTGCTTAGCGATGGCATTGGCGACACCCTGCGCGTGAGCCTCAGCGAAAGTCCCGAGGTGGAAGTGCCGGTGGCCTACAAGTTGGCCTCGCACGTTGTGGAGCGAGCCGGACACTACGAGATACCGGGCAAGGAGTGCATCCACTTTTGCTACGAAAACCCGCAGCGCCGTCCCACCACAAGCGTGGGCAACATCGGTGGCGACAACGTGCCGGTGGTAATCTCCACGCGCTTAGACAGTAGTGAGGCCATGCAGCCCACCCCCGAGGGGCAGCCCGTGCCAGATTACTTCTATACGGGGCGCAACCTGCCCGGCAAGGATAAGCGTGTGAAGGGCGTGGGATACATTGTCGATGCCGACGTGTGGAAAGGCGAGGCGGGTACATACCCTGTCTTCACTAAGCGATTGCTGATGAGCGTGGCCATGTGCCAAGCCCCCGTAAAGTTCCTTTTCCTCACCTATCTCGACCTCGACGACGAGGTGAAAGCCCTGCTCAGCAAGGTGAAGAACGTAGTAGTCATTGCGCAGAGCAACCACGCCAACCGCTTGGGCGAACAGCGCGCCCTCTGCCACGAACTGTGGAACGCCAATCTGCGCACTCCGGTGGTGTTCTTCCAACAATACCGTTTGGGCGAAGACCAAAAGGAGGAGTTCCAGCTCTATGCCGCTGCCGACATGGGCGCACTGATGTTTGACGGACTGACCGATGGCATCATGCTTCTCAACCAAAAGCCCGATGGCAAACGCCCGTTGCCCATCGATGTGCAAGACGCTACGGCGTTCGGCATTCTGCAAGCCGCCCGTTTGCGCACTACGAAGACGGAATACATCAGTTGTCCCGGTTGCGGCCGTACGCTCTACGACCTCCCTGGAACCATCGCTCGCATCAAGACAGCCACGGCCCACCTCAAAGGTCTGAAAATAGGCATTATGGGCTGCATTGTCAATGGTCCGGGCGAGATGGCCGATGCCGATTATGGCTATGTCGGCGCGGCGCGGGGCAAGGTGAGCCTTTACCGCGGCAAGGTGTGCGTGGAAAAGAACATCCCCACCGAACAGGCCGTGGAGAAACTCCTCAGCCTCATCGAGGCCGACCGAAAAGACTAAGGCCGATCCGCTGAAAATCAGAGCGTTCATTTATGCGATGAGTGAACGTACGTCATGAGGGTGAGTGAACGTACGTCTATAAGTTGAGTGAACGTACGTCTATAACTCGAGTGAACGTACGTC
>CAVLCM010000021.1:0-20086 GCA_963661625.1 bacterium
GTCTATAACTCGAGTGAACGTACGTCATTAAAAAGGGTGGACGTACGTCGTTAGAAGAAGCCTTCTTCGAGTGCGTATGGGCGACGCGCGTCATGCGTACGGTGTGTGCCCCAAAGTTCAGGGGTAAGAACGAAAAAAACTTGCTCCCCGAGGCAAGTCCATGTGGGCTGCTGGGGAGCAAGTGCGTGTATGCAATGGCTGGCATACGAAGATGCCAAGCGTTGTTAAAGTCCGAAGGCGAAGCCGTTGATGTAGTTGTAGAACACGCCGCCGAGGCCGAAGGCCACTACGCCAATGGCGCAGAGGGCGAGGGCAACGCGTGTGTAGCCGTCGCTCTGGAACTTAGCTATCGGAGCGTCGTTGGGCTTGATGTACATGGCCTTGACGATGAGCAGATAGTAGTAGAGCGAGATAACGGTGTTGGCCAAAGCGATGAACACCAGGAGGGGATAGCCTGCCTTGAACGCCGCCATGAACACGAAGAACTTCGAGAAGAAGCCGGCGAACGGGGGAATACCTGCGAGCGAGAAGAGGCATAGCGTCATGAGGAACGCCAGCTTCGGGTTGCTCTGGTAGAGGCCGTCGTAGTCGCTGATGTTGATTTTGCCGCTGTTCTCCTCAATGCTCGTCATTACGGCGAACGCACCGAGGTTCGACACCATGTAAACGAGCAGGTAGAATACCAGAGCCGACATGCCCTGCGCCGTGCCGTCCATGATGCTCAGCACCAGGTAGCCGGCCTGCGAGATGGCGGAGAAGGCCATGAAGCGCTTGAGGTTGTTCTGGCGGATGGCGAAGAGGTTGGCCACCGTAATGGATGCCACGATGATCCAATACATACCCGTGTTCCAGCTATAGAACAGGTCGCTCTGCGCAAAGGCTTTCATCAGGATGGTCATCAGCACGAAGGCGGCAGAACCCTTGGAGATAACGCTCAGGTAGGCCGTTACCGATGTGGGAGCGCCCTCGTAAGTGTCGGCCGTCCAGAGGTGGAAGGGTACAAGCGAAATCTTGAAGCCCAGGCCCGTGATGAACAGAACCATGCCGAAGATGCTCAGCAGGGAACCGTCGAGCACAGCACCAATCTCGTTGAAATAGAGCGTACCCGTCACGCCATAGATGAGCGAAACGCCGTAGAGCAGCAGTGCGCTCGAGAAGAGGGCGAGCAGGATGAACTTGGCACCGGCCTCGGCACTCTCGAAACGCTTCTTGTCGTAGGCCACGAGTGCGGTGCAAGGAACGGAGGCGAGTTCAAGACCGATGAAGAACATCAGGAAGTGGCCGCTCGAAATCATGAAGTACATGCCCAGCAAGGTGAAGAGAGTAAGCAGGTAGAACTCGCCCTGCTTCACGAGGTTCTCCTCGCGTGTGAGCCATTTGTGAGCCATGAGGAACACGATGATGGCACCCACGTTGAGCACGCTCTTCATGATGGTCATCATCGGGGCGTATTGGTACATTCCGCCGAAGGCCTCGCACGTTTCGGCCTGGCTGCAAGGCAGCAGGTTGAGCACGGTGTGGATGGCCAGCAGAACTACGGGCAAGCAAGTGTTGAATACTCCCTTCCCGCTCTTTTTGTCAGGACACATGAAGAGGTCAGCGATGAACAGTATGATAATCACTGCCAACAGCGACAGCTCCTCGTGCATGTGTAAGAATTGACTGTAATCCATAATGAATAGTTATGTTTAGAGGAAAGGATTGCTTGATGAAACGGTTACCGCCGCGTTGTGGATATGGTCCACGATGGGGGCAACGCCTGTCGATATCATGTTGCTCACCCAGAGCGGGGCAAGGCCAAGGCCGGCCACGGCGAGGATGAGGCACACCACGGCGAAACGCTCGTCCCACGTAGCGTCGGTGAGTTTGAGGTGGTGTTCGTTGGTGCAGGTGCCGTAGAGTATCTTGCCCACTACACGGAGAATGTAGACGGCGGTGATAACGATGGAACAGCAGGCTGCGATGGTCAGTACGCGGTGGAACGTGTCGGCGTTCTCGAACGAACCAACGAAGATGGTCATTTCAGCAATGAAGCCCGAGAAGCCCGGCAAACCGAGGTTGGCCAAACCGGCAATGATGTAACCCACCGAGAGGAATGGCATGATGCGCATCAGGCCGTTGAGTTCGCGGATGTCGCGGGTGTGCGTACGGCCGTAAATCATACCGATGAGGGCGAAGAAGAGGGCCGTCATCAAGCCGTGGCTCAACATCTGAAGCACAGCACCCGTGCAGGCAGTGGTGTTGAGCATGAGGATGGCGAAAAGCACCATGCCGCAGTGCGACACCGAACTGTATGCGTTGATGTACTTCAAGTCGGTCTGGACGCAAGCGGAGAATGCACCGTAAACCACCGAGATACCCGTGAGGATAAGGAATATCCAGCCCAGCTCGTTAGCAGCCTCGGGCATGAGGTACATGGCGATGCGGAAGCAGCCGTAGCCACCGAGCTTCATCAGTACGCCGGCGTGGAGCATGGACACAGCCGTGGGGGCTGAGGCATGACCGTCGGGCGACCAAGTGTGGAAGGGGAACAACGCACCAAGCACACCGAAGCCGATGAACGTCAGGGGGAACCAAATGCACTGCTGCGCGAAGGGAATGGCGTGCGCGCCGCCCAGGTGGTTGGCTATCTCGACGATGTTCATCGTCTGGCCACCGGCACCGTAGAAGATGCCGAAGATGCCGCACATGAGGAAGGCAGAACCACCCATAAGCATGAGGGTAAGCTTCATGGCCGCATACTCCTTCTTGCCGCTGCCCCAAACGCCAATCAGCAGGTACATGGGGATAAGGGCGATTTCGTAGAACATGAACATGGCGAACATATCCACGGAAATGAAGAAGCCGAACACGCCAAGGCTAAGCAGCGTGAACCAAAGGAAGTATTCCTTGGTGAGCGGCTTGAGCTGCCAAGAGGCGAATGTGCCAGTGAACACGATGACGGACGAGAGCAGCAGCATGGCTACTGAAATGCCGTCGACACCCACTGAATATTTGATGTGAAGAGGCTCGAACCAGTTGAACGAGGCGGTATAGAGCATTTCGGCGTTCTGCCCGGCCGCACGGTCGCCAAGGAAGCTGACAACCAGATAGGCTGAAAGGATGAGCAGAAGCGAACTGCCTGTTACCATCACCGCACGTACGCCTTTCACACTTCTTGCCAGCCACAGACCGAGCAGCATGACAAGGGGAATCAATACGAATAATGACAGAAAATTCATTTTTGATGTTTTGTTAGGAGTTACTGAGCCGCCTCTGCGCCGCTGCCCGTTCGTCGCATTGGACGGGCTGGGCTTTGGCGCATTGCGCCGCTCACTAAACTAATTTATGCGAAAGCCATAATTGCGAGCAATATCAACGTGCCGAGCAGGAATACGAAGGCGTAGCCCTGAACCGAGCCGCTCTGCAAGCCGCGGATGCGGAAGCTGAGCGCGTTGGCACCCCATGCAAGGAAGTCAAAGAATGCGTCGACCACGTGGCGGTCGAACCATGCGATGGGTTTGGAGATGTGCGCAAAGATGACGCGGTGCGTGATGTACTGGTAAACCTCGTCCATGTAGAAACGCTTGTAAGCCCAGCGGTGGAGCTTGCCAAACTTCTCGGCGAGAGCGTCGGCCTTGGGTTGACGTTCGCCCACGTACATGTAGGTGGCGAGGAAAATAGAGGCCACGGCAATTACGATAGACGTGCCGGCCACGTTCCAGTCGAGGTGGATGTCGTAGGCATGGCCGTCAGCGCTCACGAAGTGGCCGAAGGGGATGAAGCCGGCTACGCAAGTAACCAGGGCGAGGAACACCAAGGGGAACGTCATGCAGGCGGGAGCCTCGTGCGGGGTGTGTTCTGCGTGGAGTTCTTTGTTCTCAGTACCCCAGAAAATGCCGTAGTAGAGGCGGAACATATAGAATGCCGTCATGGCAGCGATGGCAGTCATAATCCAACCCATGGCCGGCGTGTAGGCAAAGGCAGCCGTGAGTATCTCGTCCTTCGAGAAGAAGCCCGAGAAGGGAGGAATGCCCGAGATGGCCAAGCAAGCAATCAGGAAGGTGATGTGCGTGATGGGCATGTACTTGCGCAGTCCGCCCATGGCCGACATCTCGTTGCTGTGGACAGCGTGGATGATGCAGCCGGCCCCGAGGAACAGGAGAGCCTTGAACATGGCGTGGGTGAAGAGGTGGAACATCGAAGCCATGTAGCCCAGCGAACCTACATGTTCGTGGCCCGTCTGGTACTCCGTGCAAACGCCCAGTGATACCATCATGAAGGCAATCTGCGAGATGGTGGAGAAGGCGAGCACGCGCTTGATGTCGCTCTGGCAGCAAGCCACGGCAGCAGCGTAGAACGCGGTGAACGCGCCTACCCAAGCTACGATGTGGAGCGTGCTGGGAGCGTACTCAATCCACAAGGGGAAGAGACGAGCAATCTGGAACACACCGGCAACCACCATGGTGGCTGCGTGGATAAGTGCAGACACAGGCGTGGGGCCTTCCATTGCGTCGGGCAACCAGATGTGGAGGGGGAACATGGCACTCTTGCCGGCACCGCCGATGAACATGAGGAACAGGGCAGTGGGCAGCATCATGGCGCCCTGTGCAAAGCCAGCCTCGTTGAAATCGAAGCCGAACGAGTGGCAGTAGTAGCCGTAGATGAGGATGCCGATGAGGAAGAACAGGTCGGCGAAGCGCGTCACGATAAATGCCTTCTTAGAGGCAGCGATGGCGGCCGGCGACGTGTAGTAGAAACCGATGAGCAGGTAGGATGAAACGCCCACCAACTCCCAGAACATGTACATCTGGAAGATGTTGGTTGCCACTACCAAGCCCAGCATCGACATGGTGAAGAGGCTGAGGAACGCATAGTAGCGCTGGAAGCCTCTTTCGCCGTGCATATAGCCGAAAGAGTAGATATGCACCATGAGCGACACCGTCGTGATGACGATAAGCATCATGACGGAGATGGGGTCGAGCATGATGCCCATGTTGAAGCTCAGGCCCTTCGCGAAGAAAGGCAGCCATTGGAAGTTGTAGGGCGTGAGGGTTGGCATGACCCCGTCGACCCGCGGAGTTTGGAAGAAGTACTCGAACGCGGTGTAGTATGCCAACACGGCAACAACACCCAAGACAGCAGTACCTACCAATCCCGCCGCTTTGTGGCTGAACCATTTTCCGAACACTCCGAGCAGGAGGAACGAGAAGAACGGCAGCAAAAGTATAAGAATTGTGTAATCCATTTGTTTGTTACGTTTGATGAGCCGTCCGCCAGGAAAGCGGAGCAGCCCCGTTCAACTTGTTTTTACCACTTCATCTTCTCGAGCTCATCTGCCTGAATGTTCTTGACCATTCGGTAGATGTTGATCATGACGGCGATGGCAATGGCACTCTCAGCAGCCGAGATGGCGATGGAGAAGAGCGCGAAGAAATAACCCTCGTTGCCGTCGGGATAAAGCATACGGTTGAACACTGCGAAATTGAGGTCGGTGGCGTTGAGCATCAGCTCCACCGAGAGGAGAATGGCCAGCGTGCTGCGGCGCGTGAGAAATCCGAAAACGCCTGCGAACATCATAATGGCCGAAATGACTAAGATATATTCTAACTGTATCATTGTGACTGTCGTTTATAATGTAAGGGTTAGCGTTTGCGGGCTATGAGCAGAGCGCCGACGATGCAGGCCAAGAGCAGCACACTCACTGCCTCAAAGGGCAGGAGGTAGCCCCCCTCGCCCGAGGAGAGCATGTTGCGGCCAATGGAGTCGATCGTGGTGACTGCCGATGCGTTTTCGCTGGGCGCGGTGAGGATGGCCGTCTTGAAGTTGTGCGAAAGCACTACTCCGACGAACGTGACGAAACCCACGAGGCTCAATACGAAGCCCCAGGATGCGTCCTTCATCTTGCGCTTGAAAATCTCCTGGTTCTTTGCGCCTTCGGTAAGCAGTATGGAGAACACGTAAAGCACGATGATGCCGCCGGCGTAGACAATTACTTGCGCTGCGCCGAGAAACGTGTAGCCCATCAGAAAATACATGCCTGCCGTGCCGAGCAGCACGAAGAACAGGTAGGTGGCGGCGCGAACGATGCTCTTTGTCAGCACGGTGGCGATTGACGAAAGCACCATCAGCACAGCCAGAATGACGAACATGATGTTTTGTGAATTCATTCTTTCAGAGTTTAAGAGCCTTGCTGCCCGCCCAGGGGCGGAGGCAACGCTTTTCAACTAATAATTGGTGGTTTACTTTTCCGCTACGTGGCTGCCCGGCTGGTTGAGCGTCTTGACGAGCTTTGTGCGGTCGAACACGGCGTTTTCGTAGCTTTGGTCGAAAGTGATTGCGCCGTGGGGGCAGGCACGCGTACAGAGCATACAGAACATGCAGCAGCCGAGGTCGTACTCGTACTTCACGAGCCGTTTCTTCTTTTTGCCGTCGGGCGTTTCGTAGAACTCGCTCTGCACCGTGATGGAGCCGTTGGGGCAAGCCATCTGGCACAGGCCGCAGCCCACGCACTTATGCTCGTTCTGCTCGTTGTGGGGCATCGTGAGCGAACCGCGGAAACGGTCGAACATTACGTTCGTGGCGCGGTTTTCGGGATATTGCTCGGTAATCTTCGGGGTGAAGAACTCGCGCATGGTTGTCTTCAAACCAGTGCCAAGGCTCTTCAAGCCGCTGACCACTCCGCCGATATAACTTTTTTCTTCCATGAGAATGTGTAAGGTTTGAATGTTAGAACGTCCAGCCCATAGCCACGCAAACAGCCATGAGGATGAGGTTGACCATGCTGAACGGCACGAGGTACTTCCATTCGAGCGAGAGGATTTGGTCAATCCTCAGGCGGGGGAAAGTCCAACGGAGCCACATGAGCAGGAACACCACGAAGAACGTCTTGCCGATGAACCATACGGCGCCGGGGATGTAGTCCATCACGCCGTTGAAAGCGTCGAGACCGTAGATGTGGAGCGGTGCCCAGCCTCCGAGGAAGATGGTGCTTGCCATGCCGGCGCAGATGAACAGGTTGAGGTACTCTGCCAAATAGTAGTAGCCGAAGTGCATACCCGAATACTCTGTGTGGTAGCCGGCGGTCAGCTCGCTCTCGCACTCGGGCAAGTCGAACGGGCCGCGGTTACATTCGGCGTTGCCAGCCACGAGGTAGATGAGGAAAGCAATGACGGCGGGGATGTGGCCACGGCAGATGTTCCAGCCGTTGAGGTACTGGTCGTTGCAGATTTCGCTGAACGACATCGTACCCGTGAGGCAGATCATGGCGAGCATCGTCATGCCGATCGAAAGCTCGTAACTGATAATCTGCGCGCCGCTACGCATGGCGCCAATCAGGGAGTACTTGTTGTTGCTGCTCCAACCGGCGAGCAGAATGCCCACTACGCCGATAGAACTCATTGCGAGGAAGAAGAACACGCCGACGTTGAAGTCGATGATGTGCGCGCCCTTGTTCCAGGGAAGGCAGGCAAAAGTGATCATCGAAGCCGTCACAACGAGGAACGGGGCTAGGTTGTGAAGGAAGAGGTCGCTTTGGCGCATGCTGATAATCTCCTTGGTCAGCATCTTGAACACGTCGCTGAACACTTGGAGTAAGCCCCATTTACCCACGCGCATCGGACCGAGGCGGCACTGGAAGAAAGCGCATATTTTGCGCTCCATATAAATGAGGGCTATGGCGAACACTGCGTACAGGGTGATGATGACCAGCGCCACGAGGATGCTCTCCGTAAGGATTGCGCCCCACTCGGCGAAGCCACACGTGCCCGTAAGGAAAGTGTGGAGCCAGGTTGTTACTAATGAAAAATCGAACATTTTG
The DNA here is from genome assembly GCA_963661625.1 of bacterium. Classification (GTDB taxonomy): domain Bacteria; phylum Bacteroidota; class Bacteroidia; order Bacteroidales; family Bacteroidaceae; genus Alloprevotella. The sequence continues at coordinate 7,799 of CAVLCM010000021.1, forward strand.
TTTGTATCTGAGTTTATGAGCTTTTGCAGCCTGCTTCGCCGTGGGCGGAGGCACGGCCGCGCGTGCTTATTAAACTTATTTGATTAGCGGTCAATATCGGGCACGACGTAGTCCACTGTGCCGCCGATGGTGATGAGGTCGGCCAGCATGTTGCCGCTGCAAGCGGTGTCCATCACGGCTACGAGGGGAAGGCCCGTTGAGCGGTAGTGGAGACGATAGGGACTCTTGTCGCCCTTGCTCTCGATGAACACGCCCATGCGGCCGCGGCTTCCTTCAACCTCGCTGTAGAACGTGCCTACGGGAAGTTTGATGATAGGCTTCATCTTTTCCTGGAAGTTGCCCTCGGGGATGTTGTCAATGAGTTGCTCAATGATGTTGAGGCTCTCCTTGATTTCGTCGAGGCGAATCATGTAGCGAGCAAACGAGTCGCCTTCGGTGCGAACCACCTCGTTGAACTGTACGCGGTCGTAAGCAGCGTAGGGACGGAGCTTGCGCAAGTCGTTGTGCCAACCCGAGGCACGGCCTGTGCCGCCGGTGCAGCCAAACGAGATGACCTGCTCCTTCGTCAGCACGCCCACGCCCTTTGAACGGTTCTGGAAGATGACGTTGCCGGTGAAGATGTCGTGATACTCCTGAATGTTCTTGCGCATCGTGACGATGAACTCCTTCACACGCTTCTGGAAGTTGGGGTGAATGTCGTACGTTACGCCGCCGATGGTGTTGTAATTCAGGATGAGACGGCCGCCGCACGTTTCCTCGAAGATGTCGAGAATCTTCTCGCGGTCGCGGAAGGCGTAAAGGAACGCCGTTGTTGCGCCAAGGTCTTGGCAGAGGCAGCCGAAGAAGAGAATGTGCGAGTCGATACGTTGCAGCTCGTCCATGATGGTGCGGATTACCTGCACGCGGTCGCTCACCTCAACGCCCATGGCCTGCTCGATACACATGCACAGGGCATGGCGGTTTTGCATTGCGCCGAGGTAGTCCAAACGGTCAGTCAGAGCCAGCGTCTGCGGATAGGTCATGCTTTCGCTGATTTTCTCCACGCCGCGGTGGATATATCCCAGCACAGGGTCTACCTTCTTGATTGTTTCGCCTTCGAGAGCCACGCGGAAGTGGAGTACGCCGTGCGTTGAGGGGTGCTGCGGACCGATGTTCACCACGTAGTCGTCCTCGTTGAAGATGGTGTGTTCCACCTTGTTGATGGTGCCGTCCTGCTGGAGCTGATATTCGTAGGTTACGTCGGCGAGCGGCTCGTTCGTCATGTGCTGTGGGTCGAACGGGTTGTCCTTCTCTGGGTCGTTGTCCTTGCGGAAGGGGTAGCCCACCCAGTCCTCGCGCATGAAGATGCGGCGCATATCGGGATGGTTGGTGAAGACGATGCCGTAGTAGTCGTACACCTCGCGCTCGTAAATGCGTGCGATGTCCCAGAGGCTGCTCACCGAGGGAATCATGGGGTTCTCGCGGTCGGTGCTGACGCACTTTATGCAAGTCTGCTTCTTGTTGTTTGTGTTTTCGAGCTGGTACACAACTCCAATACCGTCCTCCATCCAGTCTTCACCGGTGAGGTTGAGCAGGAAGTCCATGCCCTCCTCGTCGTGCAGACGCTTCATCTCGGCAAAGAGGTCGGCTGGAGCTACCTCCTTGGGGTGAAGTTCGTTGACGGCGGGTTTTGCCGGAGCGGCTGGGCGGGCAGCGGGACGAGCCACAGCGGGCTTAGCGGCGGCTGCAGGCTTGGCAGCTGCAGCTTCAGCCGCAGTGGCTGCTTGGGGCGCGGCGGGAGTGGCGGGCTTTTGAGCTTCTGCGCTTTGATTGGCTGTAGGATTCAATTCTTCGCTCATGCTTCTTCCTCCTCTTTATATATGGTTTCTTCTTTCTCTGCGGCTACCGCCTTGTAGGGGTCTTTCTCCTTTCTGTTGGTTGTGCCGAAGAAGTTTTCAATTTTCACAATGCGCTGCAACTGCATCATTCCGTAGAGGAACGATTCGGGGCGCGGGGGGCAGCCCGGCACGTACACGTCGACGGGGATGATTTTGTCCACACCGTTGAGTACGTGGTACGACTTGGTGAACGGTCCGCCCGAGATGGAGCAACCGCCAATGGCCACCACGTATTTGGGGTCGGCCATTTGGTCGTAGAGACGGCGAAGCACGGGGGCCATCTTGGTGGTGATGGTACCGCAAACGAGGATGACGTCGGCCTGTCGGGGGCTGTTACGCGTCACCTCGAAGCCGAAGCGTGCGATGTCGTAGCGCGCGGCGCATACGGCCATAAACTCAATGCCGCAGCAGCTCGTGGCGAATGTCAAAGGCCAAAGAGAGTTTGAACGGCCCCAGTCGATGAGGTCGTCGAGCGTGCGCACTACAACGTTCGCACCGCCCGCGTTGAGTTCTTCAACGAGCTTCTCGTAGGTCTCGTTGTCCTTGAATTCCTCGTAAGGAATCGACTTGATTTTTGCTCTTTTCATTGCCATTTCAACGCTCCTTTCCTCCAGGCGTAAGCTAAGCCCAGAACTAAGATAAACAGGAAGAAGAGCACACTCAACAGTCCGGCAGGACCGAATGAGCGCATCACGACGGCCCAGGGGAAGAGGAACATCGTTTCAACGTCGAACATAAGGAAAAGGATGGCAAACAGGTAGTAGCCCACGCGGAACTGCATCCATGAGCGGCCGCGCGTCGGTACACCACATTCATAAGCCTCCTCCTTTTGAGCGTTGTAGCTGCGGGGCGAAATCAGCTTTGCCAAAATCGTTACCACACCTACGAACGCCAACCCTGTCAGCAATGCAGTGACAAATAAGGTAAAGTTCATAGCTCTTTAAATGTTATTATTAATAATGTTATTGTTTCTCGTAAGAGCAGTCCGTGCGGTATGCGCTGGCTTGCGCCGTGCAGGCTCTTGCGGATTGCTCCAGCTGAAAAGTACGAGGGGGACGGGATGCAGGGGACGGACGATTCCGAGGTGTAAAGACGAAAAAAGCCCGCTCCGTTCAGGTCTTAGGGCAAACCTGACGTGCGGACACAAAAATAAGGCGGACGGACTCGCTTGTCCGCCGCGTTGGAATGTTCAATACCCATTGCGCCGCACTCTTGCAGAGGCGGCAGGCATAAGTAGCCCTTGTTCACGTCCTTTTCGTCTTTTCAAGTGCAAAAGTAGTGCAATTGGCAGGTTAGGCAAAGCGAACGCCCGTTTTTTTGGGTGGTAAAAACGGGCGCGCTTTATGGGTGAAACGGCTATGGACGTTTACTTGATTTTCTTTTTGATGTATTGCTTTGGCTTGGTGTAGAGATAGCGTTTCGGTTTGGTGTAGATAAACCGTGCAAGACCGTATACGCTGCGGCGGAAGCCCGGACTGTAAGCCAGCAGACGCTCAAACCATCCGAGGTGCTTGCCGATGACGCGCACCATGTAGCCCACGTAGAACATGGCGAAGAGCGTTCCTGCCCCCACAATGTACCACTGCCATGCGCCGAAGAAGGCGTAACAAGCCGCAACGCCCAGCACAACCAGTGCCGTGTCGACAAAAATCTTCACCTTGGGAAATTCCTTGCCCGTCACCTGGCTGATGGCCACGGGGAAACCTTCACCGGGCATTGTCACGCTGCCGCATCTCACCTCGAGGGCAATGCCGAAGCCGAGGATGGTACAGCCTGCCACCTGCGCCACGGCCTGCGTGAGGATGGTTGTGGGGGCGAGCCACGTGGTCAGTAACATATTAACGTCGATGAGTGAACCGAAAACGAAGCCCACAACGAGTTGGAAGAGCTGTACCCACTCAAAGTTGCGGCGCAGTATACATATTTGCCCAAACACGAGCAGGGCGTTCATGATGTAGGTGTATTGCCCGATTGTCAGTGCTGGGACGAGCTGCTTCTCGCCTGCGGTTTGGAACACGTAGGGCAGTACGCTGATGACGCTTGACCCGAGGTGTGAACGCACACAAACGGCTACGCCGGCTGTCATAATCCACAACGAAATGAGCAGCAGGAAGTGCTGCCAGCAAAAAGATACGATTTTCTCTTTCATCAAATGTAATTTAGTCTTTATCTGCTGTGTTTATAAACGTATGCGGAACTACAAGAAAACGTTTATAAGCACGTGCCTCATAGGGTGAGGCTGCAATGCAAAATTACAAAAAAATGGGCAGACGGGCAAATCTGCCCAACGCCGCCACTCTGCGGCACGGCGCGCCGGGAGGAATTTGTCCGTCGCGGCGCGCCGTGTGGCTGATGGAGAAAAATGGGAGTGTGTTCGGGGTGCGGGTGCGTTTATTCAAAGTCCACGCAAGCGCGTTCGCCGATGTACTGCATAAGCTGCATGGCCACTGCCTTGTGTGCGGGGTGCGCTCCGTAAGCCTTCACCTCGTTGAGTGTGGCAAAGGTGGAGTCGAGACAGATGTCCCACGTCTCGTTGCTGTTGACGTTGAAGCCCACGTGTACGCTTTGTATAAAGGGAATAGTCTCGGGCAGACGCTCAATGCCTTCCTTGAACGCCTGGCGTGCGCTGAGACGTACCTCCTCAGGCACGTCGGCGCGAAATTTGAACATGACGATGTGTTTCATCTGATGCTTGGAGTTATCTTGTGAATGTCGTTTGCTTGTTGCGCCTTCAGGTCAGCGGTTCTCAGCCCCGCAGTAGGGACAGCGGCCCTTCTTAGTAATAGATTTTCCGCAGGCCCCGCAGAGCAGGTGCGAGGGCTTGTGCTTGGCATATTGCCAGATGGCGAAGAAAGCGTATGCCGCCAGCAGGAAGTAGCCCGCGATAAACGGCGTAGAAAGCGTAAACACGAGGTAAAGCACCACGCAAACGCCGCCGAGCGAGGTGATGTAGGAGAGCGTGTCGCCCACGTCGGGCAGTCGGCGCATTTCCTCCACCACTGCCACGGCTACAATGAGCATGAGCCACACCGAGGCGATGAAGAGCCGCAGGATGACGGGCAACGACTCGCACAGAGGGTTGAGCGTGGGGTGGAAGTAAAACTCAACCCACGTCATCGGCACGAACCGCTGTATGCTGCCGTAGAGCGTGGCGGATGCGCTCACGCAGAGGCAGAGCAGGGTGGGGTAGAAGCTGGGAATGTCGTTGACGTGAACCATGCGGAAACGCTTGTGCCGCACGTTTTGCACAAGCAGAAATACGATGGCAAGCCCCAGCACGCTCAGCACGTACACGCTGCGGCTGTCGGAGAAGTAGAAGATGAATTTCGAAATCGGGTCGTCCGGCACTACGCGGCGCAGGAGTTCGCTCTCGTGCACCCACCCCTGGCTTAGTTGGTCGCGCGCCACTTTCACCCACACCGAGTCGGTAGTGTCAGTCGGCACGTACATCACCTTTGCCACCACGAGCGGGTCGTGCTTCGTCAGGCATACGGTGTCGTTGAGCAAAGCCCCGTAGTCGGGCAGTCCCTCAATGTGGGGTGCGGTTTGCAGCGTGAGCGTGTCGGTCGCCACAAAGTTGTAGCCCGTCCAGTAGTGGTGCGTGATGAAGAAGTTGACGGAGTCAACGCCCGTTTCGCTTGCTGCTTGCCAGTGGTCCACCTTGTTGGGGTGCGAATAGTAGCAGCTGGCGGCCATGCAGCAAGTGACAATGAGCAGCATGAGCTGCCTCATATAATATAGGAGTGCCTTTCGTGTCTGCATGGTGGTTGGCATTGGTTAATCGTTTGTCAGAACCTGCATTTCGCATCGTTTGCAGTCGAAGCGCAGGGGGAATGTGCGTCCGTCGGGCAAGCGCAGCGACAGGTTGCCCGTTTGTCTGCCCTCTTTCTGTTTCAGGCAAATGCCCAGTTCGTGACGTAGGCAGTGGCGGCAGGTCATCAGCACTTTCTCGCCCTTCGGCTCTTTCAGTTCAAAGGCAGGCTCAACAGTCTCTGCGCCGTATTCTTTGTAGAACGCCTCAGCCTCGCTGTTGCCCACGTTGGCGGTGAAGGGAAGGTGCTTGCCAAAAGCTCCTTGCAGCAGGTCGTGCTTTATTGCTCCGGCACGGTCGCGTTCGTAACTCATGCGGTGCGTGCTGAGCAGCAGTTCGCAAATTTCGCGTCGCCATGCCGCCAGAGTGGAGGAGGGAATGAAACGTTCGCCCTGCGTCTGAACGTCAATCTGCGTGGCTGTGAAGGGCGTGTCGCCCAGTTTGGCGAGCTGCCGTTCAATGTTTTCGAGTTGCGGCGAACGGGCCTCGTCGTGTTGGCAGGCAAACGCCTTTGTAGCGTGGCATCCGCTTTCGTCGTTCATGTCGAGCGCGTAGCCGTCGGCGGTTTCTCGCAGGGTGAGCGAGGCTTGTAAACGCCGTTCGGCAGTGGGCTTGGCGAGCAGTTTGCTGAATGCAAAGTCCTGGTTGCGGAACAATGCGTCGCCTCGTTGCAGTGCGGGCATTTGTTGCGGGTAGACGGTTTCGCCCTCCACCTTGTTCACGCGGAAGCCTTGCAACTTTCCCGTCTGGTCGATGAAACAAAGTCCGTCGCCTGCCGTCAAAGGGGCGGCAATGCGCGACTTCGTGCGCAGACGGAACGACCGTGCCGACGTGCTTGCCACGGTGCCAATCTCCTCGCCCACGGCTTTCGGCGTATAGGGGGAGTAGATGGGCTGCTTGCCCCTGCCGTGCAGGAAGTATTCGGTAAATCCGCGGTTGAACGAGCGCACCACGTTGGGGGCAAAGGCTATCTCGCTCTTTCCGAACGAACTGCGTTCGTAGTCGTCAGTGCGGCGCGCCAACACCTTGTCAATTTCCTGACGGTACCAGGCGGTGACGTTTTTCACATACTCCGCGTCTTTGAGTCTTCCCTCAATCTTAAACGATCGCACCCCGGCGTCCATCATCTCTTCGAGGCTCGCCGTGCGGTTCATGTCTTTGAGCGATAGCAAGTGCTTGTCGTCAATAAGTGTGCGTCCTTTGTCGTCGATAAGGTCGAAGGCCAAGCGGCAGAACTGGGCGCAGCAGCCTCGGTTGGCACTGCGGCCAAAGCAATGTTGCGAGGCGTAGCAACGACCGCTATAGCTCACGCACAAAGCCCCGTGCACGAAAGCCTCGATAGGCACATGCACGCTCTCGGCGATGCGCCGTGTTTGTTCGAGCGACGTTTCGCGGGCAATGACAATTTGCCGGAAACCAGCAGCTTCGAGCCACTGCGCCTTCTCGGGTGTGCAGTTGTCCATCTGCGTGGAGGCGTGCAGGGCGATGGGGGGCAGGTGCATCCGCAGCAGCGAAGTGTCCTGCACGATGAGTGCGTCCACCCCAATTTTATAGAGTTGCCAAACGAGTCCTTCGGCTTGCGCCAGTTCGCTGTCCCAGAGGATGGTGTTGAGCGTGACGTAGACGCGCGCCCCAAACAGGTGGGCAAATTTGCAGAGCCGTTCAATGTCGTCCACACTGTTGCCTGCCGCCTGGCGCGCGCCGAAGCTCGGGCCGCCTATATACACGGCATCCGCTCCGTGGCGAATGGCCTCGAAGCCAATCTCCACGGAGCGTGCCGGTGCGAGGAGTTCTATTTTCGCTTTCTTGTGGCGTGTCTGCATTGCCGGGATTTACTTCCTCGAATACATTTTGTCGTAGTAGAGCTGGTAGTCGTCGCCGCTCACGGCTTCCACCCAGTCGTGATGCTCAAGGTTCCAGCGTATGGTCTTCACGATGCCATCCTCAAAGCAGGTTTCGGGATACCATCCCAAGTCTTCCTTGATCTTTGTGGGGTCGATGCCGTAGCGTTGGTCGTGGCCGAGGCGGTCCTTGACGAAGGTGATTAGATCTTCGTTAATCCAGTCGATGCTTATTTCGCCGTCAGCGTTGCGCTCTTGCTTTTTCAGCAGCGTGCGGAACTGCGGTTCGTCCTTCATCAAGTCGTGAATGGTGCGAATGATGATTTTCACAATCTGGATGTTCTGCCGCTCGTTGTGTCCGCCCACGTTGTAGATGCTGCCGTCCTTTGCCTCGTTCACCACCATGTCGATGGCCTTGCAGTGGTCCTCCACGTAGAGCCAGTCGCGGATGTTCTCGCCCTTGCCGTATACGGGGAGTTTCTTGCCCGCCAAGATGTTGTTGATGACGAGAGGGATGAGTTTTTCGGGGAACTGGTACGGACCGTAGTTGTTGGAGCATCGCGTGATGCTCACGGGCATGTGGTACGTGTCGCGGTAGGCGCAAACAAAGTGGTCGGCCGATGTTTTTGATGCGCTGTACGGACTGTGGGGGCAGAGGGGCGTGTTCTCTGTGAAGAAGCCCTCGTTGCCGAGCGAACCGTACACCTCGTCGGTCGACACCTGGTGAAAACGCACGCCCTTGCGCCATGTGGGGTAGCCCTGTTCGTCGCGGCCGTTCACCCATGCCGTTTTCGAAGCGTCGAGCAGGTTTTGCGTGCCGAGGATGTTGGTGTTGAGGAAGAGCTGCGGATTTTCAATGCTGCGGTCCACGTGGCTCTCAGCGGCGAAGTTTACCACCACGTCGAAGCGGTAGTCGGCAAACAACTGATCGAGCAATGCGCGGTCGCAGATGTCGCCCTTCACGAAGAAGCAGCGTTCGTTGTCAATGTCGTCGGCGATGGTGCCGAGGTAGCCGGCATAGGTCAGTAGGTCGAGCACCACCACGCGGATGTCGTTGTGCTTTTTGAGAATGTATTTCAGGTAATTCGCACCGATAAAGCCGGCTGCGCCTGTCACTAAGTATGTTTTCATATCGTTGTATCTTTTCCGCTCTCCGCTACTACATGCCGTAGTGCGCGGCGACGTTGTTTGTTAGTTCAATAAACTCTTCCACGCTCAGCTGCTCGGGACGGCGCGTCAGCACGGGCTGTGCCAGAAACTCCGTATGGTTGGGGACTGTGCCTCCCGCCTTTTGGTCCAGTTCGTTGAGCAGGGGCTTGATGGATCCGCGCATCATCTTGCGCCGCTGGTTGAAGGTTGTTTTTACCACCTTGCGCAGCAGGGCCTCGTCGCAGCCAGGATGTTCCACCTCGTTGCGCGTCATGCGTATCACGGCGCTTCGCACCTTGGGCGGCGGGTTGAATACGCCCGGCTCAACGGTGAACAGGTAGTCCACCCGGTAGTATAGTTGTACCAGCACGCTGAGTATGCCGTATGCCTTGCAGCCTGGCTTTGCCGCCAACCGTTCGGCCACCTCCTTCTGTATCATACCCGTGCAGCAGGGTATAAGGTTGCGGTAGTCGAGCATCTTGAAGAATATTTGGCTGCTGATGTTGTAGGGATAGTTTCCCGTCAGCACGAAGGGACGGCCGCCAAACGTGTGTTCAAGGTGCATCTTGAGGAAGTCGTCCTCAATGATGCCGTCTTCGAGTGCGGGGAAATGCTCGCGCAGGTACGCCACGCTCTCAAAGTCAATCTCCACCACTTTCAGTTCCCTTTGCTTGGGCAGCAGGAATTGCGTCATCACGCCCATGCCCGGCCCGACTTCAAGCACCGGCAGGTCAGGACAAGCGTCCACCGTGTCGGCTATGGCTTGCGCCGTGGGCAGGTGAGTGAGGAAGTGCTGGCCGAGAAATTTTTTGGGACGTACGGATTTCATCTTAATTGTTTTTCCTACTTTTGCATAAGTACAAAAGAGGTAAATCGGTGTGTTTCTTGTGCGTTTTAGAGTGCTGCAAAGTTAGGAAAATATTTTAAGCACTCGTGCAAGCCTCGCACTGTGCTCGAAAGCGTATGTTGTTTTGAAGCGTCTACTCAAAGTTATATTGCAAGTTGGCCTGCCGTTTGTTTTGGGGGCAGGCATTTTGTGGTGGATGTATCGAGGTACGGATTGGTCGGACTTCAATGCATTGGTATTCCACCAGATGAACTGGGGCTGGATGTTTCTCTCCCTCCTTTTCGGAATTGTGCCGCAGATGGCGCGTGCTTGGCGTTGGCGCATGGCCCTTGCCCCGTTGGGCGAGGATGCGCGCCGAACCACCTGCACCGACGCCATCTTCATGTCGTACGCAGCCAGCCTCGTTGTGCCGCGCATTGGCGAAATCACCCGTTGCGGCACGTTGAAGAAGGTCGACGGCGTGTCGTTCTCCAAGTCGCTCGGCACGGTCGTCACGGAGCGCATCGTCGACTCCCTCTTTATGCTCCTCTTTACGGCGGCGGCTTTCTTTGTGCAGCTGCCCATGCTCATGGCCTTTTTGGAAAAGACGGGTTTCAACGTCGAAGCCCTGTTGCGGCGCTTCACCAGCACGGGCTACGTCGTTACGCTCATCTGCCTCGTGGCGGCCGTGGCGGCTTTCTTCGTCATGGTGCGCCGTTTCTCGTTCTTCCGCAAGGGGCGCGACAAGGTGCGCGATGTTCGCGAGGGCATACTTTCGCTCAGGCGCGTCCACAACCTGCCGCTCTACTTGCTCCTCAGCCTGCTCATTTGGGTGGGCTATTTCCTCCACTTCTACATCGCTTTCTTCTGCTTCGGCTTCACGCAGAACATCCCGGTCGACGTGGCGTTCCTCATCTTTTGCGTGGGTACGTTTGCTGTGCTTGTGCCTACCCCCAACGGGGCCGGCCCGTGGCACTTTGCCGTGAAGACGATGCTCGTGCTTTACGGCGTGGGCGAAACGAGTGCCGTGCTTTTCGCCCTTGCTGTGCATACCATTCAGACGGCGCTCGTCATCGTGTTGGGCGCATTCGGCTGGGCGAGAGCGAATATGCGAAAACCAAGGAAAACAATCAACTAAAAATACATTCTACGTTATGAGTGAAATCGCAAACTTACAGCCGCAGGCTATCTGGAAAAACTTCGATTTGCTGACGCAGGTGCCCCGTCCCTCCGGGCATCTCGAAAAGGTGCAGCAGTTCCTCCTCGACTGGGCCAAGGAAAAAGGCGTTGCCGCCTTCAAGGACGAGGCCGGCAACATCATCATGCGCAAACCTGCCTCGAAGGGCATGGAAAACCGCAAGTGCGTTACGCTCCAAGGCCACATGGACATGGTGCCGCAGGCTGTCAAGGGGTCTACGCACAATTTTGAGACCGACCCCATCCAAACCTACATCGACGGTGACTGGGTGAAGGCCAAAGGCACTACGCTTGGCTCGGACGACGGTATGGCCGTAGCCACCATCATGGCCGTGATGGAGGACGACACACTCGTGCATGGCCCCGTGGAAGGTTTCATCACCGCCGATGAGGAAACAACCATGTACGGCGTAAACCACATGAAGGCTGAGACGCTCGAGGGCGACATCCTGCTCAACCTCGACGACGAGACCGAGGGCGAAATGATTATCGGTTCGGCCGGTGGTGTTAACATGACTGCCACGCTCGAATACAAGCCCGAAGAGACTGACAGCAACGATGCTGCCGTGAAGGTGACGCTCCACAAACTTTTTGGCGGCCATTCCGGTCTGGAAATCAACGAGGGCCGTTGCAACGCCAATAAGGCCATGGCGCGCATTGTTCAGGATGCTATCGCCAACTTCGCTGCTTGTCTGTCGAGCTGGGCTGGCGGCAATATGCGCAACGCCATCCCGAGTTCGGCCGAGGTAATCCTCACGCTCCCCAAGGAGAATGTGGAGGCTTTCAAGGAGGTTGTGGCTGAATGGAAGCAGACCCTCAAGGACGAGTATACGCCCATTGAGCCGACGCTCGAACTCGAAGTGACGGATGCTCCTCTGCCCGAACACATCGTGCCGACTGAAATTCAGGACAACCTTGTCAATGCGCTCTGCGCTGCACACAATGGCGTTTTGCGCATGATTCCCGAGGTACCCAATATCGTGGAAACGTCATCGAACCTGGCCATCGTGAACATTGGCGAGGGCAAGGCAGAATTTCTTATCCTCATCCGTTCCTCGCGCGACAGTATGCGTGAGTGCTGTGCCGAGACGCTCGAAAGCGCATTCTCCATGGCCGGCATGAAGGTGGAGCTGAGCGGCGAATATCCCGCATGGCAGCCCAACCCCCACAGCGAAATCGTTGAACTGATGAAGGGCATCTACAACGAACTCTTCAACGAGGAGAGCGTTGTGCAGGTGGTTCACGCCGGCTTGGAATGTGGCGTAATTGGTGCGCTGCGTCCCCACATGGACTTGGTGAGCTTTGGTCCCACGCTCCGTTCGCCCCACACGCCCAACGAACGCTGCTACATTCCCAGCGTGGGCAAGTACTGGACCTTCGTGAAGACGATCCTCGAACGAGTTCCCGAGAAGAAGTAATCTGGCAACGGGCTTCGTAGCCTCGCACAGTAACGGTTCTGCCAAGCAATGCGCCAATCAGTTCGCATTGTTTGGTAGAACCGTTTTTCGTATGCGGAAATCCCACGCAGGGTATTGCTTCGGAGTAAAGTATTTCCGTTGAAAATCAGAGCGTACATTTATGCGATGA
>CAVLCM010000022.1:0-19833 GCA_963661625.1 bacterium
GGTGGACGTACGTCGTTAGATGAAGCCTTCTTCGAGTGAATGGCCGGTGAACGTGCGGTGAATGAAAGGGCGGAAAACGGAATGGAACTAAAAACCCCGGGGCTGCTGACGGCAACCTCGGGGTTGATGAATGTATGTATGGGCGCAATGCCCATGTGTGCGGCTTTGGATTAGCGAGCATTGGCGTTCTCCTCCTTGTGCTTAAACACCAGGGCGAAGAGGATGAACACCACGAGGGCGTAGCCGGCGAAGATAAACCAGCACGTGTCCCAGTCGCCCACGAGGAAGTTGCCTTCCCAGTGGCAGTAGTGATTAATAACCTCCCCGGCCAGGAGCGTGCCAATCGTTGCCCCGAGGCCGTTGGTCATCAGCATGAACAGGCCCTGAGCGGAAGCCTTCACGTCGGCATCGCACTCATTGTCTACGAACAGACCGCCCGACACGTTGAAGAAGTCGAACGCCACGCCGTAGACGATGCACGAGAGGATGAAGAGCAATACGCCCGGCATGAGCGGGTCGCCCAAGCCGAAGAAGCCGAAGCGCAGCACCCAGGCAAACATGGCGATGAGCATCACCACCTTGATGCCAAAGCGTTTGAGGAAGAACGGGATGAGCAAGATGCACAGAGCCTCGGCTACCTGCGAGATGGAAACGAGCAGCGTGGCGTTGTTGGCGGCAAACGACGAAGCCGTGTCTGCGCTGCCCTTGAAACTCGTGATGAAGGGCGTTGCGTAGCCGTTAGTCACTTGGAGCGACATGCCGAGCAAGCCCGAGAAGAGGAAGAACAACGCCATTTTGCGTGTGCGGAACAGACGGAAGGCGTTCAGGCCAAATGCCTCAGCCAACGACTTGCCCTTCTCCGGCGCACGGCGGCAGTTGGGCAACGTGAGGCAATAGGCGAAAAGCAGAAGGCTCAGCACGCCCGACACGAGGAACTGCATGTGCGAGTATTGAAATTTGGCATCGTTTTCGGCAAGCGTGAAGAAGAACGAACCATCCTGCCATACGGCGCAGTTGACAAACCACATCGTGGCGATGAAACCCACCGTGCCAAACACGCGGATGGGCGGAAAATCCTTCACCGTGTCGAGCCCGCCGATTTTCAGTACGCTGAAAGCCACCGTGTTCGACAGTGCCAGCGTGGGCATGTAGAACGCTACGCTCAGCGTGTACACGGTGATGAACAACGCCTTGTCGGGCTGCGCCGACTCCATGCCGAGCAGGCAGAGAGCAATCATCGAAACGCCCGCCAATAGGTGGCAAATGCCCAACATGCGTTGCGGTTGCACAAAGCGGTCGGCCACGATGCCCATGAGCGTGGGCATGAAGATAGACACGATGCCCTGGATGGCGTAGAACCACGAAATCTCGCCGCCCATGCCGGCGCGGCCGAGGTAGTTGCCCATCGAGGTGAGGTAAGCCCCCCATACGGCGAACTCCAAGAAGTTCATTACCGTCAGGCGGATTTTCAAAGAAGAGGAATTCATTGGTTATTTAAGTTTTTCATGATATTTGCTAATCTGTTGACTGACGGCGGTCGTCGTGTCTGGCACAACGCTGCGCAGGGCCGTTTCGAGAGCCTCCTGCCCCATGGTTTCCTTAAAGGCAGCGCGCACCACGCGGCTCGTATCGGCCACGTAAATGCGCGGAATAGTAGAGGTGGCGAAAAGGTTGTACACCGTGCGGTCCGTCTGGGCGGAGTAGGGCAGGGTGAGGGCATTCTGCTGCCAGTATGCGGCAACCTCGCTGTCGCCCTGCGCACGGCTAATGCACAGGAAGGCTACCCTGTCGCCCTGACTCTCATAGACCTTCTGCAATACGGGGAGTTCGCGCTGGCAGTCCTTGCACGCCGTGTTGAAAAAGGCGATTACGAGGGGCTTGCTTTGCACCGCAGACGAACTGAACACACTGCCGTCGTTCAGTTCGACGGTGAATGTGGGCAACTCCTGGCCCACCTTCACCAACTCCGTTTGCTGCACCGTCGGCTCCACCTCCCCCAGACACGAAACGAGCAGGGGAAGCAGCAAAACGAGGGCAAGGCGTATATAATTCATGTTGCAAAAGTACGAACCAAAAGCTTTTTGGGGGTAGAAATAGCGGCAAATGTTTTGCGAAACATCACGTATGCCGTAACTTTGGCTTCACTTTTCGGCGGCTCCGCCCCGTTGCGGCAGGACACCATGAGAGACAAAACAAAACTATGTACGACGACTGCAAGCAAATGACCTTTGAGGGACTGACGCGCGGCATTGAGCTGCGCAACGCCTTCATCCTCCTCCTTCGCGAACAAGGGGGCGGCCGCATCCTGCCCGTGCTCATCAGCGAACAGGAGTTTCAAGCCGTCCTGCAAGCCATGAAAAAGAACGACTACACCTGTTCGAGGCTCATGAACCGCCTTGCCCACAGGCTCGGCATGCCCATGAAAGGCATCCGTGTGACGCTCCCGGCCAACGGACAGGTAAACGCCCTGATAGACTTTGACCGCGCAGGCGAACTCGTGTCCATCCAAGCCCCCGTGGGCGAGGCCGTTGTGGCCGCACTCGAGGCGAAGGTCGACATATGGGTGCCGGCCGACGAGCTTGCCCAACGCTTCCAGACGACTGAGGACAAAGGCGCCATGCGGGTGCCTATCAAGTCGATGAGCGACGAATTGCTCAAAGCTGCACTCCAATCAGCCGTGGAGGAAGACAATTTTGAACTGGCCACCGTGCTGCGCGACGAACTGCGCAAGCGAGCCTAAACCTGCGGGCCGCAGCCCGTACGACCGATGAAAGAAACACACATATTCTACGCCCCCGACTACACCCCCGCCAACGCCACGTTGCCAGCCGACGAGGCGGCGCACGCCGTGCGAGTGTTGCGAATGCGCGAGGGCGACGAAATCCTCGTGGCCGACGGCCGCGGCACGTTCTACAAGGCCGCCATTACCCTCGCCACGCCCAAACGGTGCGAAACCGCCGTGCAGGACAGCTGGGCCGACACCAAACTCTGGCAGGGCGAGATACGCCTGGCCGTAGCCCCCACGAAAAACATGGACCGCCTGGAATGGTTTGCCGAAAAAGCCACCGAAATAGGCGTAGACCGTATCAGTCTGCTCAACTGCGACTTCTCCGAGCGTAAGGTTGTAAAGACCGAACGCCTCGAGCGTATTGTCGTTTCGGCCATGAAGCAGAGCCACAAGGCTTTCAAGCCCATTGTGGACGAGATGGCGCCCTTCCGCCAATTCGTGTCGCAGCCCTTCGACGGACAAAAGTTCATCGCCCATTGTTATTCTCCCGAAGAGGTGGACGACGCAGGGCAGGCCGTCCACCTGTCGGGCCGCAATTTTCTGGGCGACAAGGTGGGCGCAACGGACGCGAGCCTTGTGCTGATAGGCCCCGAGGGCGATTTTAGTATCGAGGAAGTTAACTATGCGATAAGTCAGGGCTTCCAGCCGATAAGTTTGGGCGAAAGCCGTTTGCGTACAGAGACGGCCGCCCTTGTGGCCGTGCATTTGATGTATCTTGCAAAACGAGTGAAATAACTATGTGGACGAAGAAAAAGATAACGCTTGTAGCTGTGCTGGTCGTGGCAATAGCCGCCGTGGCACTCTGTCTTTCGGCATTCTCCTCGAAGGAATATGACGAACTCGTACCCGAAGAGGCCAAGGCCGTTGTACAGATAGAGCCGGGCAAGTTGCCCAAGGCTCTGCAAAAGGACAATCCTTTGGCCACACTGTTGGGCGTTGGCACGGACGGGTTAGACCTCAGTCAGCCCCTCTACGCCTTCATCACCCCCAACGAGTACATCGGTTTCTGCGCCAAGGTGGCCGACGAAGGCATGCTCAAAGCACAGTTTGAACAACTCGCTGCCAATAAAAAAGTCCAACTGCTCGACAATAGCAACGGCCTGGACTGGGCGTGGGTGAACGACGGTTGGCTTGTGGCGTGGAACGGAAGGCTCGTATTTGCCCTTGGTCCCGGTGTGGCGCAGGAACGCGACGAGTTGCAGCACACCATGGCAGCCATGTACCGCAGCGGCAAACCCTTTACGAAGACGGATAAGTTTACCCGCTTGACAGATCAGAAAGGCGCTGTACACCTCTTTGCCCAGCTCGATGCCGTGCCAGCCCCCTACAACATGCTCTTCCGTCTGACAGTCCCGGCCGACTGCGACCCGGCAGCCGTCAGTCTTTTTGCCTCGACAGAATTTGACGAAAGTGACAACGGCCTTGTAACCAGCATCGAGAGCCAGTTGACAAGCGACAACCAGGACGTGATGCGGGCGATAGAAGATTTTGAAAAATCGAAACCGGCAATCGACGGTGCAGGAAGTAATGGCCCTGGACATCCCTCCCTATTTGAACTCTATACTTGCACGCAAGGCAAGCAACTGCTTAGCCTGCTCAAAACCGACGCAACCCTGCGTGGACTGCTGATGGGCATTAACCAGACGGTGGATGCCGACAAGATGCTGGGCAGCGCCGACGGCCTGCTGATGCTGAGGATAGATTCCTTAGCCGCCGACTGGACACCCTCGTTCAGCATTACGGCGGAGACGCGCGCTGACAACCTCTTCGCCGATGCCGACTACTGGCTCAAAAGTGCGGCGAAGCAGCGCAACGTGTCGCTCAACCGCCTTTCGCCCACCGACTACCTGCTGAGCAACGACGGCAAGCAACTCTACTTTGGACAGAACAAGAAGGAGAGCCTTCTCTACTTTGCGTCGGAGAAGCCCCGTCAGCAGGGCGAAAAAGCTCCCCTCATGAAAAGGAGTGAAAAAAGCTCCAAAGACAATCCCGACGATTGTCTCGTGCTGTTTACGCTCGACCTTGCCAAACTGGCCACACAGCCCTGCATGAAGCAAGGCGGCGCGGCGCAGATGCTCCTGAGCCTGTTCCCTGGCAAGAATAGCCTGAGTTTCTACGCCTGCCGCGACGGCAAGTCTGTGATACTGATAGAATAATTGAGAAGAACAATGCAAACCATTACACTCTCAAACATCCTGCCCCATGTGTTCGCCCAGAACGACGGACTGACGAGCGAGGTGTGGAAACAACAGGTGAGTTTCGAGAAAGGCAAACTCTACCTTGTGGAAGCCATGTCTGGCACGGGAAAGTCAACCCTGTGCAGCTACCTGCTTGGCTACCGCCACGACTATACCGGCACACTCCTTTTCGACGACGCCGACGTGAGGCAGTTCTCCGTGAGCGACTGGGTGAGGATTAGAAAGCAATGCGTGAGCCACCTCTTTCAGGAACTCCGCCTCTTTCCCGAACTCACTGCCCTTGAGAACGTACAGATAAAGAACAACCTCACACACTTCAAGACCGAGGAGGAGATAAAGGAATGGTTCTCCCTGCTCGGCATTGCCGACAAACTGTCGTCGCCCGTGCGCTACATGAGTTTCGGACAACAGCAGCGAGTGGCCATGATGCGCGCCCTTGTGCAGCCGTTCGACTTCCTGCTCGTGGATGAACCCATCAGTCACCTCGACGACACCAACTCAGCCATTATGGCCAACATCATGATGAGCGAAGCCAAACGGCAGGGAGCCGGCGTGGTGGTGACGAGCATCGGCAAGCACATGACGCTCCCCTACGACAAAGTATTCAGACTGTAACGCACAAAGCGCATATTAACAAACTAAGAAAGTGAACCTAATTTGGAAGTTGCTACGGCAACACATCAGCATACTGCAATTTGTGGGCTTCTTCTTCGCCAACCTCTTCGGCATGTGGGTGGTGATGCTTGGCATACAGTTCTATAAGGACATCGTGCCAGTGTTTACCGAGGAAGACACCTTTATAAATAACAACTACCTTGTGGTGTCGAAGCGCGTGACCACCGTTGGCACGCTCTCGGGACGCAGCAACGCCTTCACCACGTACGACGTGGCCGATATCAGCCGTCAGCCCTTTTGCCGCAAGGCCGGGGCGTTCACCTCGTCGCAGTACAAGGTGTCGGCCTCGATGGGTATGAAAGGCTCCGAACCGTTCAGCACGGAGATGTTTTTCGAGGCTGTCCCCGACAGTTTTGTCGACGCTTCGGCGAGCGACTGGACCTACCGTCCCGGCGACCGCGAAGTGCCAGTGATACTCCCGCGTACCTACATCGCCCTCTACAACTTCGGTTTCGCCCAGAGCCGTAACCTGCCCAAGGTGAGCGACGGACTGGTGGGGATGATCGACATGAACATCTTTATCAACGCCAACGGAAGGCACGAGCAGTTCAAGGGACGCATACTCGGTTTCTCGAGTCGCCTGAACACCATCCTCGTGCCCCAAAGCTTCATTGACTGGAGCAACGCCGAGTTTGAACCGGGCAAGACCGAAGACCCCTCGCGCCTTATCCTCGAAGTGAACAACCCAACCGATGCGCGCATAGCCGAGTATATGCAGCAAAAGGGCTACGACGTGGAGGACAATAAGCTCGATGCCGGAAAGACAACCTACTTCCTCAAAGTAGTGGTGAGCATGGTGATGCTCGTTGGGCTGCTCGTGAGCGTATTGTCGTTCTACATACTGATGCTCAGCATCTACCTGCTCGTGCAGAAAAACACCCGCAAACTCGAAAACCTCCTGCTCATCGGTTACAGCCCAGGGCGCGTGAGCGGCCCCTACCAGTTGCTCACCGTGGCAATGAACGCCGCCACCTTCGTGATAGCCCTCGCACTGCTCTGCGCCGTCAGGAACTACTACCTTGACATGATTGGCCTGATATTCCCCTCGATGAAAACCGGCAGCATGATGCCCGCCGTGCTTACCGGCGGAGCGATTTTTGTAGTCGTGTCGATTGTCAACATGATAGCCATCCGCCGCAAGGTGATGAACATTTGGCACCGCCGCAACTAACGCTAACGAAACAACCCATGGACGAAATAATAAAACTCTACACACTGTGGAGCGGACATGCGCCGCAACGGTTTGAGGCCCTGCCCAAGGCTGGGAGCAACCGCCACTACGCACGCCTTTACGACGCGGAGGGCAACTCCGTCATTGGGGTGAACGGCCCGTCGGTCGACGAGAACAACTGCTTCGTTTACCTCGCACGCCACTTCGCCTCAAAGGGCTTGCCCGTACCCCAGATATTCGCCGTGAGCAAAGACAGCCGGTGCTACCTGCAACAGGACCTGGGACGCACGGCACTCTACGATGCCCTGAAACCCTCGCGCGAAAACGGCTTCCAATATACCGAGGCCGACAAACAGCTCCTTGCGCAGACGCTGAGGCAGTTGGCGCACGTGCAGGTGGAGGGTACGCAGGGGCTTGACTATGGCCAGTGCCTCTCGCCCGTGAAGTTTAACGTCCAGGCGGCGATGTTCGACCTGCACTACTTCAAGTACAGCTTTCTGAAAACCACCGACGTGGAATTTGATGAGCTGAGGCTCGAAGACGACCTGTTGCGCATGGCTGCCGACCTTGTGGGCGATGAGGGCGAACAGCACTTCTTCCTCTACCGCGACTTCCAGGCCCGCAACGTGATGTTGGCCGACGGCAAACCCTGCTTCATCGATTTTCAGGGAGGCATGGAAGGGCCGCTGCAATACGACGTGGCCTCGTTCCTGTGGCAAGCCTCGGCACGCTATCCGCAGCAACTGCGCGACGAACTCATTGGCGTTTACGTGGCCGAACTCACGTCCCTCCTTGGAACGTTTGACGAGAAACGCTTCCGCGAGCGGCTCCACCTATTCGTAGTGTTCCGTACGCTGCAAGTGCTGGGAGCGTACGGCCTACGCGGCTACTTTGAACGCAAAGCATACTTCCTTAAAAGCATCCCCCTTGCCATACAAAACCTGCGTCAGCTACTCGACGACAGCATAAACAGGAATTATCCCTACCTCTACGACGTGTTGCAGCGCATGATATCCCTGCCGCAGTTTGCCCCGGCTCCGACGGGCGAGATGAAGATGTCGCAGTCGAAATACGACGGACAAGGGCCGCTCACCGTCCGCGTGTTCAGCTTTAGCTACAAGAAGGGAATACCCGAAGATACATCGGGCAACGGGGGCGGCTATGTGTTCGACTGTCGTAGTACCCACAACCCCGGCCGCTACGAACAGTACAAACCCCTTACGGGCCTTGATGCACCAGTCATTAAATTCCTCGAAGACGACGGCGAGATACTGACCTTCCTGCAATCCGTCTATGCCCTGGCCGACGCACATGTAGAGCGGTATATGAAACGAGGTTTTACCGACCTGATGTTCTCATTTGGCTGCACGGGAGGCCGTCACCGCAGCGTGTATTCCGCCCAGCACCTTGCCGAACACCTGCACGCCAAGTACGGCATCGAAGTGCGTGTGTGCCATCGCGAACAAGGCATTTCAACCGTCCTCGAACGGTCGTGAAGTCCGATCGCCACGACAATCTGCAAGAGAACGGGTAACCGGGTTAAGGTTTACTAAAAAAGCCCTCGACGTATGTACGTTACCAAGGGGAAAGCGTAACTTTGCTTTGCAAATGTGGCAAAATGGAAGAGAAAAACCGCTATAACGATATAGAGCAAGCCCTCGACGCTAACAATTTGGACGCAGTGTGGGAAAAGCTCGAAGAGGCTCGGCAGAGCGACGGCGAAACGGCCACTTACTTCTATTTGCTCGGAAAGGCACACATGAAAAAGTCGGAGTGGGGCAAAGCTATGTCTGGTTTCCTCAAAGCCGAAGAACTCAATCCCGACAGCCCCGCACGCGAATGCCGCTTGATGCTCAACGACATCATGGCATTCTACAACAAGGACATGTACAATCAGTAAGGGCCGCGGCGGCCACAATAATGCCGGTCGCCGAAGTCCGAAAAATTGACTATAAAATGAGCAAAGCAAAAGGAGCTCTTGTAATAGACACCGAGCGGTGCAAGGGGTGTTCACTCTGCGTAGTGGCCTGCCCCACACACACGTTGGCGTTGACGAAAAAAGAGGTAAACCACAAAGGGTATGCCTACTGCGAAGAGGTGGCCGACGCTTGCATAGGCTGCGCCTCGTGCGCCATCGTCTGCCCCGACGGCAGCATCAGCGTTTACCGCGCAAAAGAATAAATGTACCTTGAATGCGTCCCTTGGCATGAGCAACAACGGTCAACGGACGGGTTCTCCCCCAAATACATTCCAACACGACTTCAATGAAAGACGAAAACGAAGTACTGTTACTGAAAGGAAACGAAGCCATTGCCCACGCTGCCATCCGTTGTGGCTGCGACGGGTATTTTGGCTACCCCATAACGCCCCAGAGCGAGGTGCTCGAAACGCTTGCCAAACTCAAACCGTGGGAAACCACGGGCATGGTGGTGTTGCAGGCCGAGAGCGAAGTGGCCTCCATCAACATGATTTACGGCGGTGGCGGCACGGGCAAACGCGTGATGACCTCGTCGTCGTCGCCCGGCGTGGCACTGATGCAGGAAGGCATTAGCTACATGGCCGGAGCGGAAGTGCCGGGGCTTATCGTCAACGTGCAGCGTGGCGGCCCCGGGCTCGGCACCATCCAGCCCTCGCAGAGCGACTACAACCAAGCCACCCGTGGCGGCGGCAACGGCGACTACAACGTCATTGTGCTTGCCCCGGCCTCGGTGCAGGAAATGGCCGACTTCGTAGACCTTGCCTTTACACTCGCCTTCCGCTACCGCAACCCCGCCATGATACTCTCTGACGGCATCATCGGGCAGATGATGGAAAAGGTGACGCTCCCTCCCTACAAGCCCCGCCGAACGGAAGAGGAAATCGTGGCTGAATGCCCCTGGGCAGCCAACGGCCACGGACTGAAAACACGCGGGCCGCAGGTGATTACCTCCCTCGAACTCGACCCTGCGAAGATGGAGCAGAAAAACCAGCACTTGCAGGAAAAATACGCCGAGATAAAGGAGAAAGAAGTGCGCTACGAAACGCAGCATACCGACGATGCAGAATACCTCATCGTGGCATTCGGCTCTGCCGCACGCATCTCGCAAAAGGCTATGGAGAACGCCCGCGAACAAGGCATCAAGGTGGGACTGTTCCGCCCCATCACGCTTTGGCCCTTCCCCGAGAAGGAAATAAAGGCGTTGTCAGAGAAAGTGAAAGGCATCCTCGTGGTGGAAATCAACGCCGGACAGATGGTGTTCGATGTGAAATACGCCGTGGAAGGACGCATCCCCGTAGAACACTACGGCCGACTCGGCGGCATCGTCCCCGACCCCGACGAAATTATCGGGGCTTTGCGCAAACTCCAAAAATAATTTATTGAACCCCTATGACTTACGATAGTTTACCCGAACGCATGTCGCCGCTGCAACGCAAGCGCGAGGAGCAACGGCAGAGCCGACTCTTTCTGCGCAATATCCTCAACGTGGCGTTTATCGTCGTGGCATTGGTGGCGATGGTGGGCGTAGTCGTGGCGAAGAAAGAAAGCGTCATGACATGGTATATGGTAGGACTTGTGGCAGTGGTCATCAAGATGGTCGAGGTGATGCTGCGCATGCCAGGGTTTAGGAAATAATAAGCAAGGGAATCCATGACGAAAGAAGAGATAATAAAGCCGGAGAACTTGGTGTATGAAAAGCCAAAGCTCCTCAACGACACCGATATGCACTACTGCCCGGGATGTTCACACGGCGTGGTGCACAAACTCGTGGCTGAAGTGATTGCCGAGATGGGCATGGAAGAGAAAACAATCGGCATAAGCCCCGTTGGGTGTGCCGTTTTTGCTTACCGTTACGTCGACATTGACTGGCAGGAGGCTGCCCACGGCCGTGCGCCTGCATTGGCTACGGCGTGCAAGCGGCTTTGGCCCGACCGTCTGGTATTTACCTATCAGGGCGACGGCGATTTGGCCTGCATCGGTACGGCTGAGACTATCCACGCCCTGAACCGCGGCGAGAACATCACGATGATTTTCATCAACAATGCCATCTACGGCATGACGGGCGGGCAGATGGCTCCCACGACGCTCGTGGGAATGAAGACCGTGACCTGCCCCTACGGCCGCGACCCCAAGCTGCACGGCTATCCGCTCAACATCACCGACTTGGCGGCCAAGCTCGAAGGAACCGCCTACGTGACACGCCAGAGCGTGCACAGCGTGGCAGCTATCCGTAAGGCCAAGAAAGCCATACGGCACGCCTTTGAAAACTCCATGCAGGGCAAAGGCTCCAACCTTATTGAATTTGTTTCCACCTGTTCTTCGGGCTGGAAAATGTCGCCCGTCAAGGCCAACGAGTGGATGGAAGAACACATGTTCGACTTCTACCACGTAGGCGACTTGAAGGACAAATAACACCCACTTTCATGAAACAGGAAATACTCATCTCGGGCTTTGGCGGACAGGGCGTGCTTTCCATGGGGAAAATCCTTGCCTACGCAGCCCTTATGGAGGGAAAGGAAGTTACGTGGATGCCTGCCTACGGCCCTGAGCAGCGAGGCGGAACGGCCAACGTGACGGTTATCATAAGCGACGAGGCAATCTCTTCGCCCATACTCAGTTCGTACGACACGGCGATTTTGCTCAACCAACCCTCGCTCGACAAGTTCCAGCCCAAGGTGAAGGTGGGCGGCACGCTGATTTACGACGACTTCGGCATTCTTGACAAACCCTCGCGAACGGATATCACCGCCTACCACATACCGGCGATGGAAGCAGCTGCGGAGGCAGGCTTGATGAAATGCTTCAATATGTTCATCCTCGGCGGCTTCTTGAAGGTACACCCCGTGGTGTCGATTGAGAGCGTGATGAAAGCTCTTCGCAAAACGCTCCCCGAACGCCACCACGACATGTTGCCGATGAACGAAAAGGCGATACTCAAAGGCCGGGAAATCATCTCGGAACAGGAATAAATACTCCACAAAACATTACCACTATGGCAAACAGAAGACAACTCAAGAAAAGCGTGAAGATGGTTACCGGCGACCTTTTCGCCGACTGCGTAGTTCTGAGCATGTGCCAACAGGCAGACCAAGCGAAGCTCGATGAAATCATGGCCGAGGTGCTGAGCCTTCACGGCGATTTCGTGGCACGCATCAGCCATACCGAAAAAGGTTCGGAAAAGGTATTTTACAGCAAACTGAAAAAGGAATTTACCGAAAAGGTGAACGCCCTGAGCGAAAGGATTGTAAAAGCCTGACGGATTCACAAAGGGTGAGCAGCTCGCATTGCGCCGCCCACTAAGCCAAATTGTCCCGACATCAACAAAGTTGCCGTTCTGATTAGGGTGATTTTGTTGATGCCGGGATTTTCCTTGTCTTGACTTATGTTGCAACAACTTTGTAAGAAAATACTCTTCTCCTGGATGGGGTGGAAGGTGGACGTCACCGAACCAACCCCCGACAAATGCATCATCTGCATTGCGCCGCATACGAGCAACTGGGATTTCCTCATCGGCGAACTCTACTATACGGCGATTGGGCGCAAGTCGAACTTCCTTATTAAAAAGGAGTGGTTCATCGGCCCTCTGGCTCACATGTTCCGCAAGCTCGGCGGCATCCCCGTGGAAAGAAGCAAGAAGACGAGTCTTACCGACCAGTTGGCCGCTAAGGCTGTGGCGGCGGAACGTTTCTCGCTGGCCGTTACCCCTGAGGGAACGCGCTCCAAGGTAGAGAAGTGGAAGCGCGGCTTTTACTTCATCGCCCTCAAAGCCAATCTGCCTATCTTGCTCTATGCCCTCGACTATAAGAATAAACGCATTATTTGCACCCGCACGCTCATTCCCTCGGGCAACGTTGAAGAGGACATGAAGAGCATAATGGACTATTACCGCAACGTGCAGGGACGGCATCCCGAAAAGTTTGCCGTAGAGGAATAGGCACCTTGCAGCCGCCGCAAACGCGCAAAAGCGTGAGACTGAACTGTTTTTGTTAGTTCAAAAAAATGAAGTAATTTTGCGGTGCTTTATTTTTACACATAGCGTTACAGTATTTCTATGAATATTTCTTATAAATGGCTTAAGGAATATGTGGACTTCGACCTTTCGGCACAAGAGGTTGCCGACGCACTTACAAGCATCGGACTTGAAGTGGACGGCGTAGAAGAAGTCCAGGCCATTCGTGGCGGGCTTAAAGGCCTCGTCGTAGGTGAAGTCCTCACTTGTGAAGCACATCCCAACAGCGATCATATGCACATCTGCTCCGTCAACGTGGGCGAGGGTGAACCGCAGCAAATTGTGTGCGGCGCTCCCAACGTAGCGGCAGGGCAGAAGGTTATCGTGGCCACGCTCGGCACGAAACTTTACGACGGCGACCAGTGCTTCACCATTAAAAAGTCAAAGCTCCGCGGCGTAGAAAGCCTCGGCATGATTTGCGCCGAAGACGAAATCGGCGTAGGCACAAGCCACGACGGCATCATCGTCCTGCCGGCAGACGCCAAGGTAGGCACGCCTGCGGCCGAATACTACGGACTTGAAAGCGACTATGTGATTGAGGTGGACATCACCCCCAACCGCGCCGACGCTTGTTCACACTACGGCGTGGCGCGCGACCTCTACGCATGGCTTGTGCGCAACGGCAAGGAAACGGCCCTGCACAAGATGGATGTGTCGGCGTTCCATGTAGACTCCCACGACCTTGACATCGCAATCGACGTGCAGAACGCCGAAGCCTGTCCGCGCTACTGCGCCGTGACGGTCAAAGGCTGCGAGGTGAAGGAAAGCCCGAAGTGGCTCAAAGACAAACTCACGACAATCGGTCTGCGTCCGATTAACAATATTGTCGACATTACTAACTACGTGATGATGGCTTACGGCCAGCCCCTCCACTGCTTCGATGCTGATATGATTGAAGGCAACAAGGTGGTGGTGAAAGCTATGCCCAACGGCACGAAGTTCCAGACGCTCGACGGCGTGGAACACGAACTCACCGACCGCGACCTCGCCATCTGCAACGTGAACGAACCCATGTGCATTGCTGGCGTGTTCGGCGGCAAGGGTTCTGGTACGTACGAAACGACGAAGGACGTGCTTCTCGAAAGCGCATATTTCAACCCCACTTGGATCCGCAAGAGCGCGCGCCGCCACGGCCTCAGCACCGATGCGTCGTTCCGCTTCGAGCGCGGCATCGACCCCAACGGCCAAATCTACGCCTTGAAGGTGGCCGCCCTGCTCGTGAAGGAACTCGCTGGCGGCGAAATAGCCATGGACATCAAGGATGTTGAGGCTGGCGAACTCGTAAAGAGTTTTGACGTAGAACTCAACTATAAATACGTACACGACCTCGTAGGCAAGGACATTCCCGTTGAAACCATCAAGAGCATCGTCACGTCGCTCGAAATGGAGATAACCGCTGAAACGCCCGAGGGCATCACGCTCAGCGTGCCGGCCTATCGCGTGGACGTGCAGCGTCCCTGCGACGTGGTGGAGGACATTCTTCGTGTATATGGCTACAACAACGTGGAGATTCCCTCTTCCGTCAAGTCGAGCCTTACAATCAAGGGCGACGAAGACCGTTCCAACAAACTTGAAAACCTCATCTCCGAGCAACTCGTTGGCGAGGGCTTCCGCGAAATCCTCAATAACTCCCTCACAAAGGAGGCATACTACGGCAAACTCGCTACTTACGCACCCGAAAACTTGGTGCGCGTGCTGAACCCCCTCAGCAGCGATCTCAACGTGATGCGCCAGACGCTCCTCTTCGGCGGTCTCGAAAGCATTGCGCACAACGTCAACCGCAAGAACGCCAACCTGCGCTTCTTTGAAACGGGTAACTGCTACTACTACAATTCCTCTAAACATACGGCCGAACATACGCTCAACGCTTATAGCCAGTCGCACTTCCTCGGCCTTTGGCTCACAGGTAAGCGAGTGGAGGGTTCTTGGGCGCACCCCAACGAGAACTCTACGGTTTACGAACTCAAAGCCTATGTGAAGAACATCCTTCTGCGTCTCGGCGTAGAGATGGGCGGCTTCAAGGTGGTCAACGGCGAGAACGACATCTTCGCCAAGAGCATCGCAGTTACTGACCGCAGTGGAAAACTCCTCCTCGAACTGGGTCTCGTGGCTAAGTCTATCCTCGCCTCGTTCGACATTGAGCAGGAAGTGTACTACGCCGAAATCAACTGGTCTGCCCTCATGAAGAAGTTGGGCAAGGGTACGGTTTCGTTCAAGGAAATCGCCAAGTTCCCTGCCGTAAGCCGTGACTTGGCACTCCTCGTTGACAGGAGCGTGCAGTTCGCACAGATTGAGCAGATTGCACGTTCGTCGGAGAAGAAACTCCTCAAGAAGGTGGAACTCTTCGACGTGTACGAAGGCAAGAACCTGCCTGAGGGCAAGAAGAGCTATGCCGTCAACTTCGTGTTGCAGGACGAAAGCAAGACGATGAACGACAAGCAGACCGACAACGTGATGAAGAAGATTGTCCAGAACCTCGAAAAGCAACTGGGCGCATCCCTGCGTTGATTTGAAAACAAGCAACAAACTAAAACACCATAAATAAAACGATACTCTCATGGGAAGAGCTTTTGAATACAGAAAAGCCGCAAAGATGAAGCGTTGGGGGCACATGGCCCGCACATTTACCAAACTGGGCAAGCAGATTGCCGTTGCCGTAAAGGCCGGTGGTCCAGAACCCGAGAACAATCCGACGCTCCGCGCCATCATCGCTACTTGCAAGCGCGAGAATATGCCGAAGGACAACATCGAGCGTGCCATCAAGAACGCTTGTGGCAAGGATCAGAGCGAATACAAGACAATGACCTACGAGGGCTACGGCCCCCACGGCGTGGCTATCTTCGTTGACACCCTGACCGACAACGCCACCCGTACCGTCGGCGACGTGCGTTCTGTGTTCAACAAGTTCAACGGCAACCTCGGCACAATGGGTTCGCTCGCTTACCTCTTTGACCACAAGTCTGTCTTCACCGTTAAGAAGAAGGACGGCGTAGACATGGACGAACTCATCCTCGAGCTCATTGACTACGGCGTAGAAGACGAGTTCGACGAAGACGAGGAGGAAGGCAGTGTAACCATCTATGGCGACCCCAAGTGCTTCTCGCAGATTCAGAAGCATCTCGAAGAAAACGGTTTTGAAGTGCTCGCTGCTGAGTTCACCTACATCCCCAACGACTTGAAGGACGTTACTCCCGAGGAGCGCGAAAGCATCGACAAGATGGTGGAACGCCTCGAAGACTTCGACGACGTGCAGACCGTTTATACAAACATGAAGCCCGCCGAGAACTAACCCCAAGCCGTGCGACCTGGCCAAGCGGCTGTGAGGCGGCAAGGGCGGAGGCGCACGAAGAAATGCAAAGCACAAACAAATGAAAAAGGAATTTCGTGTAAGCCGGTGTTTACATGAAATTCCTTTTTTCGTTAACAGAGGGGCTTCCCCTCGCTATTTCTGAACAATGAAGACATTTGATTTCCGTCCGTCGGGCGTATGCTCGCGCTGCATCCACGTCACCCTCGACGATGCCGACACCGTTGAGAGCGTCAGCTTCGAAGGTGGCTGCAACGGCAATCTCAAAGGCCTTGCTCGCTTGGCTGAGGGCATGAAGCGCACGGAGGTAATCCGCAAGTTGCAAGGCCTGACCTGCGGCATGAAAGGTACGTCCTGCCCCGACCAGCTCGCTGAGGCTTTGAAGAGCGTTGAGGCGTAACGGCCGCGGCAACCGCCTGGCTCATTCATACTCCTTGGCCTCGATGCGCGTGGTGTAGATAGCCCGTCCCGTAGTCTTCGACCGGTACAGGTAGGCAAAGCAGACGTGGTGTTCCTTCACCGTCTTGTACTCCACGTTGTCTTTCAGTTGCCCCAGCAGCAGTTGGTGGAGTAGGGGGATGTTGCTGTTCAGCACGTCTTCCGCACTTTTGTCCACGCTGTAATAGCTAGTGTACACGTTCGTCTTGCCGTCGTAGCTGATGCTGTCGAGCGTCATCCCGTCCTCCACCTTCTCGGGGCAATGGTTAGCGGTGTACTCCTTGGCTTCTTCCGTCAGCCTCTCCTCAAAACTGCTGCCGCAAGCGGTGGCGGCAAATAGTGCAAGGGCTGACAGAGTGGCTAAAACGGGGCGCTTCAACAACGAGGCGGCATATTTCAGGATATACATATAATAAAGCGTTTGTGGAAAAGTTCTTTTAGGGACCAATGGCGCAAGTTCGGCGCATTCATGCGGTTTGCTGAATGAGAAGACCTGCCGCTTTGCAAAGGTAACGCAAATTCGGGCGTAAAGCCAAACAACGAAAAACACGGAATGATAAGCAGCAACATACAGATTACGGAGGCGGACATGAACCGCCGCATTGAAGAGGCCGTCGCGCTCTTCAAACAGGGCTACAACTGCTCACAGAGCGTAGTGGCCGCTTTTGCCGACCTTTACGGCTTTACGGCTGAACAGGCTAATCGCATGGCGGCCTCGTTTGGCGGCGGCATCGGCCGTATGCGCCAAACGTGCGGTGCGGCTTGCGGCATGTTCCTGCTCGCAGGTCTGGACTGCGGAGCAACCGACGGTGCCGACCGCGAAGGCAAAAGCCACAACTACGCCGTGGTGCAGCAACTCGCCCGTGAGTTCGAGGAGGAAAACGGCAGTCTTATCTGCGCCGAACTGCTCGGACTGAAAACCAAGGAAACCTCGCCGCAGGCTGAGGCACGTACGGAGAAGTACTACCAGAAACGTCCCTGTGCCGAAATGGTTCGCACGGCTGCCCGGCTCTTTGCCCAATACCTGCTCCGCAACGTATCCAAACAAGCATGAAGATACTCCTGCTCGGCGAATACAGCAACGTACACACCACGCTTGCCCGGGGCCTCCGCCGCCTTGGGCACGAGGTCGTGTTGGCCTCCGACGGCGACGGATGGAAGGACTATCCGCGCGACGTTGACCTTCGCCGCACTTCGTTCACTACCCTCGCTTCGTTGCGCTATGTGGCGCGCCTTTGCAGCGTGTTCAGCCGTTTCCGGGGCTACGACGTGGTGCAGATTATCAATCCCGAATTTCTCAGTCTCAAAGCCGGGCGCATCCATTGGTTTTTCCGTTTTCTCCGTCGCCACAACCGTCGCGTCGTGATGGGGGCTTTCGGCATGGACTACTACTATGCCATGGCCTGCCTCGACTGCCACACGTTCCGCTACAGCGATTTCAATATCGGCAGCGAAGAACGGGTGAACGAGGACAACCGCCAGTTCAAGCGCGAGTGGGTCGACGGCCGAAAGGGTGCGCTCTGCCGCTATGTGGCCAATCGCTGCGATGCCATTGTGGCGGGGTTATACGAGTATTATGCCAGCTACAAGGCGTATTGCCACAGTCCGGCTCGCCTCTGTTTTATTCCCTTTCCCATTGTCCCCTGCGAGGGCAACGTGGATTTTGAGTTCCCAGCCTCCGCCAAACTCAAAATATTCATCGGCATTCAGCAGCAGCGTTCGGCCTACAAAGGCACCGACATTATGTTGCGAGCAGCCGAGCGTATCGCCGCCGACTATCCCGACGAATGCGAACTCCTCGTGGCGCGCAATGTTCCCTTTGCCCGCTACGTAGAACTCCTCAGCCGTGCCGACGTAATCCTCGACCAACTCTATTCCTACACACCTGCCATGAACGCCCTCGAAGCCATGGCGCACGGCATGGTGGCGGTGGGTGGCGGAGAACCCGAAAACTACGACCTCCTCGATGAGTGCGAACTGCGCCCCGTCGTCAACGTTCAGCCCAACGAAGACAGTGTCTATCACTCCTTGCAGCACCTCGTGCTGAACCGTTTTGCGCTCATTCCCAAGCTCAAACGCCAAAGCGTCGACTATATCAAGAAGCACCACGACTATATCAAGGTGGCTCGCAGGTACGAAGCCCTCTACCTCAGTCTCTTTGAACAAAGCGAAGCCCACTTCTAACTTTCTCCCCATGAACAAGTTCTCCTACCTCCTCTTCCTCCCCCTCCTGTGTGGTTCCTGCTCGTTCTTCTCGTCTAAAGAGAAAGAGGCAAAACCCCAATACAGCGAGGCACGCACCCGTATGGAAAGCGAAGCACAGACCCGCCTCGCCCAAGCTCGTGCGGCCCTCTCTGCCGGCAACTGCGCTCGCGCCAAAGCCGTTATCGAAAAGATGCGCAAGGACTGCTACCTTGCCCTTTCGGCACGCAAGGAGGGCATTCTGCTCATGGACAGTGTCAACATTTGCCAGTCGAAGGACGAACTGCGCCAGGCCGACAGCGTGCTGCGCGTGTCGCCCACGCCCGAGGCGAGCGAACGTTTCGACGAGGCTTGCCGCAAAGTGCAGTTTCACGAGCGAAAATTGCAGTACGACCGCAAATAGCCCAGTTTGAATTGGGACAAAACAATATCTTCGGATAGTAACAACTTACTAAAAGTAAAGAACTCCTAAACACATACCTATGATAACTTCAAAGACTGTTTATACCTTCAAACTCAGCCAAGAACAGGGCCACACACTGCTGACGGCACAGGAATCTCCTTGGAGCGTTTTGCAGGTTGTTCCCGCCACTCCCGAAACGTTTGACGAAGTGTTGGCAAAGTGCAAAACGCACGGCTTTGTGGCCATTCACGACACCGACAAAACATTCTGCATCATCCACCTCGCCAGCGGCAACCACGACGGCAAGCACCCTGAGCATTATGTAGAATTCAATCAGGCCAACTATAAGCAGAGGCTCGACGAGCTGAAGGACTGCATGGCGCAAGCAGCCGCCTGGTACTACGCAAACGTGGTCGCACAGGGAACACCTTGTTATACAGCCTCCGAAAAATTCCAAGCCCACACAGTATAGGCTTGAGACCCCGAAAATATCGGTTAGAAAATCCAAGAAACTAAGGGAACATTTCCCCCAGCCAAGTCTTTTTGATTAGGAGAGGCTTGCTCTTTTCAGTTTTAGCGGGCAGCAATAAAAAAATATTGCTGTCCGCTAAAACAGATCCGACGCATTCTTAAACTATAAAGCTTTCCAGGAAGAAGCGTCTCG
>CAVLCM010000023.1:0-8342 GCA_963661625.1 bacterium
ATCAGGCACAAGGCCCGCATCGTCACTTACGTTGACCCCAAGAAGAAAAAGAACTATTGCAAATCAGCCCAATCAAGGATAACGGCAAAAGGCTTACCTTTGCCACCCAAAAGAACAACTAATCAAAGATTGTCTGCTTCACCAATACCCAATATAGACATGGAATACAACAACAATGACGTTCGCCGCCAAGACCGTTTGCTTACCGAAGATGAGGCAACGCTGCTGCTCCGCACGGGCGAATACGGCGTTCTCTCGATGATAGACTGCCTAGAAGAGAAGGCAATGGCCTATGGTATACCTGTAAATTTCGTCTGGGACGGCAAGGAGGCTCTGTACATTCACTGCGCCCCCGAGGGACGCAAGTTGCGCTGCTTGGACAACAACAAGGACGTGTCGTTTTGCGTCGTAGGAAAGACGAAGGTGATACCCAACAAGTTTACCACGGCGTATCAAAGCATCGTGATGGAATGCAAGGCGGAAACAGCCCTTGTCGAGGACGAGCGGAGAAAAGCCCTCCACCTTATCATTGAGAAATACTCGCCCGAGCACATGGAGGTCGGAAAAAAGTATGCGGAAAGTTCCTTTGCCCGGACAAGAGTAATAAAACTGAACATCGTGAGGTGGAGCGGCAAATGCAAGCACATGATGTAAGAATATGCGCAGAAGAAAAGGCGACCGCCAAGCGCAGTTCTGTCATTGAGCTGCACTTGGCGGTCGCTTTGTATTCTGTATGGAAGGATGGTTTACATCATGCCGCCCATGCCAGCGTTGCCCATCGGCATTTCGGGCTTGTCTTCCTTCTTGTCGCAGATGACACACTCCGTTGTGAGGAACATGCCAGCTACGGAAGCGGCGTTTTCGAGAGCCACACGAGTAACCTTTGCGGGGTCTACCACGCCAGCTGCACGGAGGTCGCCAAACTCTTCGGTCTTGGCGTTGTAGCCGAAGTTGCCCTCACCCTCGCGCACCTTGTTGACAATCACTGCGCCTTCAATGCCTGCGTTGCGGCAAATCTGGCGAAGCGGCTCCTCGATGGCGCGGCGGATGATGCTGATGCCGGTAGTTTCGTCGGCGTTGTCGCCTTGGAGGCCTTCGAGCGACTTCTGTGCGCGGATGTAAGCCACGCCGCCGCCCGTCACGATGCCTTCCTCAATGGCGGCACGAGTGGCGCAGAGAGCGTCGTCGCAACGGTCCTTCTTCTCCTTCTGCTCCGTTTCGCTGGCTGCACCCACTTCGAGTACGCAAACGCCACCCGAGAGTTTAGCCAAACGTTCCTGAAGTTTCTCCTTGTCGTACGACGAAGTGGAGTTGCTGATTTCGTTCTTAATCTGGCCGATGCGTTCGTCGATGTTCTCCTTTGCGCCCTTGCCGTTGACGATGGTGGTGTTCTCCTTCGAGATAGTCACCTTCTCGGCTGAACCGAGCATATCGATAGTAGCCTGTTCGAGTTTCAAGCCCTTCTCTTCGCTGATAACAACGCCGCCCGTAAGCACTGCGATGTCTTCGAGCATAGCCTTGCGGCGGTCGCCGAAGCCCGGAGCCTTCACAGCGCAAATCTTGAGCTGTGTGCGCAGGCGGTTCACCACGAGGGTGGTCAGAGCCTCGCTGTCAACGTCCTCAGCAATTACCAAGAGGGGACGGCCGCTCTGCACGGCGGGTTCAAGGATGGGTAGGAAGTCCTTGATGTTGGAAATCTTCTTGTCGTAGATGAGGATGTAGGGATTCTCCATCACGCACTGCATCTTCTCCGTATCCGTCACGAAGTAAGCAGAGAGATATCCGCGGTCGAACTGCATACCTTCTACCGTTTTCAACACAGTGTCGCGGCCCTTAGCGTCCTCGATGGTGATAACGCCGTTAACGGTCACTGCACGCATACCGTCGGCAATGAGCTTACCGATCTCAGCGTCGTTGTTGGCAGAGATGGTGGCCACCTGCTCAATCTTGTCGTAGCTTTCGCCCACCTGCTCACTCTGGTTCTTGATGCTCTCAACGACCTTTGCCACGGCCTTGTCGATGCCGCGCTTCACGTCGAGGGGATTAGCACCGGCGGCCACGTTCTTCATGCCCTCGGTCAGGATGGCCTGCGTGAGCACGGTGGCAGTAGTCGTACCGTCGCCGGCGTCGTCGCCAGTCTTCGAGGCCACACTCTTCACGAGCTGTGCGCCAGCGTTCTGGAATGCGTCTTCGAGTTCAATTTCCTTGGCAACGCTCACGCCGTCCTTGGTGATGCGGGGTGCGCCAAACTTTTTGTCGATAACCACGTTGCGGCCTTTCGGACCGAGCGTCACCTTCACTGCGTTAGCCAATGCGTCTGCGCCCTCGCGAAGGCGTTCGCGGGCATCTACGTCGTATACTATTTCCTTTGCCATGATTTCTATCTATTATTTAATGTGTACGTATGGATTGATTACTTGATGATAGCAAGCACGTCGCTCTGGCGCATGATGAGGTACTTCTCGCCATCGAGTTCCACCTCAGTGCCGGCATATTTGCCGTAAAGCACGATGTCGCCGCTTTTGAGGATCATTTCCTCGTCCTTTGTGCCGTTGCCGGCGGCAAGCACTTGGCCCTGCAGGGGCTTCTCCTTTGCGGTGTCGGGGATAATGATGCCACCTGCGGTTTTCTCTTCTGCGGGAGCGGGCTTAATAAGCACGCGGTCTGCTAATGGTTGAATGTTCATGATATAAATGTTTGTGTTGTTTGATTTTGTTAGATGCTTTACCCTCTTTCTGCCAAAAGCGTGCCAAAAGAACATTTGACTTGTTAACGTGGCACACCCGGCCGGCATTTCTGACAAATGTGTCAGTCGTAAAAAGCAAGAATGCGTTATCTTTGTGCCGGATAACAGCAAGACTATACACATTATTAGTATGTTAGCATTCATCAAAGCAAATTACAAAGTGGGCGATGCCCTTGAAGTGAACTGTTCGGAGGGAGCCATCCTCGGACAGATTGAGTACGTAAGCAGCAAACTGATTGTTCTGCGCCAAAACAACGGAAATATCTGCGGCATTGCCGCTTCGGACATCCGTTCGTTCAAAGCCTCCGGGCCAGCATGCCAGGCACCGTTGTGCGAACCCTCATACGCCGACGAGACGGACGGCGATGCTTGTGTCGCTTACGATGTAGACAACACAGCAGACGAGCCGCAGGAAACGCTGCGCGACATTCTGGGCAACGACATGAAGGACGCTCCCTCGGCCGATGAACTGGTTGCCCCCGAAAGTGTGGGACAACCCAAGGTGGTGGGACGCATTGACCTTGACAAACTTAAACGCCTCGACCCGCGCATGAATCGCCGCTCTTACTTCAAAAGCGATACTTTCGGAAACGGCGACGACGCTTCGGCCGAAGGAGACAGTTCCACCTTTGTGAGCGCACGAGGAAAGATTACCTATTATAATAATGAGAAGCACTACGGCTTTATCCGCGACTTCGACAGCGACACGGACCTCTACTTCTTTGCTCAGCAGGTGGTGGAATCGGCTCTCTACGAGAACCTGCGCAAGGGCTTGAAGGTGGTTTACTCCATTGGGCAGAACGCGCAGGGCGTTATCGCCACGTGCATCCACTTCCCCCACACGGCTGCCGACCTCTACGCCATGGCTGAGAGCCAGTTCGACGCACGCCGCTACAACTTTGCCAAGACTATCCTCGAACACATTCTGGAATGTGAGCCCGACAATGAGCAGGCCAAGTCGCTCCTCGAAGAGATTAACGAGACGCAGCCGCAAAACACGGAGAATCCGCGCTACGCTCGCCACAACGCCGCGGGCTACAGCAAGCCATCCTTCAGCGGAAAGACAATTTACGCCGAAGCCAAGAAGGCTTACCTGGACAAGGATTTCGACCGCGCCGAGGAACTCTACGCCAAGGCAATCGAAGAGGGCGACAAACCCGAAAGTTGCGTAAAGGATATGCTCACCTACTACGTGTCGCGCTTTAAGCAGGGCGAAACGAACGAGGACAAGGCCGAGGCAAAGGCAAAAGCCACCGCTTACCTTGAAGAGCACAAGCAGTTGCTCACGAACAACCTGACTACAAAGCAATTCCTGGCCCTCAACTACTATCTGCCTTTGCAGGAGTACACCAAGTTTATCGATGCTGTGGACGACATTCTCGCCCACTGGCCGGAGAGCGAAGCACCTTCGCGCAAGGCTTTCTACTATTGGCAGAAGAGCATCGCCCTCAACAAACTGGGACGAGTTGACGATGCGCTCGCGCTCATCGACGAGGGTTTGGAGATTGCTCCCCAGCACCGTCAGCTCCTCAACCTGCGCGACTACATCCTCACGCCGGTGAAGGAAGAGAACACCGCAGAAGAACAGGCGGCCGAAGAGGAATAACCTTAGCCGCATCCCCACAAAAAAAACGGGAACGGAGGAAATGACAATGTTGTCACCCCTCCGTTCCCGTTTTTGTATTCTTGAAAATATCAGATGCTCAGTTCGTCCAGCACTTTGATGAGCTTTTTGTCCATCATTTTGTGTTTGCCAATAGCATCAATGAAGGGGACGTAAACCACTTCGTTGTTGCGCACGCCCACCATAATATTTCGCTGGCCCTGCACAAGGGCTTCGATTGCTCCTACACCTACCTGCGAGGCAAGGATGCGGTCGCGGGCTGAGGGCGAACCGCCGCGCTGCAAGTGACCGAGGATAGACACGCGCACGTCGAAGTTGGGATATTCCTTCTTCACACGTTCGGCGTAGTACATAGCGCCGCACTTCGGACTTTCGCTCACGATGACGATGCAGCTCTTCTTACTCTTGCGAATGCCGCGCTCCATAAATTCGATGAGCTGGTCGCTACCCGTGGTGTCCTCGGGGATGATGGCAGCTTCTGCACCAGCTGCAATGGCACTGTTCTGCGCCAGGAAGCCGGCGTCGCGGCCCATCACTTCTACGAAGAAGATGCGCTCGTGCGAGGTCGCCGTATCGCGGATTTTGTCCACGCACTGCTGAATTGTGTTGAGCGTCGTATCGTAGCCGATGGTGCTGTCGGTGCCATAGAGGTCGTTGTCGATTGTTCCGGGCAAGCCGATGCAGGGGAAGTCGTACTCCTCAGCGAGTTTCATCGCACCGGTAAGCGAACCGTTACCGCCGATAACAATCAGCGCGTCGATTGACTCTTTTTTGAGCGTTTCGTAAGCCTTCTTGCGGCCGGCGGGTGTTTCAAACTCCTTCGAACGTGCCGTGCGGAGGATAGTACCGCCCGTCTGGATGATGTTGCTCACGTCCTCCGTGGTAAACGGCTTCACCTCGTCGTTGATAAGTCCGTCGTAACCGCGGTAAATGCCCTTCACCTTGAAGCCATTGCAAATTCCGCTACGTGTCACGGCACGAATAGCCGCATTCATTCCCGGCGCGTCGCCGCCTGACGTAAGCACGCCTACGCATCTGATTTTACTCATTACTATAGCCTTTCTATGTTTTGTGTTTGATATTCAGTTGTTTACTGCATTCTAAGTATCCCTTCCGTTACCAGCACCAGCACAACGAAGCCCACAGCAAAGCCCGCCACGACCTTGGGAGTGACGTGACGCAGGAACCAGCCAATGCTCACGTTTTCCATGCGCATAAGCAGCAGTCCGGAGATGCTGCTCGAAAGCAGCAGTATGCCACCCATCGTAGTGCAGTAGCTCAGTATGGGCCACAATGCGCCGTCGCAGGCAGAAGCTGCGCCCCACCCTTCGCCATGGCTCAGCACGTCGGTCATTCCGAGCAGTGCCGGCACGTGGCCGAAAAGTCCCGAGAGTGCGGCCGAAATCAGTCCAACCGCGTACGTATTGCCAATGTTCTGCGCCACCCAGTTGCCGACGCTTTCAAATAGCCCCGTCTCAGTGATTGCGCCAAATGCCAGCGTGAGCCCCACAAAGTAGAGTACGTTTTGCAGGTTTCCGTATTGCAGAGCCATGGGCAACCGACGCAGCACCATCTTGTCGCTACCGAGGAGCTGGCGGTTGCAAAGTTCGTTGATCATCCAAACGAGTGCCAACACGCACAATGCACCGACAAACGGCGGCATGAGTGTCAGGCGGTGAAAACTTGGGATAAACCACAGGCCTCCAACACCCACCACGAGCAGCAAGAGCCTTTGCGGACGGCTCAGCACAGTGTCGTCGCCGCGGTACGGAAGGCGGTCGAGCGCAAGTTCCACACGGTTGGGCAGTTGCCGTGACAGGATGAGGAGCATCGTAACCAACGCAGCCAATACGGGCAACAGGAGCGTAAGGAAATAAATGGAGGGGGTAACCAAACCGTCGTTCCACAGCTTGAGCGACGTGATATTGCCAATTACGGACACTGCTCCACCGCAGTTAGCTGCCAGCACCACAACAACGCCGTAGATGCGACGCTGCTTTTCACTTTGCAGCAGGGGGTGCAGAATGGTGAGCAGGAGGATGACGGTGACGAGGTTGTCGAGGTTTGCCGAAAGGATGAACGTGAAAAACGCCAGCAACCACATCAGTTTGCGGGGCCGCCGCGTTTTGAGCCATTCACCGAGGAAGTCGAAGCATCCGTTGTTGTTAAGCACCTCGACAATACACGTCGTGGCAAAGAGGAAGAAAGCGATATTCGCGCTCTTCACCACGTATTTGAAAAAGAGTTTTGAAGCGATGAAATCCTTGAAACCTACCACATCGCCTTGCTTTGCCACGAAGGCGTTGAAGTCTGCGAGATGGTTTGCCGTAACAAAATCAGAGGCGTTGACAATGTACAGGAGCCAGCAAATTACCCCCACAAACACAGCTACCGCGGATCGGTTTATGCGGTTAAGGGGTTCGGTTGCGTTTAGCAGTAAACCAACGAACATGATAACT
The DNA here is from genome assembly GCA_963661625.1 of bacterium. Classification (GTDB taxonomy): domain Bacteria; phylum Bacteroidota; class Bacteroidia; order Bacteroidales; family Bacteroidaceae; genus Alloprevotella. The sequence goes on from CAVLCM010000023.1 coordinate 6,830, forward strand.
GTCAATGCCCACAGCACGATTGTCATAACGTCGAAAATCACCGGCGGTTTATGCCTTGCCCGTTGTAAAAACCTCCCAATAACGAAAACGCTTCCGGGGAGGAACGGAAGCGCAAGGCTTTGCCTGATGGAGCGGCAAACGGGGCTCGAACCCGCGACCCTGAGCTTGGGAAGCTCATGCTCTACCAACTGAGCTACTGCCGCAAATGCGTTGCAAATGTACTTATTCCCTGCGAAACGGCAAACGGCAACGCCGCTTTTTCACGAAGACTGGGTTCGAGAGGCGTAAGAAAACCTAAGCAATGCGTTGGACTTGTTTTATCGGACAGAAATAAAAACGTTTAGGACAACAATGCCGCAAAGGTTGCATTTCTTGATTGAACCTGCGAACTTTGCCGCCGAAAACAGCAAAATGCCGCTTTTTGTTGCCGGCCGCGGAGTTATCGAAAATAGTTCCCGAGGTTGTAAATAAAGTGTTCACGTTACCGCTTGCAAGAACGCAATGGCAACCTCCGAGATGCGAACGGCGAATGGGCTTATACGAAGGGCCAACCGACAATACGCAACGAAAAACGACGATGAAAACGTACAAAACGACATGAACGAAACCCTCCTCTCCTACTCCATTGCCCCCAATGTGCGGGCTTTTTCCACCACTCGAATATCGCCCTTTCCCGACAGCGGAGGTTCGGCCGATGAAATGGGAAGTTATGCGGCCTTCAACGTGACGCACTATTGCGGCGACAGTCCTGAACGGGTGGTTCGCAACCGCGAATGGCTCTGTTCCGAACTCAGCATAAGCCGGGAGCAACTGTGGTTGCCGCGGCAGACTCACACGGCCAACGTGGTGCGGGTAGGCAGCACGCTCGTGGCGGCAAACGAGGAAGAACGGGAAATAAAACTGAACGAGGTAGACGCGCTCATCACCAACCTGCCGCAACAGTGCATCGGCGTGTCGACGGCCGACTGCGTGCCGCTGCTTATTTTCGACCCTGTGACAAGCTCCATCGCAGCCGTTCATGCCGGTTGGCGAGGCACGGTGAAGCGCATCGTTCAGGCCACGCTCCGCTCCATGGCGGAGGCTTACGGCACGCACGCCGAGAATTGCCAGGCCGTGATTGGCCCGAGCATTTCGCCCGACGATTTCGAGGTGGGCGAAGAGGTGGCTGAGGAATTCATCCGTGCCGGCTTCCCCGAAAGCGTTGTTGTGCGCCGTGCGTGCTGGCCCAAGCCCCACGTAGACCTTTGGGCGGCCAATGCGTTGCAACTCGAAGAATGCGGCGTGCAGCTCCAACACATTCAGGTGGCCGGAGTGAGTACGTTCGAACACTCCGACACGTTTTTCTCCGCCCGTAAGGAAGGCATCCGTTCGGGCCGCATCTACACGGGCATCATGCTCAAATAAGAAACGCCGCGCCCTACGGAAAACTAAAAAGGCAACGGACTGGAAAGGCTGCGCCGAGTGAACGTACGTCATGAGGGTGAGTGAACGTACGTCTATAACTCGAGTGAAC
>CAVLCM010000023.1:8376-19689 GCA_963661625.1 bacterium
TCATGAGGGTGAGTGAACGTACGTCTATAAGTTGAGTGAACGTACGTTTATAAGTCGAGTGAACGTACGTCATTAAAGAGGGTGGACGTACGTCGTTAGATGAAGCCTTCTTCGAGTAATACGTAACTCGTTGATTTTCAATATGCGCCATTTGGTGGTGCAAAAAAGTGATGAAGTCAGGTTTGCACTTGCGATAAGGTTTGTCATTTCGCGCAAAATGCGGAATTTCGCAGTGCGAAACGCATAGAATGAAGAATGGCCCGCAAAGACAACCAAACAGAAACGACAATGACCATACGCGAGGTGGCCCCCGACGACGCAGCCGCCGTGGCCGCCATATACAACCCCTTTGTGAAGGAGACTGCCATCACCTTCGAGACTGAACCCGTTACGGCCGAAGAGATGCGCCGCCGCATCGAGGAACTCTCGCCACGCTACCCCTACTATGTCTGCGAGGAGAACGGCATGGTGACGGGCTACTGCTATCTGCACCCCTGGAAGCCCCGTGCTGCCTATTCGCGCACGTGGGAGGTGACCATCTACCTGTCTCCAGCGGCGCAGGGTAGGGGTGTAGGCACCCAGATGCTCCGCCGCCTCATAGCCGACGCTCGCGAGCGAGGAGTGATAGCCTTGATAGCCTGCATCACGCAGGGCAACGACCACAGCATCGGCTTCCACAAAAGTCTCGGCTTCAAGCAAGTCTCCCTCTTCGAAAAGGTCGGCTATAAGTTTGGCCGCATGCTCGATGTGGTAGACCTCGAACTGGTTCTTGTGTGATGCGGCGCATGGCGTATGGTGTGCCCAAAATAAACAATCCGTGCTAACCAAGCTCGCGGCTCAGTTTGCACGGATTGTCGTTTGTCCGTATGGATTGGCTTATGCGTTGCCCTCGGGTACGCCGAACGGAGTTGCGGTGCGGCCGCCTTGGGGTGCAGCTTCCTGTGCACCGGGAAGGTTGATGGGGCCGAAAGCCTTCTCGTACTTCACGATGTTGTCCTGAAGGGCGAAGAGCAGACGCTTTGCGTGCTCGGGAGCCAAGATGATGCGGCTCTTTACGTTAGCCTTGGGTACGCCCGGCAATACGCGGATGAAGTCCATCACCACCTCAGCGCTTGAGTGCGTGATGATAGCCAGGTTTGCGTAGATGCCTTCTGCCACCTCGGGAGTGAGTTCAATCTTCAACTGTCCGTCGTTTGTTTCTTGATTTTCCATGGGGATGTTTCGTGTTATGTGTGTTTATATAGTGTAAGTTTCGCTCAGTCGGGGCAACTCCGTATGCAGTCTGCCCTCATTGCACTACAAATATACTCCCTTGCTGTGTGGTGGCAAAAAGGTGCCGCCTGTTTTTCTCCAAAAAACGTGCCGCCGCTTTGCGATTTTTGGCAAGGATTGCTTGATTTCGGAAATTATGTGTAATTTTGTCGCTCGAAATACGAAAATCCTTCCCTTTGCCACCTCTAAGCGGTTAGGAATGAACGGTTTAGGCGGTTTTTGCGGCCAATGGGGATTTTAGAGAAAGTTTAGCGTATGCAGCCGGCGTTCCGGCGCGCAGGGCCGGAGAGGGCCGGGCGCAGGGCAAGCAAAGAGAGAGCCGCGTACGCATTATTACAAAGCACGAACAAATCCAAATTCTTTACATTACATCAATGAAAAAGTTTCTTTCAGTGATTGCCATGGGCGCTATTGTGCTCTCGGCAAATGCACAGAAATCCGTTCAGGGTTCTCGTTTCTTTGACAACTGGTCTATCGGTCTCGTAGGCGGTGGCATTGTTCCCACTACCCACAGCGACTACATCAAGGACGTTCGCGCCACTTACGGAGTAGAGGTTGGCAAGCAGATCACTCCGGTTTTGGGCTTCGGTGTTCAGTTCCTCGCTAACAACAACACGACTGCGAGCCAGACTATCTTCGATCAGCACAACCTCAGCCTGTTGGGCAAGATCAACTTCTCCAACTGGTTCTTCGGTTACAACGGCACTCCCCGTTTGTTCGAGGTTGAGGGTGTTCTCGGTCTTGGCTGGCAGCACAACTATAACCACAATGCTGGCAAGATGGGTGATTGCAAAGACAAAAACTACATGACTGGCAAGGCTGGCTTCAACTTCAACTTCAACGTTGGCGAAGCTAAGGCTTGGACAGTGTCAATCAAGCCCTCTATCGTTTACAACCTCACCGACGCTCAGAAGAGCTACCCCGAGTTTAACGTAAACAAAAGCGCCATCGAAGTCCTCGCCGGCGTAACTTACCACTTCAAGAACCACAGCAACGGCAAGCACTACATGACTTTGGTTAAGGCTTACGACCAGGCAGAAGTAGACGGCCTGAACGCTAAGATCAACGACCTCCGTTCGCAGGTTAACGACAAGGACAGCCAGATTGCTAAGCTCGGCGCTGACAACCGCGACCTCCAGCAGCAGCTCAACGACTGCCGCAACCAGAAGCCCGCTGTGCAGACCGTAACGAAGAGCACTGCATCGCTCGAGCAGACTGTTACCTTCCGTCAGGGCAAGAGCGTGGTAGACGCTTCTCAGCTCCCCAACGTAGAGCGCGTGGCTACCTTCTTGAAGAACCACAAGAACAGCACCGTTGATATCAAGGGCTACGCTTCTCCCGAGGGCAGCGCCGAGATCAACGCTAAGATTGCCAAGGCTCGCGCAGAAGCCGTGAAGACTATCCTCGTCAACAAGTACAAGATTGCCGCCAACCGCATCAACGCTGAAGGTCAGGGCGTAGGTAACATGTTCTCTGAAGACGATTGGAACCGCGTGTCTATCTGCACCATCAACGAGTCTAAGTAAATCTCGTTGAACACAACAGATTAAGTCCGCCTCGCGCGGACTGAAAACAAGAAACCCCGTACGCTGCAATCCGTAGCTTACGGGGTTTCTTATGCCTTGGTGTTCCTGCATTTTCGTTCATTCAGCGCCCGTAGGTTTGGAAGTGCGTTCCGCATCGTTGCGACTGGCGGCGACGGCAAAAAACTAACAGTTGTAAAAAAGCAGGCGTTAAAACGCAAGAGAGCAGGAAATAATTGCTTAATTTTGCCTTGTACTATACACAACAAAAATATGAACGGTGAATTAAGGGTTGTCATCAGCGGCGGCGGCACGGGCGGACACATCTTCCCGGCCGTGTCGATAGCCAACGAGATACGCGCCAAACGGCCCGACGCGAAGATACTTTTTGTGGGTGCCGAGGGGCGTATGGAGATGCAGCGCGTACCGGCTGCCGGCTACGAAATCAAAGGGCTGCCCATTGCCGGGTTCAACCGCAAGAACCTCCTGAAAAACATTCCCGTACTTTTCAAGATAATGAAGAGCCGCGCCATGGCACGGCAAATCATCCGCGACTTCCGTCCGCAGGTGGCTGTGGGCGTAGGTGGCTATGCCAGCGGCCCTACACTCAACGTGGCCGAGAGCCTGGGTATACCCACCCTCATTCAGGAGCAAAACTCCTACGCCGGCGTGACGAACAAGTTGCTCGCCAAGAAAGCCCGCAAAATCTGCGTGGCCTATGAGGGCATGTCGCGCTTTTTCCCCGCAGAGAAAATCCTCTATACGGGCAACCCCGTGAGGCAAAACCTCCTCGAACAGACCCTGTCGAAAGAAGAGGCCGTGCGCTCGTTTGGCCTCGTGCCGGGCAAGCAGACCATCCTCGTGGTAGGCGGTTCGCTCGGTGCGCGTACGCTCAACGAGAGTATTCTCGGAAACCTCCCGCTCGTCAAGCAGCAGAGCCGCGTGCAGTTCATTTGGCAGACGGGTAAGTACTACAGCGCAGCCATTCAGGAAGAGTTGTCGCGCCGCGGTTGTCCCGACAACCTCAAGGTGATGGACTTCATTGCCGACATGAAAGCCGCTTATGCCGCTGCCGACCTCGTCATATCGCGTGCCGGCGCAGGGAGCATCTCCGAGTTTTGCCTGCTCGGCAAACCCGTGATACTCGTGCCTTCGCCCAACGTGGCCGAAGACCACCAGACGAAAAACGCCCAGGCACTTGTGCAGAAAGGCGCCGCGCTCTACGTCACTGACGCCGAGGCGATCCGTACCCTTATGCCCCTTGCCATCAACACCGTGACCGACCACGACAAATTGGAGAGCCTTAGCCGCCAGATCGTGCAACTGGCTCGCCCCAACGCCGCGTCCGACATAGCCGACGAGGTGCTCAAACTGGCCGAGGGAAAGTAAAGCCCTCCCGACCGCAAACTCGCAAAACAAAGAAAGCACAATGAAATCAGTATATTTTGTAGGAGCCGGCGGCATCGGCATGAGCGCGTTGGTGCGCTACTTCCTGTCGCAAGGACTTGTGGTGGCTGGTTACGACCGCACGTCGTGCGCCCTCACCGAAGAACTCCGCGCCGAAGGGGCCGACATTCACTATGAAGACAACCCCGAACTCATCCCTGCCGTCTGCCGCGACAAGGAAGAGACGCTCGTTGTTTATACCCCAGCCATCCCGGCAACGCACAAGGAACTGACTTATTTCCGCGAGAATGGCTTCGACCTGCAAAAGCGCGCCCAAGTGCTGGGTACGCTCACCCGTTCGATGAAGGGCCTCTGCGTGGCCGGCACGCACGGCAAGACAACCACCACCTCGATGGCGGCACACCTGCTCCACGAGAGCCACGTAGGTTGCAATGCCTTCCTCGGCGGCATCACGAAGAACTACGGCACAAACTACCTGCTCAACGCCCAGTCGCCCTACGTGGTAATTGAGGCCGACGAGTTCGACCGCTCGTTCCACCACCTTCGTCCCTACGCTACCGTCATCACCGCCACCGATGCCGACCACCTCGACATCTACGGCACGGAGGAAGCCTACCTCGAAAGTTTCCGCCACTACACCGAACTCATCCAGCCCGACGGCGCACTCATTGTGCACCGCAACCTCAAGATGCAGCCCAACCCACAGCAGGGTGTAAAAGTGTACACCTACGACCGTACGGAGGGTGACTTCCACGCTGAGAACATTCAGATTGGCGGTGGCCGCATTGTGTTCGACTACGTTTCGCCCCTCGGCAACGTGCCCGGAGTGGAACTTGGCGTACCCGTGAGCATCAACATCGAGAACGGCATCGCCGCCATGGCACTTGCGCAGATTGCAGGGGCAACGGCCGACGAACTTCGCAAGGCCATGCTGAGCTTTGCCGGTGTAGACCGCCGTTTCGACTTCGCCTTGAAGACCGACCGCCACGTGCTGCTCTCCGATTATGCCCACCACCCTGAGGAAATTCGCCAGAGCGTATTGTCTATCCGCGAGGTGTTTACGGGAAAGAAAATATCCGCCATCTTCCAGCCGCACCTCTACACCCGTACGCACGACTTCTATAAGGACTTCGCCGACAGCCTCTCGTTGCTCGACGAGGTGATACTCACCGAAATATATCCTGCTCGCGAGAAACCCATTCCCGGCGTGACGAGCCAACTCATCTACGACAACCTGAGCGAGGGCGTTGAAAAACACCTCATCGCCAAGGGCGACATTCCGCAGTTTGTGGCTTCGGAAGACTTCGACGTGCTGATTGTACTCGGCGCAGGCGATGCCGTAGACTACATCCCCGAGATAAAGAAGATATTGGAAGAAAAATAACCCCATACTCCACGCCGTTACCGTCACTCCATGCGCACGCTCCTGAAATTAGTACTGCTTGCAGGCATCATCATTTACCTTGTTTTCGCTTTCGCCGACTTCACGCGCCACAGCGACAGCACGGTGTGCCGGCAGGTGAACTATACCATAGCCGACAGCTCGCACGCAGGGTTTATCACCGCCGATGAGGCCGACCGCATACTGCGCGCTTCGGGACAGTATCCCGTGGGGCGTACCATGGACCAGATAGACGGGCTTAGCATTCAGCGGAAGTTGCGCAAAAACTCGTTTATCGACTCCGTGCTTTGCTACAAGTCGCCCGACGGCGTGCTGAACGTGCTTATCCACCAGCGTTTGCCCCTCCTCCGCATCAAGGCCGACAACGGCGAGGACTACTACATCGACAAGGGCGGCAACCTGATGAACCCCCAAGGCTATTCGGCCGACCTCATCGTAGCCACGGGCAACATATCGCACAAATTTGCCAAGACGCAACTGCTCAAGCTCGGCACGTTCCTCCACGACGACCCGTTCTGGAACAACCAGATAGAGCAGATATACGTCACGTCGCAAGAGCGTATCAAGATGGTGCCGCGCGTGGGCAACCACGTGATCGTGTTCGGCACGGCCGACAGTATCAGTCAGAAGTTCCGCAACCTCTACACCTTCTACGAGAAAGTGCTTCCCGAGGTGGGCTGGAACAAATACTCCGAAATATCCGTCGAACACCTCTCGCAGGTAATCGGACGCAAATAGCGGCAGCCGCCTCCGTGCGGCGCAGAGAACAATCCTAACAGAAAAACAAAAAACAATATATATGGCAACAGGAGACAACTTTATAGTAGCTATCGAACTCGGTTCTTCGAAAGTTACCGCCATTGCAGGGCGCAAGGACCCCGACGGCGCAATCCAGGTGCTGGCATTTGCGCAGGAGCCATCCACAACGTTCATTCGCAAAGGGCGCATCAACAACATCAGCAAAATGACCACCTGCCTGAGCAGCATGAAGGAAAAGCTCGAGCAGAAGCTGCAAAAGCACATCGGTCAGGTATACGTGGGTATTGGCGGCATGGGCATGCACACCGTGGCCAACTCTGTGGTGCGCCATTTCGAGTCGAAGGTGGAGATTACGCAGGAGATGATCGACTCCATGAATGACGAAAACCGTAACTCGTCCAACGCCGACCGCGACATCTTGGAGTCCATTCCCCAGGAATTTCGCCTCGGTACGCAGTTGACCAACGAACCCGTAGGCATTCAGTCCGACCACATCGAGGGCAACTTCCTCAACATCGTGGCCAACTCCTCTATCCGTGAGGACATCCGCAACTGCTTCAAGGCCTCTGAGGTGAAAATTGCCGAACTGCCCATCACCGTTCAGGCACTCGCCGACACCATGCTCACCGAACCCGAACGCCGTTCGGGCTGCGTGTTTGTCGATATGGGAGCAGAGACAACGTCGGTGGCAATCTACAAGAACAACCTGTTGCGCCACTTGGCCGTGATACCCCTTGGCGGAGCCAACATCAACCGCGACATTATGTCGTTGCAGATTGAGGACAACGAAGCCGAGGAACTCAAACTCAAATACGGTTCGGCCGTGTCTACCCCCGAGGATGAGGAACACAAGCCCATTGTCCTTCGCGACGGTCGATCCGTCCCCTACGAAGAGTTCAGCGGATTGGTTGAGGCCCGTACGGAGGAGATTATCCTCAACGTGAAAAACCAAATCTCGCTCACCAAGTTCGACGTGAACCAGCTCATCGGCGGCATCATCGTTACCGGCGGTGCGTCGCACATGAAGAACATCGACAAGGCATTCACCACCTGTACCGGATTTGAAAAGCTCCGTTTCATCAGCAAGATTAATGTGCCCCTCCGTTGTCCCGACTATCCCAGTCTGAACGCCGACGGCGACTGCAATGCAGCGTTGGCACTCATCGACAAGGGCAACATCAACTGCTGCGGTGGCGACCTTGGTGGCCCGACTGACCTTTTCGGCCCCACGCAGGAAGAAGAGGAAGAGATGGAACGCGCCAAAGAAGCGGCCGAGGCCGAGCGCAAACGCAAGGAAGAGGAGGCAGCCGAGGAGCAGCGCCGCCAAGAAGAAGCCGAAGCCGAGGAAGAGCGCAAGCGTAAGGATAAGGAAGAGAAGGATAAGAAAGCAAAGGAACGCAAGGAAAAGCTCTTCGGTACTTTCAAGAAAGTAGGCAACTGGTTTGGCAACCTCGTAAAAGAAGACGAGGGGAACAACTAACGCTTCTCCAGCGTAGCGAACCAATCACGAAATCCTGAACAAAAAGAAACACAACAATGGACGAAAATAACGACCTGCTTATAGATATGGGTACACCCACCACAACGCCCTCCATCATCAAGGTGATTGGCGTGGGTGGCGGTGGCGGCAATGCCGTGAACCACATGTACCGCGAAGGCATCCACGACGTGAACTTCGTGGTGTGCAACACCGACAGCAAAGCCCTTTCCGACTCTCCCGTACCCGTAAGACTTCAACTTGGCAAGGAGGGACTTGGTGCCGGCAACCGTCCGGCACGTGCCCGCGAGGCCGCCGAGGAGAGCGTGGAACAGATACACACAATGCTCAACGACGGCACCAAGATGGTGTTCATCACTGCCGGTATGGGCGGCGGCACAGGTACTGGTGCCGCACCCGTCATTGCCCGCGAGGCAAAGAACATGGGCATCCTTACCGTCGGCATCGTAACCATCCCGTTCAAGTTTGAGGGCAACAAAAAGATTGACCAGGCACTCGACGGCGTAGAGGAAATATCTAAGAATGTAGACGCATTGCTCGTAATCAACAACGAACGCCTTCGCGAGATATACCCCGAACTCAACGTGCTTTCAGCCTTTGAAAAGGCCGACAATACGCTCAGTATAGCCGCTCGCTCAATCGCCGAAATCATCACGATGCACGGACTTATCAACCTCGACTTCCGCGATGTTTGCACCGTGCTGAAAGACGGCGGCGTGGCCATCATGTCTACCGGCTTCGGCGAGGGCGAAAACCGCGTGAGCAAAGCCATCGAGGCTGCCCTCCATTCTCCGCTGCTCAACAACAACGACATTTTCAACTCCAAGAAAGTGTTGCTCTCCATTTCGTTCTGTGCAGAGAAGGAAGACCAAACCCTCATGATGGACGAGATGAACGAAGTGCACGAGTTCATGTCGAAGTTCCACGACGACGTGGAAACAAAGTGGGGACTTACCACCGACCCCGCACTGGGCAAGCAGGTGAAGATAACCATCCTCGCCACCGGCTTTGGCATGAGCAACGTGCCTGGCTTCAAGAAGAAACAGGAAGCCGAGGAAGAGCGCAAACGCCAAACCGAACTCGAAAACAACGAGGAGAAGGAAGAACGCCGCGAGACCTACTACGGCAGTGGCGACAAGGGCAACCTGCGCCGCCGTCGTCCCCGCTACTATCTCTTTGGCCTCGACGACCTCGACAATGAAGAGATTATCTCGCTCGTGGAACTCACCCCGACTTACAAGCGTTCGAAAGAGGCTCTCACCGAAATCAATGCCAAGTCGTACACCAACGTTCCCATGGAACTCGAAAACACTGCCAACGCAGCGCAGGCAGCTACGGCCGGCTCCGTAATATCGTTCTGAGAAGCGGAGCAGCACAAGATCCAAATATTAGGCACACGCAATACAGACCATGAACGGTACAGACACCCAAACATTTAGTGACACATTCGTCGAGTTGGCCAACCACTCAACGCCTCGCCTCATCAAGGTGATAGGTGTGGGCGGCGGTGGCGGCAATGCCGTGGCACAGATGTACCGCGACAACATCCCCGAGGTGCGCTACGTTGTGGTCAATACCGACAGCAAAGCCCTCTCGGACAATCCTGTGCCCGACCATTTGCAGCTCGGCCCCGGTCTTGGCGCGGGCGGCAACCCCGTGAAGGGACGTGAACTTGCGCAGGAGAGCATCGACAAGATACAGGAGATACTCGACGACGAAACAAAGATGGTGTTCATCACCGCCGGCATGGGCGGCGGCACTGGTACGGGGGCTTCGCCCGTCATTGCCCATGAAGCTCGTGCAAAGGGCATCCTCACCATCGGTATTGTCACCATTCCCTTCCTCTTTGAGCGCAAACGGCAGATTGACAAGGCCCTCGACGGCCTTGAAGCCTTGGCGGCCGAGGTAGACGCACTGCTCGTTATTAATAATCAGCGGCTCTGCGAAATTTACCCCGACCTCAGCATAATCAATGCGTTCAAGTGCGCCGACAAGACACTCTCGACCGCCGTGAGTTCCATTACCGAGGTAATCGATATGCACGGGCGCGTCATCCTCGACTTTGAGGACGTGCGCAATACGTTGACCAACGGCGGCATTGCCGTGATGTCGACCGGCTACGGAGAGGGCGAAAACCGCGTGACCAAGGCTATCCACGACGCCATCACGTCGCCGTTGCTCAACAACAACGATGTGTTCGCAGCCTCGCGCATCCTCCTCTCCATCACCACCAGCACCGACGACAGCCAGATGCTTCAAACCTACGAAATGAACGAGGTGGAGAAGTTTATGGCTAAGTTCGACAGCGACGTGGAGGCCAAGTGGGGACTTACCCTCAATCCCGAACTTGGCAACAAGATAAAGATTACGATAATCGCTTCTGGCTATAAACTCTACGAACCGAAGTCGGCCAAGCAAAAGGCTGAAATTGAGTGGACCGTAGAGAGTGGTGAACGAGATACGCGTCGCGATCGCTTCTACGGTACGAAAGGGAAGACGGTTAAGAGCAAGCCCAACGTATACCTATTCTCGGCAGACGACCTGCTCAACGACAACATCGTGGACCAGGTAGAGAACACGCCCACTCGGAAGCGTGGTGTGGAACAACTCAAACAAATCAAGAAAATGTCGGCTGCGGCGGAACAAGGGGAATAATGCCCCTCCTTCGTAAGCAGCACATAATAGAAACACACGATGGAACTATTCGAAAAAGTAAGCAAAGACATCATTGCTGCGATGAAGGCCAAGGACAAGGTGCGCCTTGAAGCCCTTCGCAACGTCAAGAAGTTTTTCATCGAGGCCAAGACCGCCCCGGGCGCAAACGACACGCTCGACGATGCTGCCGCCCTCAAAATTCTTTCCAAACTCTCCAAGCAAGGCCGCGACACTGCCGCCCTCTACCGTGAGCAAGGCCGCCCCGACCTCGCCGAAGAGGAAGAGGCACAGGCCGCCATTATTGAAGAATACCTCCCCAAGGCTCTCAGTGCCGATGAACTCGAAGCCGAAGTGAAGGCCATCATTGCCGAAACCGGAGCAACTACGATGAAGGACATGGGCAAGGTCATGGGCATAGCCAGCAAAAAACTCGCTGGGCGCGCCGACGGCAAAGCCATCTCCGCCCTCGTAAAGCAACTCTTGGGCTAACAGGAACAACGACAAACGCAAAAACAACAAAGCCGGGATAAATCTGATTGACTTATCCCGGCTTTTGTCGGCGTCGGAAAGAGGCGACTCGAACGCCCGACCCCTACGTCCCGAACGTAGTGCGCTACCAACTGCGCTACTTTCCGATTGCATAAGTATTTCCCTTATGCGTGGCAAAAGTACGAACAATTTGCCAAACAGCCAAGTTTCCAATGTTGTCCTAAACGTTTTTATTTTTGTCCGCTAAAACTGAAAAGCGTAAAAACACACTGCCCCCTGACTTCATCACTTTTTTGCACCACCAAATG
>CAVLCM010000024.1:0-19615 GCA_963661625.1 bacterium
GAGTGAACGTACGTCTATAACTCGAGTGAACGTACGTCTATAAGTTGAGTGGACGTACGTCTATAACTCGAGTGAACGTACGTCGTTAGATAAAGCCTTCTTCGAGTAATACGTAGCTCGTTGATTTTCAATAGGAATACTACCGTTCGATGCGGCGGCGCAGAAGTCCGAGCAAGGCGGAGTTTTGCGAGGGCAGACCGATGGTGATGCGCAGGCAGCCGCAAGCGGGACGGACGGCAATGCCGTTTTGCAAGAGATAACGGCCGACAGCCTCGCTGTCGGTGAACTTAACGAGGAGGAAGTTGGCATCAGACGGATAGATTTGCTCGCACTCAGGGAGGTCGCGGAGGGCGAGTGCCACCTTCGTACGTTCTTCAATGATCTGCCGCACCCACTTGTCCACGTCGAGCCGCTGCTGCACCATCTGCATGGCGGCACGTTCCACAGCGATGCTCAGGGGGTGGGTGTACCCCACCTTTTCTATATCTGCGATGGTATCGGGACGGGCCACGATGGCTGCCAAACGGAGGCCAGCGGCGGACCATCCGTGCGAGAACGAACGTAGCACGATGAGGTTGCGATACTTATTGAGCAACCCGACCACTGTGCGCTGGGGACAAAAGTCAATGTACGACTCATCGACCACCACATAGCCGTCGAAGAGTTGCAGAACCGTTTCCACCTCGGCCGCATCGAGCAGATTGCCCGTGGGGGAGTTGGGCGAACAGAGGAACAGCACTTGCGTGGTGTCGCTCACCACATTGAGCAGAACCTCGGCCTGGAAGGCGAAATCGTTCGTCCGCAAGGGGGCCTCGCGGTATTCGAGGCGGTTGACAAGGGCGCGGCGGCGGTAGATGCTCCTTGTGGGTTCGGCGGCCGCCACGCTGTCGCGTCCGCCGAGGGCAAAGGTTCGCAGAACGATGTCTACGGCCTGCTCCGTGCCGTGACAGAAGTAGATGCAGCTATCGGGGATGCGCTCGTGCTTGCCCCACTCGCGCTTCAACGGAGTGAGGTAATCGAGGTCGGGATAGGCGTTGTAGAGGCTATTGAAAGGCGACTCGTTTGCGTCGAGCCGCACCTCGGCCTTGGGGCGCAGCTGGGAGGGTTGGATGGTTTCGGGCAATTTCATGCTGCAAAGATAGGCAATTAGCCTCGCTGCCGTTTGGGCAGAACGTAAAAAAGGCGTGCCCTAATTGCTTAGGACACGCCTCCATTTGAAAACCTGAAATTATTCAAAATGCATAATGCATTACTGAATCTTTACGGTAGCACGACGGTTGTAAGAGAACGGAGAGAGGTTCTCAACGCCACCCTTAGCCTCGGTGATGATGTTGTCGCGGTTAACACCCATCTTAACGAGTTCGTCAGCCACAGTGTCAGCACGCTTCTGAGAGAGCTGCTGGTTGTAAGCGGCAGAACCGGTCTTGCTGTCTGCGTAGCCGGTAACAACAATCTTAGAGTTGTTAGCCTTTGCGTACTCAGCGAGTTCCTTCACGTTAACGAGGTCCTTGCGGCTGGCCACCTTAGCAGAGTTGATGTTGAAGAATACGCTCGAAGAAGTACCAACGAGTTCCTTCGTAGTCTGCTGCTGAACAACGGGCTGGTTCTTAGCGTTAGCCAACATATCGCGGAGACGTGCGTTCTCGTCCTGCTGTTCCTTGAGCGACTGGTTGAGAGCGTCCATCTGCTCCTTGTTCATAGCCATGAGGGCATCAACATCAGGCACCTTGCTCCAAGTGTGCTTGCCAAGGTTGTAAGTAACACCGAGGTCTACGCTCACGGTCTTGTCCCAGTGGCGAGCAGCAGTCTTCTTGTAGTTGTAGTAGTGATCGTTCTTACCGTTGTCAAGTGAGCCTTCGAAAGCTGCGGCATTCACGTCGAGGAAAATCTGGAAGCGGCTGCTTACGCGGAAGTTGTTCAACAAACCGAAGTGGTAGGAGATTTCGTCAGAACCAGTCTTGTCGGCGTTGCGAATCCAACCGAGACCTACATAAGGAATGAAGTTCCAAACGCGCTTCTCGTTGTAGCCGCAGAACATGTTGGAGAGGTTGAACATAACGTCCTCGTGGAGGTTAACGCTTGCGAAGAGGGGGTGATTTTCAGAGCTATTCACCGTCTTGCCCCATGCACCGTCGAACTTCGTACGGAGACCGATGCCGGGAGTAAACCACTTACCAACAGCTACGGTGAAGCCGAGCGTACCACGCTTGTCGCTGAAGGGGTTCTTGCTCATGCCATGCTGCTCCTGCGAAGAGTAGTAAGCGTTGCCGGCGATACCTGCGCTGATAAACCAGTTTGCCCAGAAAGAGTTAGTGGCTACACTGTACTTCTTTACGGGAACCTCAGTTTCCTGCGCCATGCCTGTTGCAGTCGATGCGAGACCTGCAAAGGCGAGTGCCATCATTAATTTTCTCATAACTAAGAAGATTTGATACTATAAATTGTTTATTTGATTTGCTTAGTGTTCGGCTGCAAAGGTACGGTTTGCACCGTTCTTATACACCTTACTTGGCCGCAAAATTAAGCACAAGAACTAAATACGTGCAACTTTTTCAAAAACAAACTCGTCATTTCTTATAAAAATCACTGATTTTGCTATTTGCAACGCTCATTTTTGGCCTTAAATAGGCACACAGACGCGTTTAGAAGAGCGTTTCGGGATTAATTATTGTTAGGACGGGTTGTCCATTGGGGGCGAGATTGGGCGACGAGGTGGCGAGGAGCTGCTTGACGAGGGCGCACATCTCGTCCGTGCCGAGCACTTGCCCCACGGGCAGGGCCACACGGCGAGCCAAGGCGAGGGCTACGACGTGGTCAACGCTCTGGCGTACATCGGCCTGGCCCGACACGGCATCGCTCAGGATGGATTCCACCAGACTTTGGGGTGCAATGCCGTCAGTGTCGAGGGGTACGCCGGTGATGGCATAGATGCAGTTGCCCGTGCTTTCTATTTCAAAACCCACCTCGGCGAGCTGCGGCAGCAGACTTTGGAAAATCACCTCCTCGGCAGGCGAAACAGTAATCGTTTCGGGGAAGAGCAACCGTTGCGTGGGGGCTTTCTTCTCGGCGAGTTGGCGCATGTAGCGGTCGTAGAGTATGCGAACGTGCGCCCGGTGCTGGTCGATGAGGGCCAGACCTGCGGGCAAGGGGGTGACGATGTATCGTCCGCGCACCTGCATATAATCCTTCTTGCTCAGAAAGTCGTCGGCATCGCCCTCGGGGAAGTTGCCGAACAGTCCGGCCGCAGAAGTACTGTCCACAGCCGGCGCGGCGGAAGCGGCGTTGTAACTGCTCGCTATCTCCACCTCGCCGGAAACGGCTGCGGAGTTGTCCTCCCCTCCCCCGACCGATGCATCGCGCTGCAAGGCATTGTCGTAAACGCTCTGCCAATCGATGGGAGCAGAAGCCGGGCGGTGGTTGGCAGCAGGAGTTGCGGAGGCGGAACGTCCCTGTTCGAACGGGTTGAACGACGTGTTGATATGTACCTTGGGGGGCGCAATGTACGACGGTGCGGTACTGTCGGGATTGAACGTGGGGATGTCGGGACGTGCCTCGGTGTCGAAGTCGAGGGCAGGCACTGCGCCAAATTTGCCCAGGGCTTCGCGAACGGTAGCCATAAGGATTTGGAAGATGGCTTGGTCGTCCTCGAACTTAATCTCGGTCTTTGTGGGATGGATATTGACGTCGATGCGCGAAGGCTCTACTTCGAACGTGATGAAATACGGCACTTGTAGTCCGTCGGCAATGAGCCGTTCGTAGGCCATGAGGATGGCTTTGGTGAAATACGGGTGG
This sequence comes from bacterium, assembly GCA_963661625.1. GTDB lineage: Bacteria > Bacteroidota > Bacteroidia > Bacteroidales > Bacteroidaceae > Alloprevotella. The sequence continues at coordinate 3,793 of CAVLCM010000024.1, forward strand.
CGCATGAAACGCCCGTTGACAAAAAGGTATTGGTGGGCGTTTTTCTTCTTTGCCGCTGAGGGCATGCCGACAAAACCTTTGATGCGCACGAGTGTGGTGCTTACCTCAATGGGGACAAGCTGCGCGTCGATGCGACGGCCGAAAATGCCGACGATGCGCTGGCGGAAGTTTCCCGTGGGGAGGTCGAGTACGACGTTGCCGTCGGAACGAAGCGTGAAGGCCGTCTCGGGGTGTGCCAAGGCAATGCGTTCGAATTCAGCAAGGATATTGGAGAGTTCCGTCTGGTTGGATTTGAGGAACTTTCGGCGCGCGGGAATATTAAAAAAAAGGTTGCGCACGCAGAAGTTTGCCCCTACGGGACAGGCCGCCGGCTCTTGGCGAACCACTCGCGAGCCTTCTATGTTGATAACCGTGCCGAGGTCGTTTCCCTCCTGCCGCGTGCGGAGTTCTACCTGCGCCACAGCGGCTATCGAGGCCAGGGCTTCGCCGCGGAACCCCATGGTGCAGAGCGAGAAGAGGTCGGTGGCTTGGCGGATTTTCGACGTGGCGTGACGCTCAAACGATAGGCGTGCGTCGGTGGCACTCATGCCCTTGCCGTCGTCTATGACCTGAACGAGCGACTTGCCGGCATCCTCAACCACTACCTGAATGTGCTTGGCTCCGGCATCGAGCGAGTTTTCAACCAGTTCCTTAATGATAGAAGCCGGACGCTGGATAACCTCACCGGCAGCTATCTGGTTGGCCACGGAGTCGGGAAGCAAATGGATGATGTCACTCATATATTATATAGGTAGTGCGCCAAGGGCGCGGCTATGCGTAAGGATGTTGTGCGGATGGGGATGAAAAGGAAGTCTAAAAGGGCTTTGCCTCAGAGTTTTTGGAGCGGTGCTTCGCGGCGCACGGAGGCTTTGAGAGCCGTGCCGGCCTTTTTGCCTCGCCAGTTGAACACGTCGTCGGGCGAGGTGGGACGAATATAGTCGAACCATGCAAAGCCCTCCAACTCGGTGCGGTCTTTGGGCGCAAGCCCTAAGGGATAGAAATAGCCGTGCGAGGCGGGTGCCCATATTTTGGACATTTTGCGGTTCTCCATGAACATGCGGGCCTGCGCCGTCTCTACGTAATTTTGGTAGAGGATGGTGCTATCGCGCTCAAGGGGATAGTTCACCACACGAACATTGCCGATGGCGCGGTTCTCACGGACGTTCCCCTCCTGGTCGAAATAGGTGCGCATCTGCTGCGAGGCTACTTGGTTAAAGTGGGTCGAGTCGACCATCTCGACGGTCATGGCCTGCCGGTCGACGTAGATGGAATCGACCGTGGAGTCGTTTAGGAAAGCGTTGATTTCCTCGCCGACAATCTGGCGGTTATCGCTCCACACAATGGGGTCACGGTAGAGCGTCACCTTTTTCTGAAGGGTGGAAAAGACGAGCGAATCGGCCACCATCTGCATATCGGTGCGGTAGGCACGAGCGTGAAAGTAGCCGTGAAGTACACGGTAGGCTGAATCTGTGTTGAGATTGTAACTGTACATGCGCAAGGTGTCGGCATGTACGTAGAGTGTGTCCTCACCTTGGGAGAAATCGCGAGCGAGAGCGCGCTTTGTGGCCATGGCCTCGCCAGTCTGCTCGTTGTACCAGGCATAGTCGCCCGTAAGGATGTTTTTATTTTTCGTATCCTCGCACGACACGTTGTGGAATGCCTCCATCACGCCCGTGGTTTTGTCGTAGTAGAGGGTGTCGCCCTGCATCACGCGGTCACGACCAAAGGCTTTTGTGCCTTCAAAGAGTTTGACGCGCTCGGTCTCGGAGTTGTAAAAGCCGTGTTCGGTGTAGATAATGTCTGAACCAGAGTAAATGTTCGACTTGCCGACAACCTCGGCCCACTTCGTCTGAGTGTCGTAGTGAAGCGTGTCGGTGACAAGACGGAACTTAGGACTTTTCAGTTCGACGTTGTAGTTGAAGAGTGCCTTGCGTGTGTCGGTGTGATACTCGCCCCAGTCGGAGGTGAGGTTGTTGGTGCCATCGATGAGTTCACCGCCCTCGAAGTAATAACCTGTGTTGTAGAGGCGGTCGTAGTTGAGGCTGTCGGTTTTGAGTACCTGCTTGCGGTGCGTCATCACAACGTTGTGGCGCATCTCGGCGATTTGCGTCTCTCCGTCGTAGTGAAGGCGGTCGCCCTTGAGGGTCAAGGTGTCGCCCTGCACGATGTTTACCTTTCCGAACGCGTCGAACGTTTGCGAACTCTCATACAGCACGGCACTGTCGCAGTGCATCACCATGCCAGCGTGGCTCAGCGCCACGTGCCCGCTGAGGCGTTGCGCACCATTCATTTCTTCTTCGTCGAAACGCAGGTTGTCGGCGTGTTTCAGCACAATGCGTTCGTCGGTGGTCTTTGTCCGTTTCTTTTTTTGCGGAATGGTTCTGGCAGCAACGCAAACCATGCCGGCTGCGGCGCAAAGAAGTACTATATATATAAGGAGTCGTTTGTTCACGAAAAGGTCTCATTTCGTCTTGCACCCAAGTGAGCGCAAGACAGTCGTTTGTGTAAGGATGCGTGAGGCTTGTCAATCGGCCACAGCCCGTACGCTGCGGCCAATGCTGCGGTTGTGACCACCCACGTTGTGGTAGCCCGAGAAGAAGTGGCAACACTGGGCGTTGTTGGCCTGCGTGTTGGGCGTACTTGTCCAGTAGTAACCAAAGTTGCCGTAGTAGCCAGTGTCTTTGCCAAAGCGGCAGCCGGCAGCAGGCAGGAAGATGGAGTTGCCATTTGCCTTGGAGGTCACCTTGAAACCGTCCATACCGTTGACAGATGTCCACGTCCAAATGCAGTATTTCGATGAGCTGAGTTCGTCAAACTCTTTCTTGGTCGGAATCCGCGCCCCGTCGCCCCACTTGGCGGAGGCAGCGTCCTCGGAGACGTTGAGGTTGCCCTTGTGTTCCTTGTCGAACCACTCAGCGGTCTTTTTCGAAAATTGGGCCTTGCTCTCCGTTTCGCCCCATGCGAAGTACTCGCCGGCATCCTCGGGCGACTTTGCACCGATGTTGGTATCGGCCCAGAGAACCCCAGAGGGCAAGCCGAGATCGACAAACTTATGTCCGTTTACAATGCGGGTACGGTCGCCGCCGCAGGAACTAAGGGCTGCGCAGACGAGGGTTGCTAAAAACAGGACGGAGCAGAGCCTAATGGCAATGGCTTTCATGATAACAGGTTGTTTTGGGTAAAAAAGCGTACACTGCTTGAACGGCTCAGGCCGTCCAAACAGTGTGGTGCACTGGATTATTGTTTTATCCACCCCTTGTACTTGAAGTTGCAGTTGCGCCACTCAGGACTGATGCGCACGTAGGTGGTCTTTATCTTTTCTTGTATCCACTGTTCTATCTTTTCCTCACTCCGCTTCTCGACAACAGCCTCGCGAAGTGTCTGGAAGTCCTCCGTCATGCTGGCGCGGTGTCCGTCGATGCGGTTTTTAAGTAACACGAGGGCGCATACCTCTTGACCCTTGGCGTTGGTCATGCGGAAGGCTTGCGACATCTGACCTACCTTGAGCGTATCAACAACCTTGGCCACGTCTTGCGGTAGATCCTTCATCTCAAAACGTGAACTTACCACGCCAGTCTGTTGGTTGACGTTGGCCATGAGGCCACGGTTGTTGCGCGTGTCTTTGTCGTCGGACAGGGCCTGAGCAGCTGCGTCGAAGGTGAATTTGCCTGCCTTGATATCATCGGCGATGGAGTCGAGGCGAGCAATGCCCTTCTCAAACGTTTCGTTCTCGATGCGCGGTTTGAGAAGAATGTGGCGCACATTGATTTTGTCGCCCTTCTTATCAATGAGCTGAATGATGTGGTATCCGTACTCCGTGCGGACAATCTTCGACACCTTCTTGGGGTCGTTGAGCGAGAAAGCCACGTTGGCGAACTCCGGCACCCACTGGTTGCGGCCCGAATATCCGAGTTCGCCGCCGTTGCGAGCCGATCCGTCCTCAGAATAGAACTTGGCGAGCGTAGAGAACTCAGCCTCGCCGGTGTTGACACGGCGCGCGAAGTCGCGAAGCTGTTCCTCAATGCGTTCCACCTCGGCGCGCGAGGCTTCGGGCGTAGACGTAATGATTTGCACCTCTACCTGCGTAGGGATGAACGGGATACTGTCCTCGGGTACGTTCTTGTAGTATTCACGCACCTCGGCCGGCGTGACCTTCACCTCCTTGGCGAGCTTGCGGCGTACCTCCTCGGTCATCATCTGTTCGCGGTACTGCTTTTTAAGGTTCTCACGCATTTGCGCAATGCTGCGACCCGACATCTGTTCCAACGCCTCGCGCGAACCGTACATCGTGATGTAGTCGCTGATGCGGTTGTCCACGCCGCGTATCACGTCGGATTCGCTGATACTCACGCTGTCGAGTTCGGCCTGATGGACGAACAATTTGCTGATGGCTATCTGTTCGGGGATTGTACAGTAGGGTTTGTCTACGGGTTGGCCGTAGGCTTCGCTGCTAATGCGTGTTTCTTCCACATCGGAGAGGAGGATAGGCTCGTTGCCCACCACCCAAATCACCTGATCGACCACGTTGGTTTGTGCTGCGACAAATGCGGGCACAAGTCCAAGCAGCATCGTAAGGATTGTCTTCATGCTATGTTAGCTGTTGTCAATGCTTCAAAGTTAGTGTATCGCGTCGCTGCATTTACTTGACGGTTTTCAGCACCTCCTCGTTTACGGAGAACGGGAACTGGCTGCGCAACTTCTCCACCCATTGCTTTTCGCACTCTGCCTGGTAGTCGGCCGTCACCTGCGCCTTCACGTCGAGGTACGACTTAGGTTGCTTCTGCACCTTGCCGCTTACACCAGTCAGGACGTAACCTTTGGGAGTTTTTGCCTTCTTGTCGTCCGACTTAAAGGCGTAAACATCCACATAACGGTTCTCGCCCTTTGCGCAAAGGTAGGGACCGCTGACAGAAACCGTCACAGTGTCTTTGTTGAACTGCTCCTTCACCAGCGCACGCCAGTCGGCATCGGCGTTCTTACTGAGGAGTTTCTTCACGGCCTTGGCATCCTTGGCATTCTTGCAGTGGTACACAAAACCCTTGAAGTGAGGCTCTTTCCAAGCATAGTCTTCCTTATGCGACTTATACCATTGCTCCAAACCCTTAGTGTCGGCCGAAGCAACGTCCCACACCTGGCGCTTGCTCACTTCGTAGAGAAGCAAACCGTCGTGGTATTCCTGAACGAGATAACGGAGTTCGAGATTGTTGTCAATGTTGGCGTTCATCACGCTGTCGAGGATTGCCTCGCGCGTCAGACGGCCATTCGACGCTGCAACGAGTTTCTTAATGCGCTGCTCAGCAGACGCTTCCTCAATGTTCTGACGCTTGAGCATCGCATAGATGTCCGTTTTAAGCGTATCGTACGGATCGAGTTGCTTGCGGTCTGTCATTTTGATGATATGGTAGCCGTAAGGCGAAAGTACGGGTTTCGACACCTCGCCCTTCTTCAACGCATAAGCTGCATCCTCAAACTCTTTGACGAACGAGCCGGGGCCTACCCAAGGCAACTGGCCACCTTGCGACGCACTGCCGTCGGCAGAATGCTTCTTCGCCATCTCGGCAAAGTCGGCCCCAGCCACGATGGCATTATATATAGAGTCGGCCTTTTGCTTGGCACGCTCCTTGTCAGCATCACTGGCTTTCTGCCCCAGATATATGAGGATGTGCGCCGGCTGAATGAGGTCTTTCCCCGCAAGTTGGTTCACCGTATTGTCGTAAACCACATGCGCAACAGAGTCAATGTATGCAGAATCCACCATATACGGCGTAAGCTGCATATCGCGATAAGTAAGGTATTCTTTCTGGTAACTCGAAAGCGTGTCGAGCTTTGCCGCTTCGGCCGCCTCCACCTTGAGTTTATAGTTGATGAACATCGGCACGTACTCCTGTATCGTCTTCTGTTCAACAGCCCCCTCCACGTTGCCGTTCTTGTGGTAGGAATATTCAAATTCGCTTTTCGTTACAGGCTTACCGTTGATTGTCATCAACACAGGGTCTGTAACCGATTGCGCCCCGGCGCACAGGGCCAGGGCGAAAAGGGTAGAAAATACAGTTGCTTTCTTCATCAGAAATATGCTTTCAATTTGTCTGTTCAGCTAAAAGGGCATAGCCCCGAGCCGCCCGGTTATTCTCCGGGACGACTGTAGTTAGGAGCTTCGCTCGTGATGGTGATGTCGTGCGGGTGACTTTCGAGCACACCAGCACCGGTAATGCGGGTAAACTTGGCATCGTGCAACTTTTCGATAGTTGCTGCGCCGCAGTAGCCCATACCCGAACGAAGACCGCCCACCATCTGGTAGACAACCTCCTGCACAGAACCCTTGTAAGGCACGCGACCAGCGATACCCTCGGGAACGAGCTTCTTCACCTCCTTGACATTACCCTGGAAGTAGCGGTCCTTTGAACCGTTCTCCATAGCTTCGAGCGAACCCATGCCGCGGTAGGTTTTGAACTTACGGCCGTTGAAAATAACCGTTTCGCCCGGACTTTCCTCCGTGCCAGCAACGAGCGACCCAATCATAACGCAGTAGCCACCAGCCGCAAGAGCCTTAACCACGTCGCCAGAGTAGCGCAAGCCGCCGTCGGCAATCAAAGGCACACCTGTGCCTTTCAGTGCGCAAGCCACATCGTAAACGGCCGAAAGCTGAGGTACGCCTACACCGGCTACTACTCGCGTTGTGCAGATAGAACCCGGACCGATGCCCACCTTGATAGCATCAGCACCCGCGTCGACGAGCATACGCGCTGCGTCGCCTGTTGCCACGTTGCCCACAACGATGTCAACACCCGTAAAGCTTGACTTCGCCTCTTTGAGCTTTTCAATGACGTACTTGGAATGTCCGTGCGCCGTATCGATAACAATAGCGTCGGCACCGGCTTGGATAAGAGCCTCCATGCGCTGGAGCGTATCGGCCGTAACACCGACGCCAGCTGCTACGCGCAAGCGGCCCTTGGCATCCTTGCAGGCCATGGGCTTGTCCTTGGCCTTGGTAATGTCCTTATAGGTGATAAGTCCCACTAGATGGTTGTCTTTGTCAACCACGGGGAGCTTTTCTATTTTGCTTTCCTGCAAGATTTGAGCAGCCGCGAGCAAGTCAGTCTGCTGCGTTGTGGTCACGAGATTTTCGCTCGTCATCACCTCGTCAATGCGCTTGTCGAGGTTGCGTTCAAAGCGCAAGTCGCGGTTGGTCACGATGCCCACGAGGTGCATCTCGTCGTCCACCACGGGAATGCCGCCTATGTGGTATTCCGCCATCAAGTCGAGCGCATCTTTCACCGTCTTGTAACGCTTAATCGTGATGGGGTCGTAAATCATACCGTTCTCGGCACGCTTAACAATGGCCACCTGATGAGCCTGATCCTCAATGCTCATATTCTTGTGTATCACGCCGATACCTCCCTCGCGGGCGATTGCGATGGCCATAGTGGCCTCGGTCACAGTGTCCATAGCAGCCGTCACGAAAGGAATCTGCAAATCAATGTTGCGCGAGAACTTCGTGGCCAGCGACACCGTGCGCGGAAGCACATCAGAATAAGCGGGAACTAAAAGGACGTCATCAAACGTAAGACCGTCCATTACGATTTTGTCAGCAATAAAATCAGATGTCATACTTTAACGGGATTTTAATTGCACGCAAAATTACAATTTTCTTTTGCGCGTACAAAACTATCCGTGGGCTTTAACACCGAGGCGTCAAACTTTTCACTTTTGTGTAAGTTGTCTGGGGTGTCAGAACACGAAATTTCGGAAATCATTGAATATGGCGAAAGCCATCAGCAGGAGCAAGAGCGTCATGCCCACCATCTGCGCCCGTTCCATGAACTTCTCGCTGGGTTTGCGGCGCGTCACCACTTCCACGAGCAAGAACAGCACGTGTCCGCCATCGAGAGCCGGGATGGGCAGAATGTTCATAAAGGCGAGCATCAGGGAGATGAAAGCAGTGAGTTCCCAGAAGCGGCACCAATCCCACGAGGCAGGGAAAAGACTGCCTATTGCGCCAAACGAGCCCACACTCTTTGCGCCATCGGCGGTGAAGAGATATTTAAGGTCGTCCACATAACCCGAAAGCACCTCCCATCCGTGGTTGATGCCGGCAGGGATGCTCTCGAAGAAGCCAAATTCCTGCGTCACCGTCTTATAATCTTTGACAAGCGGGTTGTACCACGCCACGCCGAGCATATAATCATCCGAAAGGGTCAGAGCCAAAGTATCCACTTTCCCCGTTCCTGCACGTTGCACAACGAGGGTTGCGCGGCGCAGACGGAGGCTGTCGGCGTGCGAGACACTTGCCAGTTGGTCGTCGAGCGAACCGCGGACAATATTGAACGCATTAACCGTAGCGAACTGTTTCTTGTTGAAACCAATCACCTTATCCCCTGCCCCAACGCCAGCCTTTGCAGCTGCCGAACCGGGAATTACGCTGTCGACCACGGAGGGCACGAGCGGTTCCACAAAGCGCGGCTGTAGCTTAATCATGTCGAGCATGTTCAGGTCGCCGGGCATATTGACTATCACTTTCTTACCGTCGCGAAGAACGGTGGCAGAATGCGCTTCACTAAGGTCACGGTAAACGTTGCCGTCGAAACGGGTGAACATCTTTGTGTCTGTGCCGAGCAGGATGTCGCCGTCCTTAAATCCAAGTTTCTGAGCCTGTTCGCTAAACGCAAAACCGTGCGTCATGTTCTGGATAGGCACGTATTTCTCTCCCCAAGTGAAGAGTACAGCGGAATAGATAATGAATGCAAGCACAAAGTTTACGAGAACACCGCCCACCATAATAAATAGGCGTTGCCAAGCCGGTTTTGCACGGAACTCCCACGGCTTTACGGGCTGCTTCATTTGTTCTTTGTCCATCGACTCGTCAATCATGCCCGATATCTTTACGTAGCCGCCGAGGGGCAACCAACCGATGCAATAAGTCGTGTCGCTGTTCTTCGGCTTAAACTTCAACGGCGTGAACCAAGGGTCGAAGAAGAGGCAGAACTTTTCCACGCGTACCTTGAAGAGTTTGGCAAAGAAGAAATGTCCGCCCTCGTGCAAGATGATAAGTATAGAGAAACAAAGGATTAGCTGTAACGCTCTAATGAAAAATACTTCCACTGGGTGTATTCGTTTTAGTTGTGTATGAGGTTGTTACTAAATTCTATTGGAGTAACGCATCAAGCGATGAAGTCCTCCGCTATGCGCCGCGCCTCGCGGTCGGTATCAAAGAGGCAGTCGAGCGTAGGCTGCGCCTCAAAGGTCGCTGACGCCATTGTCTTTTCGATGATTGCTGGTATGTCAAGAAAACCAATCCGTCCCTCGCGAAAGGCAAGGTTGGTCACTTCGCCGGCTGCGTTGAGGATGCAAGACATATTGCCCCCCTTCTCGATGGCACGGTACGAGAGTGCCAAACAAGGGAATTTCTCCATGTCGGCCTCGTAAAAATGCAGTGCTGCGAGTTTGAAAAGGTTGAGCCGCTCGCCGTTTAGCGACACGCGATTCGGGTAACTGAAAGCATACTGTATGGGCAAGCGCATATCGGGCGTTCCCAGTTGAGCTATCACCGCGCCGTCGTCAAATTCCACTGCGGAATGCACCACGCTCTCGGGATGTACCACCACCTGAATATCTGACGGAGCTACGCCGTAGAGCCAGTGTGCCTCGATCATCTCAAACCCCTTGTTGAGCATCGTGGCCGAATCGATAGTTATCTTGGCCCCCATCTTCCAGTTGGGGTGTTGCAACGCCTTCTCGGGGGTTACGGTGCGAAGGTCGTCCATTGAGCAGTTGCGAAACGGCCCACCCGAAGCAGTCAACAGGATGCGGCGGATGCGGTTGTTGTATTCGCCGTTCAGGCATTGGAAAATGGCAGAATGCTCACTGTCAACAGGCAGAATACCCACCTTGTAGTCTGTACAGAGCTTGCGGATGACGCTTCCTGCCACTACGAGCGTCTCCTTGTTTGCCAAGGCCAGAGCTTTCTTCGCCTTAATAGCCGCCACCGTTGGGCGCAGACCTGCAAAGCCCACCATGGCCGTCAGTACAATGTCAATGTTGTCGCCCTCCACTACTTGGCAAATAGCCTCACTGCCGGCATACACCTTTATCGGCAGGTCGGCAAGCGCATCTCGGAGTGTGTCGTACTGGCTTTCGTCGGCAATAACCACTGCGTCGGGACTGAACTCTCGCGCTTGGTCAATGAGCAGCTTAACGTTGCGCCCCGCAGTGAGAACGGTGGCTTCAAAAAGGTCGGGGTGCTGCCTTATCACGTCGAGTGCCTGAGTTCCTATCGAACCCGTCGAACCGAGGATGGCTATTCTCTTCATCAGTGTATTTAGGAGGTAAGGATTTCTTATTTATTCAAGTGGAGCAATTCGTCTGGTATAGAAAGCTGTATCGTACGTTTCTGCAAGTTGAAGTCCAACAAGAAGTCGTTGTGAAAGGGCAACATCAGCTCTTCGCCGTCAGCCTGTTCTATCATCAGCAGGATGTTGGCCGAACTGTCGTCCACATGGACAATAGTCCCTACCCTCTCGCCCCGTTGGTCGCTCACGGTGTAGCCCGTCAACGCCTTGTACGACGAGAGCGTGGCCGAACCGTCATCGTCCGTTTCCGCCACATGTTCTTTCGGGTAATAGACACTGCGGCCGACGAGCGTCTTCGACTGGTCGCTGTTATCCACGTCCTCAAACTTCACGATCGCCACCTCGTCATTCTTGAAGCGGTATTCCTCCCAGAAGAACGGCACGAAGATGCCGTCCATGTCGAGGACGAAATACGGTGCGTTGCCTTCGTCGAAACAGTCGTCGGTGAAGTTCATCTCCACCTCGCCGCGCAGTCCGCGCTGCTTGGAGATGAAGCCAATCTTGAACACTTCGTCGTTGCGTATCATGAATAAGGAGGTTGTGTAACGTAAGGAGTTCTGCTGTTAATCCACGCGGCGGATAGAAGCCCCGAGTTTATTGAGACGTTCCTCAATGCGCTCGTAACCGCGGTCAATCTGTTCCACGTTGTCGATGCGACTCACGCCGTCGGCACTCAGAGCCGCTATGAGCAGGGCAATGCCCGCGCGAATGTCTGGCGACACCATGCGCCGCCCCCTCAGGCGGAGTTTGTGGTCATGCCCCACTACCACGGCGCGGTGCGGGTCGCAAAGAATAATCTGCGCCCCCATATCGATAAGTTTGTCAACAAAGAAAAGGCGGCTTTCAAACATCTTTTGGTGGAACAACACCGTGCCGCGAGCCTGTGTGGCCACTACAATCAGCACACTCAGCAAGTCCGGCGTAAGTCCGGGCCAAGGAGCATCGGCAAGGGTCATAAAGGAGCCGTCTATAAAGTTCTCTATCTGATAATGTTTTTGCGTAGGAATGAGGATATCATCGCCTTTTATATACAGTTTTATACCAAGTCGTCGAAACGCGTCGGGAATGATGCCGAGGTGCTTCACACCAGCCTGTCGGATAATCAGTCCATCGCCCACCATTGCGCCCATTCCAATGAACGAGCCAATCTCAATCATGTCGGGCAGAATGCGGTGGGTAGCACCATGCAGTTCCTCCACGCCCACCACGGTGATGAGGTTCGAGCCTATGCCCGAAATATTCGCTCCCATCTGGTTGAGCAAGTGGCAGAGCTGCTGTATGTAGGGTTCGCAAGCTGCGTTGTAGACGGTTGTTGTGCCTTTGGCCATAACGGCCGCCATCAGAATGTTTGCCGTACCCGTTATCGACGCTTCGTCGAGCAACATATACGTGCCTTTAAGTTTCTGGGCATCGATGTGGTACGTCCCCTCCTCTTCGTTGAAGAAAAAGCGCGCACCGAGTTTCTGCAAACCGTAGAAATGCGTGTCGAGCCTCCGTCGGCCAATTTTGTCGCCGCCAGGTTTGGCGATGGTTGCCGTACCGAAACGCGCCGTCAACGGACCGATGAGCAGCACCGAGCCACGCAGGCGCGAGCAGCGTTCAAGGTATTCTGCGCTCTTGAGATATTCGAGGTCGATATCTGCAGCGCAAAAAGTGCAGTCGCCCTCCCCGTTCCACGTGGTCCGCACGCCCATCTTCTCGAGCAGGGCGATCAGGTTGTTCACGTCGAGTATGTTGGGAATGTTCTGTATGCGTACCTCATCGGCCGTAAGCAGCGTGGCGCAAATCACCTGCAAGGCCTCGTTTTTGGCTCCCTGCGGCGTTATCTCGCCTTTTAGGCGGTGTCCGCCTTCAATAATGAATGTGCTCATGTCGTGATGCGAAGTTTGTAGATGGGCTATATAGAATGGTGTTCGTTGGTTCAGAACAAACCCTTGTTTTTACGTGTACGGAAACGGTTGTCGCCGATTTGCATCAGCTTGTTCTGCGGCGAATCAAAATCAGGCTCGACTTTACCGTCGGTGTAATAGGCAATGTCGCGTGCAACCTTCGCGTCCTCCACCCCGTCGCCTTTCCAGTCGGCGAGGTTGCGTTTCATGCGGTTGGCAACGAGGCGCACGTATGCGTCGCGCTCCGCGCCCTCGGGCTTCACTTTGAGTTCGTCCATGGCACTCTCTATAAGCCGTCCGTAGTGGCGGAGTCGAATGCCCGTCTTTGGGTAACTGAGTTTGCCAGGCTTCTTGCATTCCTTTGTTTCAGTTATTTCAAACGGGTAGTCTATGTCGAGCTGATAGTTAGAGAGCCACGCAAGGTGGTCCCATATTTTATGTTGATAGTCTGCAACTTCCTTTTGCTTCGGATTGAGGTTCATCATCACCTCAGCTATCACCTGTGCAAAAGCTTGGCGTTCGTCCTTGGTGGGGAGTTGTACGGCATAGTCCACCATCTCCTGCACCATGCGCCCATACTCGGGCATTTTGAGCTGGGGAAGCGTGGAGTTGTACCGTTTTGTATTTTCTTGAGTGCTTTCTGCCATTTCTTTTCTTCGTCTTCGTTTGTTTTAGAGCAGTTTTTTGCTCTGTGTGGCCACGAACTCTTTCAGGTAGAAGGGTTCGAAATAGGCTACGTCCTCAAACTCTTCGCGTGCCATAGCTTGTTCGGCGAGCGGAATCATGTTTTTTGCCTTGGGGACAATACCCTCGATAAAATGGGCATTGGGGTGTTGGATGGTTTCGCGGCACTTCTCCGCACCGTTGCCCATGAAATAGACGGGGTGTGCGTCGAGGAGTTCACGGAATGAGTTTTCGTCAATCACAAGGGCCTGTGTGGGCTGTACCTCACGCAGGGCACGGTCGTACACAGCGGTGTATACTTCCATGCGCCGTGCGTCAATCATCGGGCAAAGCAGAGCATCGTCGGGGAGTTCCTGACCGAGCAATACGGGAACGGTCAGCACTTTTAGCGTCGGCACAGAGAGCAATTTCGCTCCACGGCCATAAGCCACGCCCTTAGCCTCGGACACACCGATGCGCAGACCCGTATAAGACCCCGGCCCCTTGCCCACCGCCACTGCATCGATGGGAATGGCATGGCTGTCGGCGAACGATACAGCCTCTTTCACGTAACCGGCCAGCACCTGTGCGTGCGAAGGACCGTTAAGGTCGGTCTCGTCGTGCAGGCATACGCCGTCTTGCGAAAGGGCTACGGAACAAACGTTTGTGGAGGTCTCAATGTGCAGTATACAGGACATTTGTGCAGTTGTCTACTTGAATTAGTATGCAAACTTACTAAAAACGGCTTAATCGGACGCATTTCGCCGCGGGCAATTCGGGTGCGGATTTTTCGGCAAGCCGTAGCGAGGGAGGTTCGGGGAGGAAATGCGCCAACGAAACTATCCCTCAATCTCGCTGAGTTCGAGCCAGCGCATCGACTTTTCGTCGAGTTCGTCGCCAAGCTGCGGCAGGCGTTTGCTCTTCTCGGTGAGTTCGTCCACGCTGAGGGTACCGGAGCAAAGAGCCTCTTCGATGTCCTTCTTCTCCTGCTCGAGCCGGGCTATGTCCTGTTCGAGTTGTTGCAGTTCCTGCTTTTCCTTGAACGACAGACGGCGTTTCTTCTCCCCCCCCCACGTGTTTTGGCGTGCCGGAGCGTCGGTATGGGCGGCGTTTTTGGCGGCCTCGCGTTCCTCCTGCTGTTCACGGTCACGGAGCTGTTTCCATTCGCGGTACTCCGAATAGTTTCCAGGGAAGTCATCGATTTTTCCTTCGCCGTTGAACACGAGCAGATGGTCCACCACCTTGTCCATGAAGTAGCGGTCGTGGCTCACAACAATCACGCATCCACCGAAATCCTGCAAGTACTCTTCAAGAATCTGCAAGGTAGCAATATCGAGGTCGTTGGTAGGTTCGTCCAGAACGAGAAAATTCGGATTTTTCAGCAGTACGGTACAAAGCTGCAAGCGGCGGCGTTCGCCCCCAGAGAGCTTGTAGATGTAGTCCTGCTGACGTGCGGGTGGAAATAGAAAATGCGTGAGAAACTGCATGGCTGTGAGGTGTCGTCCGCCGCCAAGGTCGATGTATTCCGCGTGTTTGCGCACCGCGTCAATCACTTTCTCCTGCTCGTCAAACTCCATGCCGGCTTGCGAGAAATAACCGAAGCGAACCGTCTCCCCTACTTGGAAACGCCCTGCGTCGGGCCGTTCCAAACCGAGGAGGAGTTTGATGAACGTACTCTTACCTGTACCGTTACCGCCCACAATGCCCATCTTCTCAAAGCGCGAGAAATTGTAGTAGAAGTTATCAAGAATGACCTTCTTGTGGTGTTGGCCGTCGGACGAGGGAATGTCGAACGCCTTGCTCACGTATTCCGCCTCGAATATCTTGCTCCCGATGTATCCGCTCTTCACTTCGAGGCGCGCGGCTCGTTCTTCGCGTCGTTGGCGCGCCCGCTGTTCGAGTTCGTAGAAAGCCTCCTTGCGGTAACGTGCCTTCGTGCCGCGCGCACACGGCATGCGGCGCATCCAGTCAAGTTCCTTGCGGTAAAGATTGTTGGCACGGGCGATATTGGCATTCTGCGCGGCGATGCGCTGTCCGCGTTTGTCGAGATAATACTCGTAGTTGCCAGCATAAGAATAGAGGTTCTCGCTGTCGAGTTCGAGGATGCTCTGGCACACGTTGTCGAGAAAGTAACGGTCGTGCGTCACCATGAGCAGAGCCTTCGTGGAACGTTGCAAATACCCCTCGAGCCACTCAATCATAGCGAGGTCGAGGTGGTTGGTCGGCTCGTCGAGCACGAGGAGGTCGGGCTCCGCCATCAGCACGTTTGCCAAAGCCACTCGTTTCAGCTGCCCGCCGGAAAGTTCTTCAACAGGTTGCGAAAAGTTCGTGATATTGAGTTTCGACAAAATCTGTTTTGCACGCAACTCAAAGTCCCATGCGTTGCGTCGCTCCATTTCGTCGAGCAACGCAGTCAGTCCCGGGTTGCCCTCCGTGGCGAGGCATTGCTCGTAGTTGCTGATGAGCTGCGACAACTCGCCGGCCCGTTGAAAACACGCGTCGATGACGGTGGTGCCGGGTTCGAATACGGGCGACTGTTCGAGGATGGCAATCGTTGAGTCGCGGCGCATAACGATGCTCCCCTCCTCATAATCCTCCGTGCCGGCAAGAATTTGCAGCAGGGTACTCTTGCCCGCTCCGTTGTGGGCGATAAGTCCCACCTTCTGCCCGTCGGCAATCGAAAAACTAATGTCGTGGAAGAGTTCAAGCGCGCCGAAGCGTTTGCTCAGATGCTGTATGTCGAGTAATGGTGTCATAAAAACTGTTCGTATATATCGCAGAGGCGGACGGACAAAAGAGACAGAAATAATTCTCAATTATTGCTGTCCGCTAAAACAGATCCGACGCATTCTTAAACTATAAAGCTTTCCAGGAAGAAGCGTCTCG
>CAVLCM010000025.1:0-18453 GCA_963661625.1 bacterium
ACGTACGTCATTAAAGAGGGTGGACGTACGTCGTTAGATGAAGCCTTCTTCGAGCTTTTCGTTTGCGTCACCCAAAGTTACCCTATAAAAACACGTAACTCGTTGATTTTCAATATGCACCATTTGGTGGTGCATAAAAGTGATGAAGTCAGGAAACGCCGCGCCCGACGGAAAACTAAAAAGGCAACGGACTGGAAAGGCTGCGCCACATAGCGCAATCACTCTTTCCAGTCCGTTGTCTTTATATTGGTTTACAATAAGAAAGGTAACAACGTCTTATAGCATTACTTTACAACCATCTTTTTCCCGTCAACCACATAAACGCCCGCAGGCAAGCCCGCCGTTGCACTGACTGCGTTCAGACTGCGACGACGTAAGCGGCGGCCGTAAACATCGTACACGCCCCGCTGAGGAGTAGCAGGTTTTAGTGTAGCTTGCACGTCGTGTACAGCTGTCGTATAGGTGTCAGGGTCGAAAGCCGTAGTGGACTTTTCGCCCCATACGTACTGTTCCAATCCGGGAAAGTCGATATACGGATTACGGTTGCCCTGAATGCCGTAGATGGCGTTGTTACGGTCAATTTCCTTTTGGCTGACAGGGTCTTCGGCGGCCCAACGCAGAAGCATCGACACTGCCCAGTCGGTGTAGGCCGGGTAGGCATTGCCAGCCAGCATATCGCTGCTCCACGATGCGATGCTGTTTTCGTAGGCCGTGGCCACGTAGAAGTACGAACGGGCGAAGTCGCCCTTATATTCGTCAGCCGGTTCAAAAACAATGCCCTCGTAGCCATCGAGAGTCGACTCTCCGAGCTTCGAAAAGGAGCCGTCCGACATGTATATCTCGCCATTCGTCTCGCCAAAGGGGTAGTTTGCCCGCTTACCGTTCACGTAGGCATCGGTGGGATAAATGTGGAAAAGGTCGGTGTATACGTCCTCGTCTTCATCGCTGCCAAACCAACTCTTGGGGAACGAGTGCTCACGGTTGTAGCAGTCGCCCTCCTTCTTAAAGCTGCCGGCACGCCCAAGCAGAGGCAGGTAACTCGTAACGTTGGAATAAACGTCCCATATCCGTCCGTCGGGACGCAGGTCGGTCTCCTCGAAATCGTCCCAAAGCTGCGAATATTTGCGTACTTTGTGTTCGGAAATCTTCTGATAGAGAGCCGTTTTCAGTTCCTTGCCGCTCGTACCCTTCGCTCCGCTGTAATAATCCGCTGGCGCCTGCCCCCAAACGAGAAGAACGAGGCAGAGCAATGCGCCCGTCAACGACAGGCGAAGGAGAGAGGATGAGAGGCTAATTGAACGTTTCATAAAGCAGTATAGAGTTTAGAATAGCCCACAAACCGCCGTAAATCGGCTCGGAGGGCAAATTTTTGCCGCAAATTTACAGAGAAAAAAGTAACTTTGCACAACATATAAGTGCGGCGAATGCGCACCCCCCGTGCCACACGGCAAATACCGGGCTGCCCAAGCCGTCCTAACACCGCTCCCCCATGAAGAAAAGCCCCGTTCTGCTGCTCGTTGCCGGCGTAATTGTGCTTGCCGTCGCTTTCGGCACGCTCACCACTTACAACACCCTTGTGGCAAAAGAGGAAAAAGCAGCAACCGCCGCACACTACGCCAAGGCGCAGCAAACCCAGGCCGAGCGAATCGACAGCATGATAGCCGTGGCCAATGCCCTGCCGCAAGATTCCGCCGACGAGGATTTGGAGGAACTGCTCCTCTCAAAGAAGGAGACGGAGCAGCGAATAAAAGCAGCCAATGAGCAACGACAGAAAGCGGCAGAAAGCTATAACCAGACGCTCCAACAATTTCCGTCGAGCATAGTGGCGTGGCTTTTCGGCTTCAACGAACAGCCAATGCGCTAACCCCACACAGCAGAAAAACAAAACACACTCATACCTATATTATGGACAGCAAACAGCGTTACATGATGCGCGGAGTTTCCGCCATGAAAGAGGACGTTCACAATGCCATCAAGAACATCGATAAGGGAATATTCCCCCAGGCTTTCTGCAAGATAATCCCCGATATTCTCGGCGGCGACCCTGAATACTGCAACATTATGCACGCCGACGGGGCTGGCACGAAGTCGAGCCTCGCCTATATGTACTGGAAGGAGACGGGCGACATCTCCGTATGGAAGGGCATTGCGCAGGACGCGCTTATCATGAACACGGACGACCTGCTCTGCGTGGGCGCAGTGGACAATATTCTTGTCAGCTCAACCATCGGCCGCAACAAGATGCTCATTCCGGGCGAGGTAATCTCGGCCATTATCAACGGTACGGACGAATTGCTCGGCCAGATGCGCGACATGGGCGTAGGCATCTATGCTACGGGCGGCGAAACAGCTGACGTGGGCGACCTTGTGCGCACCATTATTGTTGACTCCACCGTAACGTGCCGCATGAAGCGCAGCGACGTGATCGACAACGCCAATATCCGTCCGGGCGACGTAATCGTAGGCCTGTCATCGTGTGGCCAAGCCACGTACGAACGCGAATACAACGGCGGCATGGGCTCTAACGGCCTCACCTCGGCTCGCCACGACGTTTTCGCCAAATATCTTGCTGAGAAATACCCCGAGAGCTACGACCACGCCGTGCCTGAGGAACTCGTTTACAGCGGCGGTTACAAGTTGACCGATGCCGTGGAGGGCGCACCCGTCAATGCCGGCAAACTCGTGCTGTCGCCGACACGCACCTACGCTCCGGTTATCAAGAAAATTCTCGACGAGCTCCGTCCCGAGATACACGGCATGGTGCACTGCACAGGCGGTGCGCAGACCAAGGTGCTTCATTTTGTGGGCGACAACTGCCGTGTCATTAAGGACAACATGTTCCCCGTTCCTCCCCTCTTCAAGGCCATCGCCGAACAGAGCGGCACGGACTGGGCTGAGATGTACAAGGTGTTCAACATGGGTCACCGCATGGAAATCTACGTGCGTCCCGAAGTGGCCGACCGCGTCATCGCCATCAGCAAGAGCTTCAACATCGACGCTCAGGTTGTGGGCCATATTGAAGAAGGCCCCCGTTCGCTCACCATCAAGAGCGAATTTGGCGAGTTCAACTATTAGCGCACGCCTCCGCCAAGCGGAACAACACAACGCGCCCAAACCTATGAGGGACAGGGCGAAAGAGTGTGCTGTTCCGCTTGGCTTTTTCATGCAAAGACATTCCTTCATCACAACCTCAAACAAATCAGCACATTGAACACACTGCTCGAAAAACTCAATACGCTCGTGTCGCGCTTCGAAGAAGTAAGCACGCTCATCACCGACCCGTCGGTCATCGCCGACCAAGGCCGCTACGTACGCCTTACGAAGGAGTACAAGGAACTTGAAGACCTCATGGCCGCACGCCGCGACTACGCCAACCTGCTTGGTAACCTTGAAGAGGGAAAGACTATCCTCATCAACGAAACCGACGCCGACCTCAAAGAGATGGCGCGCGAGGAGGTGGCGGCCTGCGAAAAGCGCATACCCGAACTCGAAGAACAAATCAAGTTGATGCTCGTGCCGAAAGACCCAGAGGACTCGAAAAACGCCATCCTCGAAATACGCGGCGGTACGGGCGGCGACGAGGCTGCCCTCTTCGCTGGCGACCTGTTCCGCATGTACTCAAAATACTGCGAACGCAAGGGCTGGAAACTCGAGGTGTCGAGCGCAAGCGAAGGGGCTGCGGGCGGTTTTAAGGAGATTGTTTGTTCCGTGACGGGTGCCGACGTATACGGCACGCTCAAATACGAGAGCGGCGTGCACCGCGTACAGCGCGTGCCAGCCACTGAAACGCAGGGGCGTGTGCATACTTCGGCCGCCACAGTGGCCGTGTTGCCCGAGGCCGAAGCGTTTGACGTGGTTATCAACGAAGGCGAAATCAAATGGGACACTTTCCGTTCGAGCGGTGCCGGCGGTCAGAATGTCAACAAGGTGGAATCTGGCGTGCGTCTGCGCTACAACTGGAAAAACCCGAACACGGGCGAGGTTGAGGAAATCCTCATCGAGTGTACCGAGACGCGCGACCAACCCAAGAACAAGGAGCGCGCGCTGGCTCGCCTCCGCACATTTATCTACGACAAGGAACACCAAAAGTACGTTGACGACATTGCCAACCGACGCAAGTCGCTCGTATCAACCGGCGACCGTTCGGCGAAGATACGCACCTACAACTACCCGCAGGGACGCATCACCGACCACCGCATCAACTACACCATCTACAACTTGCAGGCTTTCATGGACGGCGACATTCAGGACTGCATAGACCACCTCGTGGTGGCTGAAAACGCCGAGCGTCTCAAAGAGGCCGAAATGTAATGAACCGCTGTGCCTACATATCTGCCGCAGCTGTGCTTGCGCTCTGCCTTCCCCTCACCTCGTGCCGCAACAAAGCAATGAAGGGGCGCACGGAGGACAACGGGGCTTTTGCGAAAGCCAAGGCCAACCCCAACGAGCCGAACGTGAGCAAGATTGCCTCATCGGGCGAACTGATTATCGCCACGATAAGCGGTCCCGACACATACTTCGACTACCAGGGGCGAGGTATGGGGCTGCAATACGCCCTTGCGGAAGATTTTGCCAACACGCTTGGCGTGAGTGTGCGCGTGGAACTGTCGGCCGACAGCGCTGAGCTTGTAAAGAAACTTAAAAGCGGTGAGGTTGACCTGATTGCCTACCGTTTGCCAAAGGCTTACGTGAAGCGCGAGGGGCTAACCGCTGCCGGCGCGCACGACAAGGACAACCAACTATCGTGGGCTGTAACCACCCAAGCCGCCGACCTTGCCGAAGCTCTCGATGAGTGGTTTGGCGAGGGCGTGGAACTCAAAGCGCAGCGCACCGAAAAGGATTGGCTCACCCACCGCACGGTGGTCCGCCGCAAGGTGCGTTCTCCTTTCATCTCGCGCGAGAAGGGCATCATATCCACCTACGACAACCTGTTTCGCGAGGCGGCGCAATCCACCGGGTGGGACTGGCGGCTCATCGCCGCACAGTGCTATCAGGAATCGGGTTTCGACCCCAACGCCGTGTCGTGGGCAGGCGCATGCGGCCTGATGCAAATTATGCCTGCCACAGGTGTGCAGTTTAACCTCAGAAAGGAGCGCTCCTTCATCCCCACCGACAACGTACAGGCGGCCGCACGCATCATTCGCTACTTGCAGCAGCAGTTCTCAGGCATCGCCAATGCGGAGGAAAGGGTGAAATTCGTTCTTGCGGCCTACAACGGCGGTCTGGGCCACGTTCGCGACGCACAAGCCTTGGCCCGCAAAAACGGACAGAGCGACCAGCAATGGGCAAACGTGGGCTACTACGTGCGCAACCTTAGCAACGCACGCTACTACCGCGACCCTGTGGTGCGCCACGGCTACATGATAGGCAGCGAAACGTTCAACTACGTGGAGAGCATCATGCAACGATGGAGGCAGTATGGCGGCAACCCTGCGCAGCTCCGCCTCGGCGGAAACGTCTCTGCCACAGCAGCGGCCGTGCGTGCCGACAACGGGGCGCAAACCGTTCCACACCGCCGCAACCGCTACAGCAAAGAACACAAAATCTTTACGCCCGAAGAACTCGAACAGCGTTGACTGCGTAAATGCCTTTCGTGGAAGTAGGGTATGGCGATGGAGCGCACACCTATATATAAGGAGTGACACTGCCCGAAATTCGGCCGTTCGACACACAAAACCACAATTCCGAAAGGCAGTAACCCCAATGCGGCAGATGGGCAGAACAAGTCCCGTTTCTGCATGGGCGGTGTTTGACGTAACGGGAAAAAATTGTATTTTTGCCCCAAATATCGACTATGATGAAGTTTTTCCCCATCCTGTGCGCTTGTGCCGTAGCCCTTTTAGCCGGTTGCACCGACTACAACCAGCTTGTGAAGACGCAGGACTACGAATATAAGTACGAGGCGGCCAAGCAGTACTACGCCCAAGGGCAGTACAACCGTGCAGCCACGTTGTTGCAGGACGTACTTTCGGTATTGAAAGGAACTGAGCAGGGCGAAGAATCGCTCTACCTTTCAGCCATGGCCAACATGAAGGCTCACTCGTACGATGCAGCGGCCACCATCTTCCGCAAATATTACCAGACGTACCCCCGCGGTCGTTACGCCGAGGCGGCACGTTTCAACTGCGGGAAGTCGCTCTACAACGTCATCCCTGAGCCAAAGCTCGACCAGACGGAGACATACAACGCCGTGACAGAGTTCCAAAACTTCATCGAGACGTACCCGACGAGCAAACTGCGTCCTGAGGCGCAGGAGATGATATTCAAACTTCAAGACAAGCTCGTGGAGAAGGAATATCAGTCTGCCAAACTCTACTTTGACCTTGGCAACTACATTGGCAACGGCACAAACGGCAACTACAACGCTTGCATCGTCACAGCCGAGAATGCCATAAAGGACTACCCCTACACCACTCGCCGCGAGGAGTTTTCCATCCTCATCCTCCGCGCAAAGTTTTGCTTGGCGCAGTACAGCGTAGAAGCAAAGAAGGAAGAACGTTACAACAACGCCATCGACGAATACTACGGTTTCATCACGGAATATCCCGAATCTAAGTACCTGGCTGAAGCAAATAACCTCTTCGCCAAAGCCAAAAAGTATGTAAAGGGCGAAACCACGGAGGGCGAAACCGAAAAGACCGGGAAATAATCGAAAAACAGCAATTAACGAATATACAATGGACTACAAAAAGAGCAAAGCGCCGACTAACACGGTGACACACAACTTGATGGACTTTTGCGACGGCACAAACAATGTGTACGAGAGTGTGGCAATCATGTCGAAGCGCGCCAACCAGATTGCGGCTAAGATGAAGGAGGACATCTCGAAGAAGCTGAAGGAGTTCGCCTCGTCTAACGACAATTTGGAGGAGACCTTTGAAAACCGCGAGCAGATAGAAATTTCTCGCTACTACGAGAAACTCCCCAAGCCCACGCTCATTGCAGCCGACGAGTTCCTGCACCACGACATCTATTTCCGCAATCCTGCCAAGGACAAGGACAATCTCGACGACGAGGCATGATACAACGCATTCAAAGCATCTATTTGGTATTGGCTGGACTTTTTCCAGCCTTTACGCTTTTTGTGCCGGTGGCAACTTTCATGGGCAAAGGCGAAGGCACTACGCTCAGCAGTCTGGGTTACTATCCCGAAGCTGCGTTGCGTTGTCCGTTTGAGCTTGTCGTGTGGGCTGTATTAGCCATCGTGCTGCCTCTCGTGGCAATCTTCCTGTTCAGCAACCGCAAAAGGCAAATCAAACTCGCCAGCCTTGCGCACGTGGCAAACGTATTGTGGTACGCCGGGTTCGTTGTAGCTTGTTTCATGGCCAACGGAACGTGCGGTGAATACACATTCAGCATAGGGTGCCTTTTTCCCCTGCTCTCTATCCTGATGCTCTTCCTTGCCCAAAAGGCTATCAAGCACGACGAAGCACTCGTGCGTGCTGCCGACCGCATTCGCTAAATCAATAGCAGCCGCAGTGCAGGCTTAATAACAGAAAAACAGTACGCTATGTCCGTAAATAAAGTAATCCTCATCGGCAATGTGGGCAACGACCCCAAAGTGCGCTACATAGACAACGGCGTTTGCACAGCGCAGTTAAGTCTTGCCACAAGCACACCCGGATATACGCTCCAAAACGGCACAACCGTTCCCGAACGAACCGAGTGGCACGACGTGTACTTGTGGCGACGCTTGGCCGAAGTGGCTGAACGCTATGTACACAAGGGAGACAAACTCTACGTAGAGGGCGAACTACGCTACCGCTCGTATACCGACAAAAAGGGCATCACGCACAAAGTGGTCGAGATATGGGCTACCAACATGGAGATGCTCACACCGCGTCCTCAGCCTGCCCCCACAGCCGCCCAGCCTTTCAGTGCAAACCCCGCCTCCGACAGCAGCCGCGCAGCCGCTCAGGAAACGACCATCAACGAACCTCCATTCTGAAAACAACGCAGAACATAACGAAAGGTCAATGTACACACGTCCCCTCGCCGCGGATGTATGTACATTGATTTTGTTTCTGCAAACCTCTTCTCCATGGACGTAACGCTTATCCGCGACGACGAAATCATCGCCCTACCGCCTTTGGGCAGCAAAGCCTTGGCAGATGGCGACACGCATATATATATATGGTGTCACAATTTTGACCGCATGGAGTTGGAAGCATTGGCAAAAGACTGCCGGCGACCCGACCTAAACGAAGTCTTCGCCGAAAGCCGCGACAAGCGTTTTGTCGAAAAAGTGTCGGTACGCCTTCTGCTACATAAGTTATTGGGCAAAGAGGCTGAGATTGGCTACAACGTTGATGGCAGTCCCCGGCTGACAAAAACTGCAGCAGAGATTAGCGTATCGCACACCGCTGAAGCGTATGCGCTGAGTCTTTCGCAGTGGAAGCACGGCATCGACATCGAAGCGTGGGGAGCGAAAGCCTTGAAGGTGCGCCGTGCCTTCCTCAACGAGAGCGAGAACGATTGGGTGGAAAGTTTGCCGGGCGCAGAGGCAGAACAAACAGCCACCCTATTGTGGAGCGCAAAGGAATCTCTCTACAAGTTGCTGCGCACCGAAGGACTTTCGTTCAAGGACCAACTCGCGCTTACCAGTAATAGTGAAGACCTCCTCGAAGCCACAGTCTATCCAAGCGGCGAACGGATCACGGTAGAGTGCCAACGGATACCCCGTTTCGCCCTCACTTGCTGCGCCGAAAACATATCTCATTAAAAATAAGTAAATTTGCCCTCCGAAAACAACAAGGCAAACACACAACAACACATTACTCATGATAACCGTTTCAAACCTCGCGATACAATTCGGGAAAAGAATTCTCTATCAGGACGTGAACATGAAGTTCACCAACGGCAACATCTATGGCATCATCGGTGCCAACGGTGCCGGTAAGTCTACACTGCTCAAAGCTATTTCGGGCGAACTCGAACCGAACAAAGGCACCGTGGAAATGGGGCCGGGCGAACGCCTCTCCGTATTGAGCCAGGACCACTTCAAGTACGACGAGTTTACCGTGCTCGACACAGTGCTGATGGGACACACCACCATGTGGGAGGTGATGCAGGAACGCACAGCCCTCTACTCTAAGGCCGACTTCTCCGATGAGGACGGCATTAAGGTGGCCGAACTGGAAGACAAATTCGCGCAGATGGGCGGTTACACTGCTGAGAACGATGCTGCCACGCTTTTGAGCGGTCTGGGCATCAAGGAAGCCCTCCACTCGAAGATGATGGGCGAACTGAGCGGTAAGGAAAAGGTGCGCGTGATGTTGGCGCAGGCCCTCTTCGGCGAACCTGACAACCTTCTCCTCGACGAACCTACCAACGACCTCGACCTTGAAACGGTGGAATGGCTCGAAGAGTATCTCGGCAACTTTGAACACACGGTGCTCGTGGTGAGCCACGACCGTCACTTCCTCGACCAAGTGTGTACGCACACGGTAGACATCGACTTCGGCAAGGTGACGCTCTTCTCGGGTAACTACTCGTTCTGGTACGAATCCTCGCAGCTCGCCCTGCGTCAGGCGCAGAATCAGAAGCAGAAAGCTGAGGAGAAGAAGAAAGAACTTGAGGAGTTTATCCGCCGCTTCTCTGCCAACGTGGCAAAGAGCAAACAGACGACGAGCCGCAAAAAGATGCTCGAAAAGCTCAATGTGGAGGAAATCAAGCCCTCTACGCGTAAGTACCCCGGCATCATCTTCCAGATGGACCGCGACCCGGGCAACCAAATTCTCGAAGTAAAGGATTTGAAAGCCACGCTCGAAGACGGCACAGTACTCTTCGACAAACTGAACTTCACGGTGGAGAAGGGCGAAAAGATTGTCTTCCTCAGCCACGATCCTCGTGCCATGACTGCTCTGTTCGAGATAATCAACGGCAACGCAAAACCCGCAGCCGGTACGTTTAAGTGGGGCGTAACCATCACCACAGCCTACCTGCCGCTCGACAATACGCGTTTCTTCAACACCGACATGAACATGCTCGACTGGCTTAGCCAGTTCGGCGAAGGAAACGACGTGTATTTCAAGGCTTTCCTCGGACGTATGCTCTTTAAGGACGAAGACATCCAGAAGAAGGTGAGCGTGCTTTCGGGTGGCGAGAAGATGCGCTGCATGATTGCGCGTATGCAACTGCGCAACGCCAACTGCCTCATCCTCGACACGCCGACCAACCACCTCGACATGGAGAGCATCCAGGCGTTCAACAACAACCTGAAACTCTATAAGGGCAACATCCTCTTCTCGAGCCATGACCACGAGTTTATCAACACCGTCGCTAACCGTATCATCGAACTTACGCCAAACGGCACCATTGACAAACTCATGAGCTACGAGGACTACATCCACGACGACCGCGTGAAGGAACTCAAAGAGAAACTCTATCAGTAATTGGCACGCTTGTTGCGTAGCTAACAAGTAAACCACATTAATCAGTCATGAAGGAAAAAGACATCAAAGACGAAAAGCTGCAAGAGCAAGAGGAAATAGCACCGGCTGAGGGCACTGAGCCCCTCGCCGAACCTCAGGAAGAAGGAACGGCCGAAATGACCGACGCTGAAAAGCTCGAAAAGGCACAGGCCGAGATTGCTGAACTGAAAGACAAGTATCTGCGCCAAGTGGCAGAGTTCGACAACTACCGCAAGCGTACGCTCAAAGAGAAGACAGAGCTCATTCTCAACGGCGGCGAGAAGGTTCTTAGCGCACTCCTCCCTGTGCTCGACGACCTTGAACGCGCCGCCCAGAATATGGAGAAGAGCGACAACCTCGACACGCTCAAAGAAGGCGTGGCCTTGATTACCGACAAACTCAACAAAACGCTTGCCGCACAGGGTTTGCAGAAGATTGACACCGCCGGGAAGGCTTTCGACACAGACTTCCACGAGGCAATCGCCCTCATTCCGGCTCAGGACGAAAAACAGAAGAACCAAGTGATCGACTGCGTGCAGGCTGGCTATATGCTCAACGAGAAAGTGATTCGCCACGCGAAGGTTGTGGTGGCTCAGTAAACAGCGTTTCCGATGGCAGACGAAAAGGATTATTACAAGATACTCGGCGTTGAGCGCACGGCAACGGCCGACGAGATTAAGAAGGCTTACAAATGCGTAGCCATAAAGTACCACCCCGACCGCAACCCCGGCAACAAAGAGGCTGAGGAAAAGTTTAAACAGGCGGCTGAGGCTTACGACGTGCTTCGCGACCCCGACAAGCGCGCTCGCTACGACCAGTTCGGTGCGGACGGCGTGAACGGTGCCGGGGGCTTTGGCGGCTTCGGCGGTCAGGGCATGGACATCAACGACATATTCAGTGCGTTCGGCGACATCTTTGGCGGACACGGGTTCAGCGGTTTCGGCGGCTTTGGCGGTGGACAGCGCAGTGCGCAACCCCGTCAATTCAAGGGCGCTGACATGCGCATGAAGGTGACCCTCACGCTCGAAGAAATATCTACGGGCGTAACGAAGAAGTTCAAGTTGAAGAAGGACGTTACTTGTCCTGAATGCGGCGGCAACGGTTGCGAGAAAGGCTCAAAGCCCGAAACGTGTCAAACGTGTCATGGACAAGGCTACGTACTGCGCACACAGCGCAGCATGTTCGGTATGATGCAGTCGCAGGAGGTTTGTCCCTCGTGTCACGGTGAAGGCGTGACAATCAGCAAGAAGTGTTCGCACTGCCACGGCGAAGGCGTGGTGAAGGGCGAAGAGATTGTTGAAATCAAAATCCCCGCCGGCGTAGCTGAAGGCATGGTGGTCAACGTGCCGCGCAAGGGCAACGCAGCCATTCACAACGGCGTACCGGGTGACATTCAGGTGATTATCGAGGAAGCCCCCCACCCCAACTTCATCCGCGACGAGAACGACCTTATCTACAACCTGTTGCTCTCCGTGCCGCAAGCGGCTCTTGGCGACACCGTTGAAATACCCACACTCACAGGGAAGGCGCGCATCAAGATTGAACCGGGAACCCAACCCGGTACAACGCTCCGCCTCCGCGGCAAAGGCTTGCCCGCGGTGCAGGGCTACGGTAACGGAACGGGCGACATTGTGGTGAACATCAGCGTTTACATCCCCGAAGAGTTGAACAAAGACGAACGGAAGAGCTTCGAGGCGATGAAGGACAACGACAACATTCAACCCTCGGAAAGCGTTAAGACAAAAATCTTCCGCGCCTTCCGCAATTATTTCAATCGATAGGAAAATGAGTTAACAGGTTCCGAGCGAACCCGTTAACTCGTTTTTTTGTTATACTTTTGTTTGTGCAACGGCATGCCATGCTGCAACGCCCTGGACGTGTCGCCACTCAAAGCACAATGATGACCTACGAGGAAACACTGCAATATCTATACACTTCCGCTCCCCTGTTCCAGCAGGTGGGCGGAGCGGCCTACAAGGAGGGACTGTCCACCACCCGTGCGCTCGATGCACATTTCAATCATCCCCACACCCACTACAAGACAATTCACATAGCCGGAACAAACGGCAAAGGGAGCTGTGCGCACACCCTCGCAGCCATGCTGCAACGCAGGGGCTACAAGGTAGGACTTTACACTTCGCCGCACCTCGTTGACTTCCGCGAACGCATTAGGGTGAACGGCGAACTGGTGTCGAAGGAATATGTAGTGGACTTCGTGAGGGACGAACGTTCGTTTTTCGAACCGCTGCATCCGTCGTTCTTCGAACTGACCACGGCCCTCGCCTTTAAGTATTTCGCCGATGCCGCGGTGGACATCGCCGTGATAGAGGTAGGGCTTGGCGGAAGGCTCGACTGCACGAATATCATCCGTCCCATCCTCTCCGTCATTACCAACATCAGCCTCGATCATACGCAGTTTCTCGGCGATACGCTCGCAAAAATAGCTGCGGAGAAGGCGGGTATCATGAAGGAGAACGTACCCGTAGTGGTTGGCGAAACGAACGAGGAAACACGTCCCGTGTTCATTGAAGCCGCCCAACGCACAGGCGCACTGATATTCTTCGCCGAGGACGAACAGGAAGTACTATCGACCCAAACGGACGAGGCAAACTGCCGCATTTACAAGACCCGCTCGTTCGGGACAATTGAAGCAGAACTCTCCGGCGAATGCCAGACAAAAAACGCCAACACCCTGCTCTGCGCCTACAAGCGTATTAAGGAGCAGCTCGGCCTGACCGAAGACGACCTGCACTACGCCTTCCGCCACGTATGCGAAGCCACCGGACTTCAAGGCCGCTGGCAAACGCTCGGCGAAAGTCCGATAACAGTGTGCGACACGGGGCACAACACGGGCGGCTGGCAATACCTCGCCCCTCAGCTTAGCCAAGCCGTGGAGAACCATGTCCGAGTGCACGTGGTGTTCGGCATGGCGGCAGACAAGGACGTAGACTGCGTGCTGTCGATGCTCCCCCGCAAAGCAACGTTCTACTGGACACGTGCCTCGGTGCGCCGCGCCATGGACGCAACCTGCGTCAAGGAACTTGCGGCAAAACACGGGCTTACGGGCGATGCCTACCCCGACGTGCCTGCTGCCTACGAAGCAGCAAAGGCAAACGCCTCGGAGGCTGACTTTATATATATAGGAGGAAGTTGCTTCGTAGTGGCCGATCTCTTGGCTTATCTGCAAAAGGGAGAATAACACCACGCACTCAAAGCGACTCCGCTAACACAATCGAAATTCCAATACCGGCAACTTAGAAATTCTGACGTTGCTTCCCAAATACAAACTAACCATGAGCGAGAACAATAGTTTAGTGACGATCGCCAACCAGTCGAAGGAAAAGCTGATGTACCTCATACGGATGGCGCAGGAGTTTGAAGAACACCCCAACAGCAAAATTTTGGAGGACAAGGTTGTTGCCACGCTCTTCTTCGAGCCGTCAACGCGTACGCGCCTCTCGTTCGAGACGGCGGCCAACCGCCTTGGCGCAAGGGTTATCGGCTTCACCGACCCGAAGGTGACAAGTTCTACAAAGGGCGAAACGCTGAAAGACACCATCATGATGGTGAGCAACTACGCCGATGTTATCGTAATGCGCCACTACCTTGAAGGGGCTGCGCGCTACGCCAGCGAGGTATCGCCCGTGCCCATTGTCAACGCTGGCGACGGGGCCAACCAGCACCCCTCGCAGACGATGCTCGACCTTTACAGCATCTACAAAACGCAAGGCACGCTCGAAAACCTCAACATATTTCTCGTGGGCGACCTCAAATACGGGCGCACCGTTCATTCCCTCATCATGGCCATGCGCCACTTCAACCCGACGTTCCACTTCATCGCTCCCAAGGAACTGGCCCTGCCCGAAGAATACAAGATATACTGCCGCGAGCACCATATCAAGTACTACGAGTACGAGGACTTCAACTCCGAAATTATCAGCAAGGCGGACATTCTCTACATGACACGCGTGCAGCGCGAACGTTTCACCGACCTCATGGAGTACGAACGGGTGAAGGACGTGTACATCCTCCACGCCTCGATGCTTAAAGACGCACGCGACAATATGAAGATACTCCACCCCCTGCCCCGCGTAAACGAGATTGCCTACGAGGTGGACAACGACCCTCACGCTTACTACTTCGAGCAGGCGCGTAACGGCCTTTATGCCCGCCAAGCTATCATTTGCGACGTGTTGGGCATCTCGCTCGACGATGTTGAGAAATACAACAACCCTATTCCCTGTTAATCCACCCCGATAATGAAACGCCAAGAACTTATGGTGGCCGCCATCAAGAACGGCACCGTCATCGATCATATTCCCTCCGCCAAACTCTTTCAGGTGGTGCGCCTGCTCCACCTCGAAGACGAAAACATCAAGTCGCAGGTGATGATTGGCTACAACCTGCCCAGCGCAAAGATGGGCAACAAGAGCATCATCAAGATTGCCGACCGCTTCTTCACCGATGCCGAACTCAACGTGTTGAGTGTAGTGGCCCCCAACGCGAGCCTCTGCATCATCCGCGACTACGAAGTGGTGGAGAAAAAGCGCGTCGAACTGCCCCGCGAGATTGTGGGCATCGTGAAGTGCGCCAACCCCAAGTGCATCACCAACAACGAACCCATGCGCACGTTCTTCCGCGTGACCAGCGCCGACTGCGGCATCGTGCAGTGCAAATACTGCGAAAAGGAACAGCGCCTCGACTCCGTAAAACTGCTTTGACCCCGCCCCGATGAACGACAAACTCGACTGGAAACCCGGCACGATGATTTACCCGCTCCCGGCCTTGCTCGTGTCATGCGGCACAACGGAGGACGAATACAACCTCTTCACCGTGGCCTGGGCTGGGACGGTTTGCACCAACCCTGCCATGTGCTACATCTCCGTGCGCCCCGAGCGGCATTCGTACGATATCATCAAGCGCAACATGGAGTTTGTCATCAACCTCACCACCGAGGGCATAGCGCACGCCACGGACTGGTGCGGCGTGCGCTCCGGGCGCGACTACGACAAGTTTGCCGAAACGGGCCTCACCCCTGCTCCCTCGCGCTGCATCCAAACGCCTGTTGTCAAGGAGTCTCCGCTCAACATCGAATGCCGCGTGCGTGAAATCGTCCACCTCGGGTCGCACGATATGTTTGTGGCCGAAGTGGTAAACGTGCAAGTGGACAAATCGTTTCTCGACGAGCAGGGCAAGTGGCACCTCGAAGAGACGAAGCCGCTCGTCTACCTCCACGGAGCCTACTACGCCCTGGGAGCATTTATCGGACGGTTCGGTTTTTCTGTAAAGAAATGAATACTGGGGAAGCCTATCGTAGCTTTCCGAAACACACACAATAAAACCTTACACACTTAACTTCGACACTGTATGAAAGACACCGAAATCTTCAACCTCATCGAAGAGGAACACCAGCGCCAGCTGCGAGGCATTGAACTTATTGCTTCGGAAAACTTCGTGAGCGACGACGTGATGCGAGCCATGGGTTCGTGGTTGACCAACAAATATGCCGAGGGCTATCCCGGCCACCGCTACTACGGCGGTTGCGGTGTGGTAGACCAAACGGAGACCATCGCCATTGAGCGTGCCAAAAAGCTCTTCGGGGCTGAATACGTCAACGTGCAGCCGCACTCCGGTGCGCAGGCCAATGCGGCCGTATTCCTCACGTGCCTCAATCCTGGCGACACGTTCATGGGCCTGAACCTCGACCACGGCGGCCACCTGTCGCACGGTTCGAAGGTCAACACCTCTGGAATCCTTTACAACCCCATCGGCTACAACCTCGACAAGGAGACGGGGCGTGTAGACTACGACGAGATGGAACAACTCGCACGTCAACACAAGCCCAAGATGATCATCGGTGGCGGCTCAGCATACAGCCGCGAGTGGGACTACGCCCGTATGCGTCGCATAGCCGACGAAGTGGGAGCCATCTTTATGGTCGACATGGCTCACCCTGCCGGCCTCATTGCCGCCGGACTGCTCGACAATCCTGTAAAATACGCCCACATCGTCACCACCACTACTCACAAGACGCTCCGCGGCCCGCGCGGCGGCATGATTCTCATGGGTAAGGACTTTGAGAACCCATGGGGAAAGACCACGCCCAAAGGCGTTGTGAAGACGATGGGCCAACTGCTCAACAGTGCCGTGTTCCCCGGCATTCAGGGCGGTCCGCTCGAACACGTCATTGCGGCCAAGGCAGTTGCCTTCGGCGAAGCTTTGCAGCCCGAGTTCAAGACGTATGCCGAACAGGTAAAGAAGAATGCAGCACGTCTGGCTCAGCAGCTCATCGACCGTGGCTTCACCATCGTCAGCGGCGGTACGGACAACCACTCCATGCTCGTTGACCTGCGCAGCAAATATCCTGAACTCACTGGCAAGGTGGCTGAAAACGCACTCGTGGCGGCCGACATCACCGTGAACAAGAATATGGTGCCGTTCGACACTCGCTCGGCCTTCCAGACCTCGGGCATTCGCCTCGGCACGTCGGCAATCACCACGCGCGGAGCCAAAGAGGACTTCATGGACCAGATAGCCGAAATGATTGAGACTGTGCTCAACGCACCCACCGACGAAACGGTAATCGCCACCGTGCGAGCCAAGGTGAACGACACGATGAAGTCAATGCCCCTCTTCGCCTGGTAAGCAAACGTCCCGAGCGCAAAACGACTGCGCAAAGGCCAAAACGGAAAATAGAAAAACGATTTTTTGCCCCATAAGGCAAGATATTGTAATTTTGCAGATAGAAAAACGGTATAATCACATACATAAATCCTTTATCAATCATGGTAAACTACAAAGAACTTGGCTTGGTGAACACACGCGACATGTTCAAGCGTGCCATCAACGGCGGTTATGCAATCCCTGCATTCAACTTCAACAACCTTGAACAGCTCCAGGCTATCATCAAGGCTTCTTCTGAACTCAAGTCACCGGTGATCCTCCAGGTGTCTAAGGGTGCACGTAACTATGCCAACGAAACGCTCCTCCGCTACATGGCAGAAGGTGCTGTGGAATACGCAAAGGAACTCGGTTGCCACCACCCCGAAATCGTTCTTCACCTCGACCACGGCGATAGCTTCGAACTCTGCAAGAGCTGCGTCGACCTCGGTTTCTCCTCTGTGATGATCGACGGTTCTTCACTCCCCTACGAAGAGAACGTTGCCCTCACTAAGAAGGTAGTAGAATACGCTCACCAGCACGACGTAACTGTAGAAGGCGAACTCGGCGTATTGGCTGGCGTTGAAGACGAAGTTTCGTCCGACGTATGCCACTACACGAAGCCCGAAGAGGTTATCGACTTCACTTCGAAGACTGGCGTTGACTCTCTCGCTATCTCTATCGGTACTTCTCACGGCGCATACAAGTTCACTCCCGAGCAGTGCACCCGCGACCCGAAGACTGGCAAGCTCGTTCCTCCTCCCCTCGCATTCGACATCCTCGATGCCATCATGGAGAAACTCCCGGGCTTCCCCATCGTTCTTCACGGTTCTTCTTCTGTTCCCCAGGAATACGTGGACATCATCAACGCAAACGGCGGCAAGCTCCCCGATGCAGTTGGTATCCCCGAAGAGCAGCTCCGCAAGGCTTCTGCCAGCGCAGTGTGCAAAATCAACATCGACTCCGACTCTCGCCTGGCCTTCACCGCTGCCGTACGCAAGGTGTTCAACGACAAGCCGGGTGAATTCGATCCCCGCAAGTACTGCGGTCCCGCACGCGACCTCATGGAGCAGATGTACAAGCACAAGATCACCGAAGTGCTCGGCTCTGACAACAAGCTCGCTAACTGCGACTAATCCGCACGTCCGTTGCGCCTAACGGCGTAACCGGTACAACCGCAAAACAGAAACTGCATTCAGCCTCCCTATCGAGACTGGATGCAGTTTCCTTTTTGCGGTTGTTTGTTGTTCGACTTTATTGCAAGTTATTGCTGTCCGATAAAACAAGTCCAACGCATTGCTTAGGTTTTCTCTCGCCGCTGGTGCAATTTCCTGACTTCGTCAACGCTTCACCCAAATCAGTTTTCGGAGGTTCCTAACCC
>CAVLCM010000026.1:0-18269 GCA_963661625.1 bacterium
TATGTACACAGATTATGTGCTTCAAGTAATAAATTTGCATCGAAAGACTTTGCGTGAGAGCAAAGTTGGCTCCGCCATTCCTCATCTGAACAAGAAATTGTTCAAGGCAATTGAAGTCCCCCTTCCCCCCATCGCCGAGCAGCACCGAATAGTATCCAAAATAAAAGAAGTCTTTGCTCAGCTCGACCGCATAGAGGCGGAGTTGTAAGCCCCGCTCTGGTTGTGTTTAGCCATCGCAAGCGACATCCTTGCGGTGGCTAAATGTTTCCCGTCACGGCTTGCAGGAGAAACGCTCTGCTGGGTGCAATTTTTTACACATACGGGTGCAAAATTTTGCGCCCCTATGCGCAAAAAATTGCACCCGTATGCGCAATTTTTTGCGCCGGCGTGTAGTGAAAAACCAATGCGGCGGAATTTGAGAACGGAAAAACGCCCAGTGTCTAAATCCCAGCCCGTTGCTATTTGCTTGCCGTCACGTCGATGACGATTTTGGGGCGGTCGGGATCGTTGGTTATGAGCAGGATGCTTCGGCGGCCCTTGAAGTAGCTTGTGGTGGTGTTGACGGTGATTTTAATCTTCTCCTCGTCGCCCGGGTCGATTCGGCGCTTGCCGATGCTCACGCCCAGACCGGGGTTGTACACCTGCAACGCCTTGATGACGAGGGGCGTTTTGCCCGTGTTGCGCAGCAGGAGCTGTCCGCTCACCTTCTTCTTTTTGCCGAGCGGGGGGAGCGTGATGTGCGTGCTGTCAAGGACGGCCGTGGGCGACAGCTCGTGTTGCGAGGGAGTGTCGACAAAGTCGGGCAGGAGCGTGGCCGACACGTTGATTTCCGTCTCCTTGTTTACGCGGTCGCCCATGAAGCGGCTCAGATAAACGCTCGTCTGCGTCAGGCCCATGGCGGGCAGTTCGTCGCTGTTGAGCGTCAGGACGATGCGCCCCGTGCGTCCCGGGCGCACCACCTCGGGGTCGGCGTGCGCCGTGAGGTATTTGGGCAGGTGCATCAGTTCGGGGCGGAACGACTGCTTGCTCGAGTTGAGCAGGGAGATGGAAAACTCCGGGCGGTCGCCGCGGTTAACGTCGTCAAACTCCACGTTGTCCGTGCTGAGGTAGTATTCGCCCATCTTGCAGGGGAACTCCTCCGTGGGCTCTTCCGTGGTGGCCGACACAACGCCCACCACGTAGAGGTATTGCGGCTGGTCGCTGAGGTTGGTGTAAACGGCTACGCCCTTGCGGAAGTGGCCCAGCGTCTCTGCGTCGTAGGTGGCCTTGACCGTACCCGTGCCGCCGGGGGCGATGGGCGTGTCGGTCCACTGCGCTCCCGTGCAGCCGCAGTCGGTGCGCACGTTCGTGATAATGAGTTCTTGCGTGCTTTTGTTTGTCACCTTGAAGGTGGCCGTGCGCGGCGTGTGCCAAAGCACGGTGCCCAGTTCGGCCGTTGTGTTGTCGAATTGGTATTGGGGCTGGCCCACCGCCGTCAGGGCCGAGAGGCAAAACGACAGGAGGGCGAGGAGGCAGTTTCTCATCAGGGATTTTTGTTTTTGCATTGGCGCAAAGTTACGAAAAATGCCGCAACCGCCGTTTCGTTCCAATAGTTCTTGTTATCTTCGCAAAGGAGAAACGGTGGCGGCAACGCCTCCTCCATTGTCGCCATTGTCTCTATTGTCGTCAACCCGAACACAATTAGAATATCTTGTTGTTGGTATAAATAAATAGCACCCCAAGCGAAATGAAATTCATCTCCTGGAACGTCAACGGCCTGCGTGCCTGTGTGGGCAAGGGCTTTTGCGACGCATTCAAGGCCCTGGACGCCGACTTCTTCTGCCTGCAAGAAACGAAGATGCAGCCCCATCAGCTCGACCTGGCCTTTGAGGGCTACCGGTCGTTCTGGTGTTCGGCCGAGAAGAAGGGCTACTCCGGCACGGCCGTCTTTATGCGCCACGAACCGCTGAGCGTGAGCTACGGCATTGGCCAAGACGAGCACGACCACGAGGGGCGCGTCATCACCGTGGAGATGCCCACGTTCTACCTCGTGACGGTCTATACCCCCAACTCGCAGGACGGCCTGCGCCGCCTCGACTACCGCATGGAGTGGGAGGACGCTTTCCGCCACTACCTCGAAGGGCTGGCCGAAAGGAAGCCCGTCGTCGTATGCGGCGACCTGAACGTGGCGCACAAGGAGATTGACCTTAAAAATCCCAAGACGAACCGCAAGAACGCCGGCTTCACCGACGAGGAGCGCGGCAAGTTCACCGAACTGCTGCAAGCCGGCTTCATAGACACCTACCGCCACTTCTACCCCGACGAGGAGGGCGTTTACTCCTGGTGGTCGTACCGCTTCCACGCCCGCGAGAAGAACTCCGGCTGGCGCATCGACTACTTCCTCGTGTCCACTCCGCTCAAAGACAAACTCCGCGGCGCGAAAATCCACACCGACATCTACGGCTCCGACCATTGCCCCGTGGAGGTGGAGATTGAGATTTAAGCCCTCAATCCCGTGAAGGGGCTTTGTGCCGTGCTATATGGATAATTAATGTCCACCAATGCGGCCTGAAAGGCCAGCTAACCATAGCCCAGGGCAGAGTGGTGGCGCGCAGCGGCGACACGTCACCCTGGGGTACGCAACCGCCCAATGCCGTTTGCGCCCTGAAAGGGCAGCTCACTGCATGATGGGCAACGCCCCGCTAAACCGCCATTGCTTAAACCGCCTCCGAACCCGGGCGTTGCCCGGTATTAAGCCAGCTGCCCTTTCAGGGCGCAAACTCCATCCCGAACGGATTTCCCCAGGGTGCCGTTCGTGAGCATTCGCTCACTCACTCTGCCCTGGGCTATGGAGAACTGGCCTTTCAGGCCGCGGCTTGTGGATAATTTATTGGCCATATGCGGTTGGGGATAAATCGGAATACATAAACCTATCAATATGAAACAATTTTGGAAATACGTGCTTGCCACCGTGGTGGGCATCGTTGCCGTTGGGCTGCTTTGCGGCCTGTTCGGCCTTATCACGCTCGGCAGCATCATTGTCAGCAGCGACACAAAGCCCGACTTGAAGGAGGGTTCCGTGCTTCACATCAAGCTGAGCGGCACCATCAACGAACGCAGCGACAAGAACCCGTTTACCGAAGTGATGGGCAACAAAATGGTGGAAACGCAGGGACTTGAAGACCTGCTCGCAGCCATCAAGGAGGCCAAGACAAACAAAAAAATCAGCGGCATCTACCTTGAAGGCGGCGCGATGAGTGCCGACGTGGCCACGTTGCAGGAGCTCCGCAAAGCCCTCGTTGACTTCAAGACGAGCAAGAAGTTCGTCTACGCCTACGCCGACGTTTACAGCCAAGGCACGTACTACATAGCCTCCGCGGCCGACAACGTGATGATCAACCCCGACGGCATGATCGACTGGAAGGGCCTCGCCTCGCAACCCATCTTCTACACCGACCTGCTCAAAAAGGTGGGCGTGAAGATGCAGGTGTTCAAGGTGGGCACGTACAAGAGTGCCGTTGAGCCTTACATCCTCACCAAAATGAGCGACGCAAACCGCGAACAGCTCTCGGCCTGCCTGGGCAGCATGTGGGGCAACATCGCCAAGGAAGTGGCCGCCTCGCGCAAGGTGACAGTGGAACAGCTCAACGCATTGGCCGACAACTACATGGTTCTGGCCGAACAAAAGGACTACCTCAGCAGTCACCTCGCCGACCAGCTTTGCTACGCCGACGAGGTGCGCATCCAGCTCCGCCAAGCAGCCAAGAAGGACAAGATAGACTTTGTTGACCCCACCGAACTCATCAAACTCGCCGAACCCGAAAGGGCCAACGACTACATAGCCGTTTACTACGCCCAGGGCGACATTGTGGACGAAGCTGCCACAAGCAGCTTGGCCGCCAACACGCCGCAGATTGTGGGTGAGAAGGTGGTGAAGGACCTCGACGAGCTTGCCAACGACGACGATGTGAAGGCCGTGGTTATCCGCATCAACTCGGGCGGCGGCAGTGCCTACGCCTCGGAACAGATGTGGCGCGCCGTACAGCTCCTTAAAAAGAAAAAGCCCGTCGTTGTGTCGATGGGCGGCCTGGCAGCCTCGGGCGGCTATTACATGTCGTGCGGCGCAGACTACATCGTTGCCGAGCCCACTACGCTCACGGGCAGCATCGGCATCTTCGGCATGGTGCCTGACTTCTCAGGTCTGGCCACCGAAAAGCTCGGCCTGCACTTCGACGAGGTGAAGACCAACAAGTCGGCCGCTTTCGGTTCGGTTGCCCGTCCGTTCAACGCTGACGAAGCTGCTGCCATGCAGGCATACGTTAACCGCGGCTACAAGCAATTCATCAACCGCGTAGCCAACGGTCGCCACATGACGGCCGAACAGGTGGACAAGATTGGCCAAGGCCGCGTATGGACGGGCGAACAAGCCCTCTCGCTGCGCCTCGTCGACAAACTCGGAACGCTCAACGACGCAGTGGCCGTAGCCGCCAACCGTGCCGGACTGACCAAGTACGCCGTGACCGCCGCTCCCGACAAGTCGTCGTGGCTCGACCAGTTGCTCGAATCAACCGTCAAGCGCGACTACATGGAGGAACGCCTGCAAACGGTGCTCGGCGAATACTACGCCCCCCTGCAGTTCGTACGCTCGCTCAACGGTGTCGATCCCAAGAGCTACCTGCAAGCACGCATGTACTTCGTGCCTAACTTCAAGTAATCGTCCTGTGTAGGGTGCCGTTCGGGAAACTTCGTTCCCCTCGCTCTGCCCTGGGCTATGGAGAACTGGTCTTTCAGGCCGTGCGTTCTAAATCAGAATTAAATAAGGATATCGCAAAACCATGAGAAAAGTCGCATTGCTAACGCCCCTGACCGCTCCGCTGTCGCTTGTGTGGCACGCCGTGGCGAGCGTTCGCTCGTGGCTTTTCGACAGGGGCGTGTTGCCGCAGCGCAGTTTTGCCACGCCCACCATCTGCGTGGGCAACCTCGCCGTGGGCGGTACGGGCAAAACGCCCCATGTGGAGTACATCCTGCGTCTGCTGCACGCCGAGGGCTACAACGTGGCGATGCTCTCGCGCGGCTACGGCCGGCGGACGAGAGGCTTCGTCCTGGCCGACCCCGAACGGAGTACGGCTGCCGATGTGGGCGATGAGCCTTATCAGGTGATGCAAAACTGTCCCTTCGCTACCGTGGCCGTGTGCGAAAAGCGCGTGGTGGGCATGGAACAGCTCGAACGCCTGCGGCCCGACATTGACGCGGTGGTGCTTGACGACGCTTTCCAACACCGCTACGTGAAGCCCGGGCTGAGCATTCTCCTGACCGATGCGCATCGCCTCTACACCCGCGACCATCTGCTCCCTTGGGGGCGGCTCCGCGAACCGCAGAGGGCAGCCGGGCGAGCCGACGTGTTGGTGGTGACGAAATGTACGGG
Organism: bacterium; assembly: GCA_963661625.1. Taxonomy (GTDB): domain Bacteria; phylum Bacteroidota; class Bacteroidia; order Bacteroidales; family Bacteroidaceae; genus Alloprevotella. The sequence continues at coordinate 5,405 of CAVLCM010000026.1, forward strand.
CAGCGAACGACCGCCGTTGCCTAAACTGCCGAGGCAAAGTCTGTTTTACAGCCGCGTGAGTTACGCCGCTCCGCAGTTTGCCGACGCAAAAGCCGCCGACGATGCGCCCAGCCTGAAAGGCAAACGGACGTTGCTCATAGCCGCCATTGCCAATCCGCAACCCCTTGCGGCGCATCTGCAAGAAATGGGGGCGGAGGTGGTGCTGACAGAGTTTCGCGACCACAGGAACTTCACCCGCGCCGATGCCGAACGCATCAACCGGCAATGGACGGAGACGGGTTGCGAAGTGGCCGTGACGACACAAAAGGACATTAGCCGCCTGCGGGCGATTTATCCCCTGCTTGACAAAAACATCCGCGACACGATGGTTGTGCAGCCCATTCGAGTTGAAATCGAGTGCGGCGAAAGCAACCGCCTGTCGTTCAATCAAATCATAATAGACTATGTTAGAGAAAATAAAAGAAACAGCCGCATGGATTGAGGCGCACACCGCAATGCGTCCCACAACGGCTATCGTATTGGGTACGGGCCTCGGCCATCTGGCAGCAGAGATTGAGAAAGTAGACGTGTTCCCCTACAAGGACATCCCCAACTTCCCCGTAAGCACCGTCGAAGGACACAGCGGACAGCTCATCTTCGGCCGTCTGGGAGGCAAGGACGTGATGGCACTCGAAGGCCGTTTCCACTTCTACGAGGGCTACGACATGAAACAGGTGACGTTCCCCGTACGAGTAATGTACCAGCTCGGCATCAAGACGCTCTTCGTGAGCAACGCAGCCGGCGGCGTGAACTCCGACTTCGAGATTGGCGACCTGATGCTCATCACCGACCACATCAACTTCCTGCCCGAACACCCCCTGCACGGCCCCAACTTCCCCACCGGCCCGCGTTTCCCGGATATGCACGAGGCATACGACCACGAATTGCTCGACATGGCGCGAGGCATTGCCAAGGACAAGGGCATCCACACGGTTGAGGGCGTTTACCTTGCCACGCAAGGCCCCACGTACGAAACGCCGGCCGAGTATCGCATGTACCGCACGTTTGGTGCAGACGCAGTGGGTATGTCCACCGTGCCTGAAGTTATCGTGGCACGCCACTGCGGCATCCGCGTGTTTGGCGTGAGCATCATCACCGACCTGGGCGTAGACGGCAAGATTGTCGAAGTGAGCCACGAGGAAGTGCAGCGTGCAGCCAACGCCGTACAGCCCTTGATGGCAGACATCTTCCGCGAAATGGTTCGCCGCATCGACGCTTAATGCGTTCCGAAAAGCCTTGCGGCGGCATTACCCGAAATAAATTCTGAAATGTTAGATTTCAACGCACTTACAGATGCCGCAGTGGACACGCTGCGGCATCTTATTTCTATCCCCTCGGTGAGCCGCGACGAAACTGCGGCCGCCGACTACTTGTTCGCCCTTTTGGAAAAGGAGGGGGCCGAACCGAAACGCCATATTAATAATGTGTGGTGCGAACAACCAGTGGACGAAAACAACGCCGAGAAACCCGTGTTGTTGCTCAATGCCCACATCGACACCGTGAAGCCGGCGGCCACGTGGCAGCGCGACCCTTTTGCGCCGACGATGGAGGGCGAAACGCTCTACGGCCTGGGCAGCAACGACTGCGGCGGCGGCTTGGTGACGCTGATGCACCTGTTTCTCGCCCTGCGCAATGAAGAGTTGCCCTATCGCCTGGTGTTCCTCGCCTCGGCAGAGGAGGAGGTGTCGGGCAAGAACGGCATTGAAGCCGCTTTGCCCCTGTTGCCCAAGATTGACGTGGCGATTGTGGGCGAACCGACGGGGATGCACCCAGCGGTGGCCGAAAAAGGACTGATGGTGTTCGACTGTACAAGTCGGGGCAAATCGGGCCACGCAGCGCGAAACGAGGGCGTGAACGCTATCTACGAAGCTCTGCCCGACCTGGAATGGTTTCGCACGTACCGCTTTGGAAAAGAAAGTCCGTTGCTTGGCCCCGTGAAGATGAGCGTGACGATGGTGCAGAGCGGCACGCAGCACAACGTGGTGCCGGACTGCTGCACATTTGTGGTAGATGTGAGGGCAAACGAGTGTTATACGAACGAGGAAATCGTTGAGATTGTGCGCCAGCATGTGCGCTGCGAAGTAAAGCCCCGTTCCACGCGCTTGCACTCGTCGAGCATCCCCCTGTCGCACCCCCTCGTACAGCGTGCGGTAGAGGCAGGGCGCAAACCCTATGGTTCTCCCACGCTGAGCGACCAGGCCCTGATGCGCTTCTCCTCGTTCAAAATGGGGCCGGGCGAATCATCCCGTTCGCACACCGCCGACGAGTTCATCCGCATGAGCGAAATACGCGAGGCTTTTGAAATATATTGGGGAATGTTGGCCTCCCCCCAGAAGGGAATGTAGCCTTTCAGGCCGCGGTTTGTGGACATCAGTCCAGCCGAGAGCATGGCTGAAAGCCCAGTTCATAAAGGAGTATACAAAAAGCCCCCATTCCGGTGTTGGTGGGGGCTTTTTGGCGATGAGTGCTTTCAATGGCTTGTATGAGAACTTAGCGAAAAACGCAAACCCACTTGCAGGCTGAACTGCCATGGCTTTTCGCGCCAGACGGTGAGGAGCGTGCTTCCGTCGGAGGGGTAATAGCTTACGCCCGGTTCGGCGTAAACTCCGACGGTGGGGACAATGTTCAGCTGGAAACCCAGACTGACGTTAGCGGACGATTGCCAAACGGACTTGCCGATGCTCTCCGTCGTTTCCGTACTTGCCTTGAACGTGTTGTTGGCGTTGAAGTTTGTTGTTTGCCTTCCGTTTACGCACTTTTGTATTTCTACGCCAGCTGCGCCGTAAAGGTCGACGTAGCGGGTTTGGAGAAAGGCGTAGCTCACGCTCACAGGCAGACCCACATAGTGGAGCGTTTGGTCTGTTTGGTAATAGGCGTCGTTTGTACCCGAGATGATTTCCGACGACAGACGCGTGTAGTCCAGCCCCGTGTGGATGGCCAGGCGACTTGTGAGCGGAATGTGGATGGAGAGGCCCACCTTCACCGGCATTTTGTGAGTCACGCGGCTGTCGGCGTACTGGTTGAGATTGCTTTGCACCACTGCCCCCACTGCGTCGGTGGCAACGTCCTGATTGTTCGGGCTGCTCATCATCGGTTCAGCTGCTGCCACCATGACGTATCCGGCCTGCGACGAGTTGGCACTGCTTCCAGCGGTGGAGTAGAAGCCAACCGAAGGCGCGTGGCTGACGCTCTTGCGACTGGCTTTGCTGATGTTGGCAAAGGAAGGTTGGTAAGAAGTCTTCTGCAAAACCTTTGCGCTCGGCTTTTCACCGCTTTCTTGAAGGACGGCTGTTTTTTTGCCGTTGTCTTGCAAATCCGTTTCCGATAGTTGTGCGGCTACGGCAGCCGACAAATCCTTTGCACTGTCCGCGGACAAAGAATACAATTGGAGCGTGCAAGGTGCATCCTCCTTTATAATAGGTGTTTCCCCTTTCGTATTTGCAGCCAATGAGTGAACGGACGATTTCTGCGCCTTGGCATTCTCCGTGTTGCCGACAGATGCAACGCTTTGTTTGGGCGACGCAGCTGAAGTCTGCACGTTGTTGAGCTGAGCCACTTGTTCGCCCATCTTGTCCTCGTTGTTGTGGAACACAAAGAACGCCACGGCTGCGCAAGCCGCCACAGCCGTGAGGGGTGCGGCCGTTTTGAGCAAACGAAGAGCAAAGGGCTTTTTTTGTGGCGCAATGGGGTGGGTGAGCGGTTCGGGAGTGTTGCCGTCAGCCATACGCTGCGCAAGTTTTTCCCAGCCCAATGAAGGCAATTCCTCCTCCGCCGCGCTGAGCCGCTGGTGGAGGTCGTTTTCCCAGTCTGTAAAGTTCTTCATTGGTCGTTCTGTTTGAGGTAGTCCGTGATTTTCTGTTGCAGCAGTTTCTTCGCCCTGAGGTACTGCGAGGCGGAAGTGCTTTCCTTGATATGCAGCTGGGCGGCAATCTCCGCGTGGCTCCATCCCTCGATGAGGTAGAGGTTTAGCACCGTGCGGTAGCCCGTGGGCAATTCGGCGATGAGCCGCATAATCTCGCGTGTTTCGATTTGCGTTGGCGGCGGGTCATCGTCCGCCATGTCGGGGATGACCTCCGCGTCCTCCGTTGCCCATCGGCGTTCACGGCTCAGGTAAGAAAGTGTATAGTTGGTGAAAACCCTTGTCAGCCAGGCCGAGAGCGATCCTTCGCCCTTGTAGTCGAACTTCTGAATGCGTTCGAACACGAGGATGAACGCGTCGTGCATTACGTCCTCCGCCTCCTCGCGGTTGCCCACGTAGCGGTGGCACAGAGCCAACAATCGTCCGCCAAAGCGTTCGTACAACGCCTTGCGTGCCAAGTTGTCGCCCTGTTTGAGGCGTATTGCAAGTTGTTCTTCCGTCACAACAATATGTGTGCTTTTCTCCGAATGACTGTTTGCGGGGTTCTTTCGCCTATAAAACACGGCGAAAATAAAATCCTTGCACGAGGAGGGTATAAAAACATAGCGACAATAGAGACAATCTGCCCAACAAAGAGATTTCAAACATCATTGCAAGAAACCTGTTGTCTCCATTGTCTCTATTGTCGTCAGTAGGAAAATATTTCTGACCAGTTACTGAATGCGTGAAGTCGCGCCCTTATAACTTCGTGTTGTAGTCGAACTCTTCGGGTTGTTCCTTATTAACAAGGATGTCGTAGGCTGCGCCTTCGGCCCATTCAATGTCGCCCGTCACCGGAATAACCTTGCCCTCTAAGTGCAGTTTCTCAAACAACCACTTCATGTAGTAAGCAAACATGTAGCGGTGGTGCTTGTCGGTGCGTTTCAGAGAAGCCACGTAAGCGTCGAACGAACCCTTTTCGCTAATGCCGGTGAAAGCCCTATTCAGGGGCGTGCCGCAGCCATAGAAAGTGGTGGTAGAGCCGTAGTGGGCACTCACGTCCTCGATGGGTACGGTGAAGTTGAAGGGCTCCACGTCGGGGGTGTTTGCATACACTTGGTTGATGCCGCCGCCCAAATAGCTTTTGCTGTAGATGGTGCCACAACCGTTGCGGTAGATGCAATTTTCGGCGGGCAGGGTGGTGGAGGTGGTGGCAAAGGCAATCTGCGCCGAGGCACCACCCACTTCGATTATGCCTTTCGAAGAAGCTGTAAGCGTGCCGTCCTTGTAGTTGTTGGCAATCCATGCGTAAAGTCCTTCGTAGCGGCCTGAGATGGTGGTGGCTTTCTTCATGACAAAGCCGTTGCTCTGACCGATGGCGTTGAGCTTAGCATAAACACCCTCGGTCTTGCCCTGGTCTTCCAAGCGCATGCCGGCGGTGGCCAAAATGTAGAGTGGAATGTGAGCCGTGTCGGTCGTGATGTAGCAATTTGTCATGCTGTCGTAGTAGGCACGCACGCTGTCGGGGTCGTTGGCCACGGAGGAGAGGGCACGTCCCTCAGAGGCAGCCGTCTCTTCCTCGTTGGCAGGGAATACTTGCCGAATGGCGTTGCTGCTGCTTATCTCATAGATGTGCAGGCGTGAGCCAGAACTGCCCGCATCGATGATGGCCACCTTTTGCGATGCCTGCGTAATGGGTTCGTCGTAGTCACTCGTGGAGCAACTGGTGATGAATACGGCATTCATCAGGGCAAAGGCCACTAAAAGAAAAAGTTTATTGACTAATTTCATTTTTGCGTGTGAATGAATGGGGTATAAAACGAAAAGAGATTACATAGAACAGGGACACACTGGCTATTTCTTCATGTCGAGCCAATGGTCGATGATGCGGCGCGCCAGACTGACCTCGCCGGGGATGGCCGGCATGTTGTCGCGGCTGTACCATCCGCCTTTGTTGAGTTCTGACCGCTGGATGGAGAGTTCGCCGCCGTCGTAGTCGGCCATGAAACCCACCATCAGGCCGCTCGGGTAGGGCCAGGGTTGCGAGGCAAGGTAGCGGATGTTCTTTACCTTGACGTTCGTCTCCTCCATCACCTCGCGGCGGAGGCACTCCTCGAGCGTTTCGCCCGTTTCGACAAAGCCGGCAACAAGACCGAGGTAGTCCTTCTTAAACTTCTTGCTCTGCACGAGCAGTATTTCGTTGTTGTCGTTGCGCGTCACGGCCACGATGATAGCCGTGGCGAGCGAGGGCCACACCTCCTTGCCGCAGTTGGTGCAGCGTTTCGATATGTCGGTGTGCAACTTCATCGGCGCGCCGCACACGCCGCAAAAGTGCGTGTTTTGGTCCCAATAGAGAATTTCGCGCGCCTTGCCGGCCATGGCGTAAACGTCGGTCGGGAGAACGTCGAACGATGCGCGGAGGGGCATCATCTTGAACCCTTCGCCCGCGAAGGGCGTTTCGAGGCGCGCCGTGCGGCATTCATGGTCGCCCAGCGAGGGCAGGCGGTGGAGCTGCTGCCACGGTTCGAGCGCGATGGGAGGCTCATTGCCCGTAGGCACGAGGTTGTCTGCCGTGAGCAACAGTTCGTCTTGGCAGAACAGGAAATAGTATGTCATGATTGCGCTATCAAAAAGGCGGGAGAGCCATACCCTCCCGCCTTGCAACAGTATAGTTAGTCTTTGCCGTTGCGCTGCTGACCTTTTCAGCCCGTCAGCCTACGGCAAATGCCTTGTGCATTTTAGGCTTAGAGGCCCAGGCTGTCGGTAACGGCCTTGATTTTATCCTGTGCGTCGGCCACTGCGCCCACATAGCACTTGGGGCAATTCATTTCAGCCTTCACCTCGATGTAGAACTTAATCTTCGGCTCCGTGCCGGAGGGACGTACGCTCACCTTGGTGCCGTCTTCGGTGTACCATTGCAGCACGTTGCTCTTGTCGGGGAAGTCGTATTCGCTGAGAGCCTTGGCGTTGCCCTCGGCATCGTACTCCTTGAGAGCCTCGTAGTCCTTGGTGCAAACCACCTTCGAACCGGCGATTTCGGTGGGGCGGTTCGTGCGGAAGTTCTCCATCATGGCCTTGATTTCGTCGGCACCCGTCTTGCCGGGCTTCACCACGTTGATAGTCTTGTTCACGGCGAGGCCATATTCCACGTAGATGTCCATCAGCACGTCGTAGAGTGTCTTGCCCTGGTCTTTTGCCCAAGCGCAAATCTCAGCCAAGAGCGAGCAGGCAGACACGGCATCCTTGTCGCGGCAGAAGTCTTCGGCCAGGAAGCCGTAGCTCTCTTCGCCGCCGCCTATGTACTTCAACTTGCCCTCGTTGAGGCGGATGAGGCGTGCAATCCACTTGAAGCCCGTGTAGCAGTCGAACATCTTGATTTCGTTCTTCTCGGCGATGGCCTTGATGAGTTCGGTGGTCACGATGGTCTTCACGATGAAGTCGTTGGGCTGCATCTTACCCTGAGCCTTGCGGTTCATGATGATGTAGTAGAGGAAGATCATGCACGTCTGGTTACCGTCGACGAGCACCCATTCACCCTTGTCGTTCTTGCAGGCCATGCCCACGCGGTCAGCGTCGGGGTCGGAAGCCATCACGATGTCGGCATCGATGCTCTTGGCCAAGTCGAGAGCCATAGTCAGTGCTTCACCGTTTTCGGGGTTCGGGCTCTTCACGGTGGGGAAGTTACCGTCCTTCACCATCTGCTCGGGTACCGTGTGTACGTTCTCAAAGCCCCAGAGCTTCAGCGAGTCGGGGATGAGCATCATGCCCGTGCCGTGGAGCGGCGTGTAGACAATCTTCAAATCCTTCTGGCGTTTGATACACTCGGGGTCGATGCTCAGCGTGTGTACCTTGTCGAGGTAAATCTTGTCGATGTCCTTACCGATAATCTCGATGAGTTCGGGACGACCCTCAAACTTGATGTCCTCTACCTTTACCTTGTTTACCTCGGCGATGATGCCTGTGTCGTGCGGGGCAAGCACCTGTGCGCCGTCGTCCCAGTAAGCCTTGTAGCCGTTGTATTCCTTGGGGTTGTGGCTGGCCGTGAGGATGATACCGCTCTGGCAGCCCAGGTGGCGGATAGCGAACGACATCTCAGGCGTGGGGCGCATATCCTCGAAGAGATATACCTTGATGCCGTTGGCCGAGAATATGTTGGCTGCCGTTTCGGCAAAGAGGCGGCTGTTGTTGCGGCAGTCGTGACCCACCACTACGCTGATTTGGTCGAGGTCCTTGAAGTTGAGGTTCAGGTAGTTCGACAAGCCCTGAGTGGCAGCGCCTACGGTATAGATGTTCATGCGGTTGGTGCCAGGGCCCATGATGCCGCGAAGGCCGCCCGTACCAAATTCGAGCGTCTTATAGAAAGAGTCGATAAGCTCCGTCTTGTCGCTGTTCTCGATCATGGCTTTTACGCCCTTCTTCGTTTCTTCGTCGTAGCAGCTTGAGTTGAGCCATTCGTTGGCTACCTGCTCGCACTGAGCAATCAGTTGATTATCCATGTTGTGTGATTATTGTTTTGCGTTGTATAGTTCTTATGGTTTTCGTAGAGTTATTGGTCGTCGTTCTTGACGTAGCCCTGGTATTTCTCGGGCAGGTCGGCCATGATGACGCGGTAAGCCTCGTCCATGGTGCGCTTGATGTCCTCCGCACTGTGTGAGGTGGGGAAGATGGGTTCGTGGATGACGAGCCTCATGCGGTGGTGGTGGACGAAGTTAACGCCTTCCATGCGTGTCAGCACGTCGAACGAACCGTCGATGGTCACCGGCACAACGGGCAGTTGCAGGTCGTCGGCCAACTGGAAAGCTCCCTTGCGGAAGATGCCCATGTGGCCGGTAAACGTGCGCGCTCCCTCGGGGAACACCACGAGCGACGTGCCTCCCTGCAACGTGGCGCGAGCCTTTTCAATGGTCTCTTTGATAGCTTTCGGCCCCGACTTGTCCACAAAGATGTGGCGCGCCCGTTCGCAAGCGTAGCCCACGAGCGGCATTTTGCGCAGGGCCTTCTTCATCATCCACTTGAAGTTGCGCCCCAAGAAACCGTAGATAAGGAAAATGTCCATCGGCCCTTGGTGGTTGGCCACGAACACGTAGCTCTGCTTGTGGTCAATGTGCTGACGGCCCTCCACCTTGATGGGCAGAAGCAGCACGCGGCAAATGAGCATCGACCACAGTTTGCCCGGATAGTAGCCGAACACGTGTGCGTTGAACAGTCCGCCAACGATTGTCGCGAAGGCGGTAAGCACCGTAGCCACGAGGATGATGGGCAGGGCAATGAACAGTTGGTATATCTTGTAAAGCATGGGGCTGGGTAGGGTGGTTTGTGCCGGTGGGGCAGTGGCTTCCTATATATAAGGAGTGTGTTAGCGGTTGTAGCAAACGGCCTGTCCGCGGAACTTCTCGTCGGTGACGTGACCGCGGTTGAAGATGGGGAAGCCGTTGCAGAACGTGCGTTCCACGCGCCAGTGGAACACGTGTCCTTCGAGCGGACTCCAGTTGCACTTGCTCTGTATGCGATTGGGCGTGAGCGTCCACGGCATGTGGGGGCGCACCATCACGAGGTCGGCCTTGTAGCCTTCGCGGATGTAGCCGCGGTTTTCGATTTGGAAGAGTTCGGCCGGGTTGTGACACATCAGCTGTACGAGCCTTTCGAGCGAAATCACGCCCTTGTCCACCAGTTCGAGCATTGAAACGAGCGAGAACTGTATGATGGGCATTCCCGAAGCCGCCTTTGCGCAGCCGCCGGCCTTTTCGCTCAGGCGGTGCGGTGCGTGGTCGGTGCCGATGGTCATTATCTTGCCGTTGTTGAGGGCTTGGCGCAGTGCGTCGCGGTCGGCCCGCGTCTTGATGGCGGGGTTCACTTTGATGCGCGTGCCGAGGCGGGCATAGTCCTCGTCGCAGAAGATGAGATGCCCTACACACGCTTCGGCCGTTATCTGGCGGTCGTTGCTCTCGAAGAGTTCCAGTTCGCGAGCCGTCGATATGTGTGCCACGTGAAGGCGTGCGCCCGTTTCGCGAGCCAACTTCACGGCCAATGAGGTCGATTGGTAGCAAGCCTCTTCGCTGCGTATCTCGGCGTGGTGACGCACGTCGGGGTCAGCCCCGTAGGCTTTCTGAGCCTCTTGCAGGTTGGCGTTGATTATTTGGGAATCCTCGCAATGCGTCATCACGGGGAGTTTGGCACTCTCAAAGATGGCGCGCAATGCCCGTTCGTTATCCACGAGCATATTGCCTGTCGACGAACCCATAAACAGCTTAATGCCAGCCACCTTGCGCGGGTTGAGGTTCGCCAGTTCATAGGCGTTGCCTGCCGTTGCGCCGAACAGGAAACCGTAGTTCACCACGCTCTTCGAAGCCGCAATCTGCCACTTCTGGGCAAATGCCTCCTCCGTGGTAGTCTGCGGGTTGCAGTTGGGCATGTCGAACACGGTGGTCACGCCGCCGGCCGCTGCTGCGCGGCTCTCTGAGCAGAAGTCGCCCTTGACCGTCAGTCCCGGGTCGCGGAAATGCACGTGGTCGTCTATCACGCCCGGCAGGATGTAGCAGCCTGTGCCGTCAATCGTTTCGTCTACGGGGATTACGGGCAGTGCGTCTGCTCCGTGAATAATTTCGTCGATGCGTTCGTCGTCAATGACGAGGCTGCCGAGAAACTGCTCTCCCTCGTTGACGATAACCGCGTTCTTTATCAATATACGAAAGTGCATTTCTGTGAGTTTGTGTGGTTGCTTCGTTTAGCTTGTGGTAGCAACGGGTGCGTTGCCTTATTTTACGGGTTTGATGCCACCCGTCATGGCAGCCCAGCGCAGGCGCATCACGCCGAAGAGGGCTTCGCCGAAAATGCCGCCGCTCATCTTGCTCGTGCCGAGTTCGCGGTTGACGAACACCACCGGCACCTCCTTAATCTTGAAGCCGAGCTTGTACGACGTAAACTTCATTTCGATTTGGAAGGCATAGCCCTTGAAGCGGATAGCGTCGAGGTTGATTGTTTCGAGCACTTTGCGGCGGTAGCAAACAAATCCCGCCGTGGTGTCGTGGAGAGGCACGCCCGTAACCATGCGCACGTACTTCGAGGCGTAGTAGCTCATCAATACGCGGCCCATGGGCCAGTTCACCACGTTCACGCCGCTCACGTAGCGCGACCCTACGGCCACGTCGTAGCCTTCGTTGGCGCAGGCGTTGTAGAGGCGTGGCAGGTCTTTGGGGGCGTGGCTGAAGTCGGCGTCCATCTCGAAGATGTATTCGTAGCCGTGTTCCAAGGCCCACTTGAAGCCGGCGATGTAAGCCGTGCCGAGGCCCAGCTTTCCTGTGCGCTGAACGAGGTGCACTTCGTGCTTAAACTCGTCTGCCATCAGTCCCTTCACGATGTCGGCTGTGCCGTCGGGCGAACCGTCGTCAATAACAAGGATGTGGAAGGCGTGTTCGGGCAGTGACAGTACGGCGCGAATGATGTTCTCAATATTCTCTTTCTCGTTGTAAGTAGGAATAATTACAACGCTGTCGCTTTTTTCCATGACGTAGTAGTGTGTCGTTTGTGCTTTATTATGCCGCAAAAGTAAGCATTTTAGCTGGAAATGCTTAGCTTTGCCCACCGAAAACGCCAATCTCGCAGCCCCGTCCGAACGGCTCAGGGCTTGCGGCGAAAGGCTTTTGGCAACCATTAGAACAACCAAAACCATTACAGCATGAAAACATACGCTTTGGCACTCTGTGCCATGCTCGCTGTGCCGGCCGCGGCGCAGAAGTTCACCGTTTCGGGCAATGTTCCCGAGGGTACGAAGGTAGTCTACCTGCAACGCTACGGCGCGCAACAGCGTCCCGACAGCGCCGTTGTGGCCAACGGCAAGTTCACCGTTACGGGCGAGGCCGGCGACAACATTTTTGGCTACGTCGTTGCCGACGATAAGGTTGGCGTGGGCGTAATCCTCGACGGCGACGTGACGGTCGACTTCTCCAAGGAGACCTCCACGGGTACGGCCGAGAACGACAGCCTCACGGCCTGGTCGGCTCGCTTCTCGCCCTATATGGCTCGCGAACGCGCCCTCAGCGCCGAATACTACGAATACCGCCGTGCCAATAAGGAAATCCCCGACAGCGTGATGAAGCGCATTGAGACTGGCATGGAGGAGTGCGAAAAGACCATCCTCTCCTACACGAAGCAGTGCTGCCGCGAAAACAAGTCGATGAAGTTTCCGGCCCTGTTCCTCTCGCAGGTGGCCAGCATGATGGACAAGGCCGACGTGATTAGCCTTGCCGAGGAGGGAAATCCTGTCTACATGACCACGGCTCTCATGTCACGCGTCAAGAAGAGCATTGAGGGTTGGAAGCGCCAGGTACCCGGCTCGCAGTTCACCGACCTCGAACTCTCCGACCTCGACGGCAAAACGCACAAGCTCTCCGAATATGTGGGCAACGGCAAATACGTTCTCATCGACTTCTGGGCATCGTGGTGCGGTCCCTGCCGCCAGTCTATGCCGGCCGTGAAGGCTCTCTACGAAAAGTACAAGGACAAGGGCTTCGACATCGTTGGCCTTTCGCTCGACAACGACAAGGCTGCTTGGAAGGGTGCTGTTGACAAACTCGCCCTGCCTTGGCACCACCTCTCCGACCTTAAAGGTTGGGAAAGCGAAGCCGGCCGTACTTATGGCATCAACGCCATTCCCGCTACGCTCCTCATCGGCCCCGACGGCAAAATCATTGCCAGCGGACTGGGCGCAGAGGGCGTAGCTCAGAAGCTCGACGAACTCATCAAGTAAACACGCTGTGCCGCTTGCGGCCAATGATATAGGCTGAAAGCCTTGCAGTCCCCCTAAGGATTGCAAGGCTTTCAGCTTTTTCTGTTGACTTCATCACTTTCTTGCACCACCAAATGGCGCATATTGAAAATCAACGAGTTACGTGTTACTCGTAGAAGGCTTCATCTAACGACGTACGTCCACCCTTTTTAATGACGTACGTTCACTCTACTTATAGACGTACGTCCACTCTACTTATAGAC